>JAEELE010000058.1 GCA_016288755.1 Oscillospiraceae bacterium
CAATACGATCAAGGCGCTCATTGCCGTAGATGTGCTGCGAAGTGACCGTCTCAGCCATGAACCGCCGGTTGACATGTACTATATTTTTCTGAAAAATCACAGCAGATACTGCCGCCGGTATTTCCAGAGGATCAGCGGCAAATATCCGGAATACCTGCAGGCGTTTGAAGCCATCATGTCAGATCACGGTGCGGATTCCTGATTCACAGTATTATGAGCGGGGTCTCCCGCCCTCCGAAGTCGGCTTTCGGATTAGAAATAAGCCGAGAAGCGCAGCGGAATATGTCAGAATGTTCTGAAGCCCCTTAAAGTCCCGGAGATTGCCGAAAGGGTCATTCTGATTGAGGTTCTGCGCCATCATTGCTTCGCTGGTCAGCGCCGCGCCGCCGCGGAAAATCCTGCGGTTGATGCCGCTGTATATGGAAATGGATTCTTTGCCTTCAAAGAGCTCCTGCACATCCGGCAGTGCCTGAATTGTACTGTCCTCTGAGCCGGCGCCGATCATCACAGATACGTGCAAAAGTCAATTGCCGCTTTGGCAAAATAACCGCAGAAAAAGTGGCTCCGAATGATCGAGACCGCCCGCAAAACGCAGACGGTCTCTTTTTTATTCAGTTCAGGAAGAAGCCGCCCCACTCGACCGCGGTAAAGCCGTCTCGTGTGAGTGCCTCCGGGACCGCCTCGCGCTGCGGGGTATCGTCCCTGACAAACGCGAACCAGATGCGGAACACGGTATCGGGCTGCGGACTGATCGTGACCGGCATTGCCGCGTCAACGGTCTGCGTCAGCTGCGGATACATCGCGTAGTCGCAGCCGGATTCCAGCTTCCCGCACCAGAATGCGTTGAAGTCGGCGATCTCCTGTTCGTTCAGACCGTATGCCGTCAGAATGCGCGTAAACGCCGCCGCACGGTCATCCGCGGGAATGACGAAGCCCTCCTCGCACTGATACAGCCACGGCTCCGTGACGGATTCATAGAACAGGAACCCGTAGGTGTTTTCTCCGACAGTCAGTGTGCCGTCCGGCAGCGCGCTGCCCTGCCAGATGCCTTCATAGAGCGGGTCGGTGACCGTCAGCAGCTCCGGCGTGCCAAACCGCACCGAGAATGCCGTTTCCTCCTCGGGATAGAGGTAGATATTCGGCTTGTAGACACCGATGCCGGATGCGGCAGGCGTTGCGCCCTCCGCCTTCTTGACGCTGAACGGCTTGCCGTGCTCCTCCTCATATTTTTTGCGCGCCCACAGAAGCTTCAGGCCAGTCTCCGCGTCGGTATACCATCGCGGCACATCGTAATACAAGATCCAGAGCGGATTCCACTCCCAGCCCTTCTGCACGATCCAGTCGGGTACGCCGCCAAGCCAGTTCATCCCCTTTAGTACGGTATCGGCGCCGGGAATATTGTCCTTGGCGAGCTTTTCGGTGCTGTTCACCAGATTCACAAACGCATCGCAGGTCAGGATCGTCTCGGTGATGCCGAGCGGAAGCGCTGCCGGCGGGAACACCAGGCTCGCGGCATTGGAGAAGCCGCGCAGCGTCAGCGCGCCGAATTCAAACAGTGCGTTGTTGTAGCCGACCTTCGGCCGCGTGATCATGTCGTAGAAGCCGTACAGCGCGAACACGCCGCCGATCAGTCTGCCTGCCGAATTCTTGAGCGTGAGCTTGGCGTCCTTCAGGTTGGCGTACCGCAGCCACTGCGCGTCGCGGATCTTGGTCAGCTCCTTGATCTTCCGGAGATTGTCCGGTGACCAGTTCTTCGGGTCAGACAGGGAGCGGATCAGCGGGTTCAGAGCATTTGCCGCCTTCCGCGCATTCTTCATCTCCGGGATGATGTTTTTCAGAATATAGGCGTTTGCGATCTTCTTGTCAACGAGTGTGCAGACCGCCTGAATGGTGTCCTTGACGTAATACTCCGTCAGCGTGGACATGACGGACTCCACGTTTTTGTCGATCTGCACCGGCGGGTTGTCCTTCCGCGACTCGCACATCGCCTGCCAGTTGTCCTTGGCGTGCGCGTAAGCCGCCGCATAGCCCGAGCCGGAGTTCGCAAACTGGCTGGTCTTGTTCTCGTAGCCGGGCGCGCGGCTCCCGACAGCGATCGGACCGGAGCGCGTATACATCGTTCGCCCGTCCGCGGACAGCACGGAATTGGCGGCTTCGGCGTATGTCTGCACCGGCAGGACGGTCAGCGTCATGCAGAATGCCGCCGCCGCGCAGAACAGGCGCCTGAAAATACTTCGGATCTTCATGATTCATCCTTCCCCCATCCTGCTTTGATGCCGTATACATAGATATTGTCCTTCATGGTCTCGCTCAGGTCATAGTCCAGCGCCTCGCCGAGCAGCGACATGCCCTTTTCGTATTCGCCCTGCTCGACCAGCGACGCACCGAGATAATAGAGGATCTCGCCGTCCGGCTCGTCGGTGTTCTGCATCGCGCTGAGCAGATAATACCGCGCCTGGTCATAATCCTCGTGCAGGAAGAGCATCACGCCGGCATTTTTCTGCACATAGCCCCATTCCGGGTGCAGCTTGGCAGCACGGACATACAGCTTCCGCAGCTCATCCGCCCTGGTCTCCGTGTCCTCATATTTCTGCTGGATGATATCCTCATACAGCATGAAGTACAGATACGCGGTCTTGTCCGAAAAGCTGTCCGCAAGCGATTTCGCCGCATCGGTCTCCCCGCAGATCAGCGCCTCCGCAGCCGCCATAAAGCGCACATCGTCGGTCTCGCCGTATTTGCTGCGGATCTCTGCGCGGACCTCCTCTGCCGCCTCATGCTTGTTCTTGTCCACGAGCTTTGCATAGGCCTTGTACTGCTTCCGGTAGTCCATCAGCCCGAAATCCGTCGGCGCGGAGGGGATGCAGATGCAGCAGCAGACCAGCACGACGCCCAGCACACCGCACAGACGCTTCATGCCCTTCCTGTTTTTCAGGAGCCAGCGGTCCGCGATGAACAGAACGAGCGCCGCGGCGGATGCCGCAAGGCTGAGCGGCTTGCTGCCCTGAAACAGGAACGCGGAAAGAAGTCCCGTCACAAAAACCGTCAGATACAGTACCGCTGCCATATCAGTTCCCCCCTTTCAGATACGCTTCCAGTGAATTCATCAGACCGCCCAGATGTGCGCTGACGCCGTAAAGATCGGTCCCGTGGTCCGAGCCGTTCGGGAAATGTGCCTTTGTCCGCTTGCAGTATTCGTATGCGTTCTCATATTCCCCGAGCTTGTCGTAGGTGTTCGCGATGCCGAACAGAATGGTCGGGTCACCCGGGTTCAGCTCGTCTGCCCGCAGATAGTATTTCAGCGCTTCCGCAAAGTCGTCGTTGGCAAAGCAGGCGAGTGCGCAGAGGTAATTCGCTCTGCCGGATTCCGGCTGCTTGGCGAGCACCTTCTGTGCCGCCGGAAGCATTTTGTCTCTCGCGCCCCAGTCCTTGCTGAGATACGCGGCGGTCACATACTCGTACAGGAACTCGTTTTCCTTCAGCGCGCTCAGCACCTCCGGGTCTGTCCGTTCATCGCCCTCGTAGACCCGGTACTGATAGTCCGTCCAGCTGTCGCTGTCATTGATGGCAAGATACATCACAAGATGATACAGCAGCTGATCCTCGCCCTTCTTGTTGCCGTCGAGATGATTCTGCACGATATCCGCGAGCTGCGCGGCAGTCCGCACCGCCTCGGCGCGCTTGCCCTGTTTCAGCTCGCCGATGCAGCAGCTCCACAGCACAGACGGTTCATTCGGCAGATAGGTGCGGAGCTTCCGGTTCAGATCAAAGCCCTTTTCGTCGTTCCCGAGCGTGGAATAACTGACAGAGAGCTTCTGCATCACGTCGGTGTTCTCCGGTGCCTTTTCGAGCGCCGCCTCAAGCAGCGGCACGGCACGGTCAAACTGGTTCATATTCTGCATCATTTCCGCGAGGCTGAGCTGCATTTCTACCAGTGCCTCATCGGACATGCCGCCCTCTGCCTTCTGCCGGAGCTCCGCATAGCGCTCCAGCGCGTCGCAGCCCTTCGCGGAATACTGCGAGCCGTCCCATGTGTTCTCTGATGCGAGATAGCCGGCAAGCAGCTGGATATTCATGTTTTCCTTGTCAGATTCCGCGATCTCGAACAGCATCTTGAGCGCTTCGGAGGCACCGACCTCGCCGCGCTGGATGACCGCGATCGCCTCAGCCGCTTCGATCTCATGCTGCAGCGCGCTGTCCGTGTTCATTGCCCGCTGGATCGCGGTCTTGTCCTTTTTCAGCTCCTCAAAGGTCGGATAATTCCGGTAGAAGCATTCATCCGCGATGCACATCCCGATCGCCTCGGCGAAATGCGCCTTGTCGGTGTCGTTCAGCTGACCGGTCTTCTGCTTCTCGCGGTAGGCGTCGATCAGCATCGGGCACCAGACATCGATCTCCGATTCATCCAGTGAAGTCGCCAGATACATTTTCAGTGTATCCGTGCTGCTGCCCATGTGCGCGATATACTGCAGGATCGTATCGGAGCGGAACTGATCCGGCACGCTGTATGTGTCGCCGCCCGCCGCGGTCTTCCATGCCTTCGCGTGCTCGGCGGCAGTCAGATAGGCATTCAGCACGAGGTTCATGTCGCCCTCGGATTTGAGCAGCGCGCCCTGTGCGGTATAGAACTGCACATCGTGGATCACGGTGTCCGGCACGGACTTCGGGTGCATGACATAAAGCTCCCCGCAGAACGCGAACGCGGCGAGCGCAGCTCCGAACACAAGTGCCGCGCTGCCCTTTCCGGCAGGGGCAGTCTCCTCGCCCTGCTTTTTCAGCAGGTGATTGGCTGCGGCTGTCATCAGCGCTGCCTCCGCAAGCCCTCCTGCCATTTTGAACGCCATCGTGCCGAAGAACGAGCTGATATTGTTGAACGGCGTCAGCGCCCACAGCACCGGGAACAGCGAAATGCACAGACCCGCGCACGCGACGAGCAGGAATGCCGCCGGTCTGCCGCGCCTGCGGCATTTCCCCTTCGGAGAAAACAGTGTGCCGAGCGTGCCGACCGCCGCTGCCGCCAGAACGATGAACAGCAGGACACGCGCAGCCGTCAGCGCGATCGTCAGATAGGAATTGAACACAGAGGAAAGCATTGCCAGAACCGAATCGGCGGAACGCTGCGCAAAGAGCAGCGCCGGCAGCAGGATCGCCTGCGGCAGCTTCGGTTTCCCGGTGATCTGCTTTGCGCCGAGCAGAAGGATCCCTGCCGCGGCGGCATAGCCGCAGAGGTCAAGGATGCAGAGCACCGGCATCGCGAGCGTGTTCTTCAGAAGCAGGAACAGCAGCGATTTCAGCAGATACGGCAGACATTCGATCGCGAGGAATGCCGCACACAGCACCCCGGTGACCGTAAATGCGAAGCGTTTGCTGCTGTTCTCCGGCTCTGCCGCCGGTTCCGGTGCAGGCGGTGCCGCCGGCTGCTCCGGTTTTTTCTTCGGCTTGCGCTCCTTTTTCTTCTTTGCCTTTGCAGCCGCTTCCGCAGGCGGTTCCGGCGAAGGCGGCTCCGTCTGCTGTATGGGCGGCGCTGCGGGCGGCGTTTCCGGCTGCGGCGGCACAGGCGTTTCCGGCTGCGGCGGCAGAACCGGCACGACCGGATTCTGCGTCACAGGCTCCTCCGGTTTCGGCGCAGCGGGCACCTCCGGTACAGCCGGAGGTTCGGGCGCTGCTTCCGGCAGCGGCTCGGAGACCGGCTGCGCAGTCCGGATCGGCTGACCGCACTGAATGCAGAATTTGGCGCTGGCCGGAAGCGGGTTTCCGCAGTTTTCACAGAATTTGCTCATAGAATCCCCTCCATCGCAATGATATACAGGATTTCGTATACATATTTATATATTTCATTATAGCACGATGCACAGAATATGTCAATAGACAAAGTGTAATATGTTGATTCTGATTGTGCGGTTTCTTCCGGCGCAACAGAAGCCGCCGCCTGCAAAGTGCGCAGGCGGCGGCACGGTTTGTGAAATAATGTGCTTTCGACGGATTATGCTTTCAGCTTGTAGGTGCGGGTTCGGCTGCTGCCCTGTGCGACGACAATGCCCTCGGCGGTCATTTCCCGAATAATCGTCCGGACGCTGGTCGGCTGCAGATCGAGCAGCTCACACAGCTCCGTGACAGTCGCATGCACATGATCGGTCAGATAGGCAATGATCATATCCTTCCTTGCGGCGGTTTTGATCGGCACTTTTTTATCCGCGCGCTTTACCGGTGCTTTGTCATCGGCGCGTTTTGTCAGCGGCAGTGTCAGCATGATGCGGTTCGGATCGAAGCTCTGCGTGATCGTCGGTTTGCTCCATCCCTGCTGCTTCCAGACATACAGAATGCTCGGGATACCGCTGCCGGCACGCTCGCCGATATCAATGAGATTGAACATCTTCATCAGGATGCCGTTTCGCGGGTCGGACATACCGCCGGAGCGTGCGTCCTCCAGCCCGACGCGGAAATCGCCGGGGTTTGACATCGTGATGCTGTCACGCTGCCGGACGATGACCAGCCCATTGCGCCCGTAGTAGTCCGCGTTGACCAGACAGTTTGCAAGCGCCTCGCGGATTGCCTTCTGCACCGGCGTATCGTCTGCGCGGGAGCAGCCGTCCGTTTCAAACGGTATATTCATGTCAAGCTGCAGTCTGCCGCAGACATGGAAATAGAAATCGAACACATTGCCGGACCAGTCGCCGGAGGACGAGACGAAGCGTTCGCCGTCGTCAGATTCCTCGCGGTAATCGAGAACATAATTCGGGTATTCGCGCAGGATCTCTTGCGCATAGCCGAACATCAGCAGTCCGGCAGCGGTCGGATGCACCTTGCCGTCCTCGCCGGTACCGGTCGCGCCCAGCTTCATCAGGAAGTCGGCATCACCGAGTCGCTCCCAGACATGGTTCGGGCGTGAGACCTTCATGCGCTCGCGGTAGCTGCGGATGCTCTCAGCGCAGAACACGGTGCTGTCCATGCCTTCGAGCACGGCCATATCCTGCGTCCTGACGCCGGCATCGCGGTACATGGCGCGCACCTCTTCCTCAGTGCAGTGATAGTCGCCCTCACCGGTGCGGCGGTAGGTGCCGAGAAACGGATTCCCGTCCACATAGACCGGCTTGTGATAGCGCTGCGCACGGGGCACCTCGATCACGATGATGCGGTCGCCGTTCACCCTTTCGACGCGGATATGCTTGTTCGTCAGGAGATTGACGCTTGCCTTGTGCGGGTTGTTGACCGCGTCCCAGAATTCCCGGACGAGTGCTTCGGGATCGGGCAGATCGACCGTGTGCAGCGTTTTGTCCCGGAATTCCTCAACGCCCAGCAGAATGATGCCGCCGAGCGAATTGGCAAAGGCGGAATAGGTCTCCCAGATGCTGTGCGGCAGCCCGCCGAGTGCTTTTTTGGCTTCGATGCGGTTGTTCTCGGTGTATTTCTCGAGATGGTTCAGATCGATCATGGCAATGCCTCCAATCCGGCAGCGTTCGGAATGCTGTTGCTGTGATGGCTCTATTATATCACATCAGAAAGTGAAAATCAATGCCGGTGACCATATGCCGCATGACAGCCCTGCTGTGTGCATATCTTGTTCTTTTCGCGATCAAACTGCCAGCGGCTTATTCCAGAACAGACATCGCTTTTTATTTGGGAATAAGAGTTTAAGTCGGATACAGATAAAGAAATCAAAAAGCATTAGAAAAAAAAGACTGTCTATTGACGAGCTGCTTTTTTTGTGCTAAAATATAACTGTGTACAGATATATGCTTAATCAGTAAAGCTTTAGAAGGCAACAGTGCCGAAAGGACTTGTTTCAAACGCAACCCTATTTACCATTTCCTAGAAGGATCGCAGAAAAACATAGATTTTCTCTCTGCTTGTGACGAAACTGTCAGCTATGCAAAGTAGGTGCTCAAACACTGGAAACAACCCGAGAAGGGCTGTTTCATCAGTTGCTTGTGTGAAAGGAGATAAAATGCAGATTGGCTCAAAATATGGTTGTTTAACTGTACTTGAATGTGAAGAAAAGCTCATAAAGTGTCAATGCAAATGCGGTAAGATTCATTATTATGACCTCAAGACAGTTGAATCAGAACCGAAGTATTGCCGTTATCCAATGTATCGTTCTACACGAATGACATATAGCAATAAATCTAAAAATGCTACTTATCGCAAATGCCAAAAATACGGTGATTTGATGAATGTTGTGTTTGTTGCTAGCTATAACGATTGCTGTCCCTCGGATGATTATTGCGACCTTTGGAATCAGTACAAGAAAAAGCAGATGAATAAAAAAGCAACTTCAGCAAACCCCAAAAAGAAATACACAGTCAAAGAATGGGATAAGACAAGAAGAAAATGGAAAGAGTACGAAGTTGAGGCTGTATCTCATCTCGCGGCATTGAGGACGCTGTTTCCTGATGATGTATTCGAGCTCTGTCCTAAATCTGATATACGAAACCGCTATATGATGTGTGGCAATGATTATGATTTTGAAGTATCGAACGATTATAGCAATTCGGCTCAAAACAGATCAAAGCGATATAAGAGAAAAACGCAGCATCAATAATTGCCCCCTTACCAAACTGGCATAGGGGGGCATGTCTATCGGAATTTGAATTGCCTAAAACTATAATGCGAAAAATGAAACGGTGATTGGCGACTTTGCCAAACGTCCATTATTTACCCCTAAATTTACAATCAGAAAAGAGGGAGCCCGCGGGCTCCCTCTCAGTCGGTAGAAAACGGTGTTTGGGGCGGCTTCCTCCTAAAATGACTTTGTGTGACTTTGTCACAGACAAAAGCCGAAGAATCTGGTATGATAAAGACACAAACCAAACCAGAAAGGAAGTCTTACTATGAAAGCAATCAAGGTCACAAAGCAGAATTTCGCGGAGGTCAGGGCAAGCGAAAAGCCGGTCCTGCTCGATTTCTACGCAGACTGGTGCGGTCCCTGCCAGATGGTCTCGCCGCTTGTCGAGGAGATCGCCGCAGAGCATTCCGAGTTCACCGTCGGCAAGATCAATGTCGATGAGCAGCCGGAGCTTGCCGCAGCGTTCGGGGTCTCGAGCATCCCGATGCTTGTGGTGATGAAGGGCGGCAATGTCGTCTCTCACGCCGTCGGCGCAAGACCGAAAGCCGCCATTCTGGACATGCTACAGCGTTAAATCCCGCAGCTTCTGTTTGTCGAGGATCCGGATGCCCTTGCGGGAGACCTCGAGGATCCCCTCGTTTGCGAAGTATTTCAGCATGCGGGAGACGACCTCGCGCGCAGACGCGATGTATCTTGCGATCTGCTCCTGCGTGAGTGAGATCGTGTCGGACGAGAGCCGCACCGATTCATCATGCAGGAAGATCGCAAGGCGCTTGTCCATGCTCATGAACAGCACCTGCTGCATGACCCACATCACATCGGAGAAGCGGGAAACAGCGGTCTCCAGCGCAAAGATGCGGATATCCGGGTATTTCTCCGACATCTGCTTGAATGCCGCGCCGCTCAGGACGACGCATTCGCTTTCCTCCTCCGCGTCGACGATCACCTCAAAGGTGATCGACTGCAGCACGCAGGAGGCGGACAGCATACACATATCGCCCTTGTGCAGCCGGTAGAGCGTGATCTCCTTGCCGTCGTCAGACAGCATATAGGCGCGCAGACTGCCGGAGCAGACGAAGATCACGCCGGAGCAGTCGCTGCCGTTGTGCAGATTCGTCCCCTTCTCATACTGTCTTCTGACAGCGTGTTCGCAGAGAAAGCTGCGGTCGGCATCGGTGATCTGTTCCCAGAACGGGAATACTCTGCTGAATACTTCTTCGATCATAACATATCCTTTCGGAGGTGGCTCTATGAAAACCATCATCATCGGCGGTGTGGCGGGCGGTGCGTCCGCGGCAGCCAGACTGCGGCGTCTGAGAGAGCATGACGAGATCATCATGCTGGAGCGCGGCGGCGAGATCTCCTTCGCGAACTGCGGTCTGCCCTACTATATCGGCGGTGAGATCACGGACAGGAGAATGCTGACGCTGCAGACGCCGGAGAGCTTCCGCAGCCGGTTCAATATTGACGTGCGCACGCGGAACGAGGCGGTCGGCATCTCACCCGAAACGCATACGCTCACGGTGCGGGATCTGGAAACCGGAGAGCTGTACGAGGAACGCTATGACAGACTGATTTTGTCTCCCGGCGCAGAGCCGCTCCGCCCCGATATCGGCGGCATCGGTCTGCCCCATGTGTTCACGCTCCGCAACATCCCCGATACCGTGCGCATCAAGCAGTATATCGAGGAACAGAAGCCGCGGCGGGCTGTCGTTGTCGGCGGCGGGTATATCGGCGCGGAAATGGCGGAGAATCTCGCAAATGCCGGACTGGCGGTCTCCGTTGTCGAGCTTGCCGATCATCTGATCGCGCCGCTTGATTTTGATATGGCTGCCGACGTACATAGATATCTGCAGAGCAAAGGAATCTCTCTGTATCTGAACAACGGTGTCACGGAGATCACAGAGCAGGCGGTCACCTTGCGAAAAGGCAACATCGAAGCCGATCTGGTGATCCTGTCGGTCGGTGTCCGGCCGGAAACCGCGCTTGCAAGGAATTGCGGCATCGCGGTCAACAGCCGCGGCAGCATCATCGTCAACAGCCGGATGCAGACGAACTTCCCCGATATCTACGCGGTCGGCGATGCAGTCGAGGTGCGGGATTATATCACGGGGGCGCCGGCATTTGTGCCGCTTGCGGGTCCCGCCAACAAGCAGGGGCGCATTGCCGCGGACAACATTGCCGGTCTGGATTCGGAATACACGGGCACGCAGGGCTCGGCGGTCCTGAAGCTGTTTGATATGACCGTCGCGACCACGGGAATGAACGAGCGCCGTGCACAGGCGGAAGGCATCGCCTATGACAAGGTCTACACCTATTCCGCCTCCCACGCAAGCTACTATCCGAACGCAAAGCAGATGTCTGTGAAGGTGCTCTGGGACAAACAGACGCTGAAGATCCTCGGCGCGCAGATCGTCGGCTTTGACGGCGTCGACAAGCGCATGGACGTGCTTGCGGCGGCGATTCGGTTCGGTGCAAAGGTCACCGATCTGAAAGATCTGGAGCTCTGCTATGCGCCGCCCTTCGGCAGTGCCAAGGACCCCGTCAACATGGTCGGATTCACGGCGGAGAACGTCATCAACGGGACCGTGAAGCAGGTGTTCTGGCACGATGTCGAACAGCTGCCCCGTGACGGAAGCGTGTTCCTGCTCGATGTCCGCACGAGATCCGAAGCCGCCCGCGGCATGATCGACGGTGCGGTCAATATCCCGCTCGATACGCTCCGCGACAATCTGGAGCGGCTGCCGAAGGACAGACCGATCTATGTGAACTGCCACAGCGGGCAGCGCAGCTATCTGGCATGCCGCATCCTTGCCGCAAACGGCTTTGACTGCTATAACCTCGCAGGCGGCTGGCGGTTATATGAATCCGCAGTGCATGCCAAAAGCGTGCAGGAGTATGTCTGCATCAGGGACAAATAAATCTTCGGGAACTCCCCTTCACATCCGCGTGTGAGGGGGCGTTTCTGTATCGGGTGATCGTATGACTGCTTCCGTCATGCGGTCGGGGTAAACGATTTATGTACCATTCTTATCCGATAATCTGTTTGCAGGCTTTGCTTCCAGCTGCTTCATACTGTAGAATTGATACAAACCTGCGCATAATGTGATTTTGGACGCAATGCAAACCTGCGCATTATGTGTTTTTGAAGCAGTACAATCCTGCGTATGATGAAATGAGGCGGTTATCACGCACCGGCATACAGATTTTACGCCATCAGACCGCGTATCCGCTCAACCAGTCCGAGATCCGCCGGCAGCCACTTCACGCTGTCAAGTTCATCTTTCGTGAGCCACCGTGCTTCCTGCGCTTCGAGCAATACCAGATCTCCTTCGACGACCTCACACCAGAAACAGTCCATCGACAGGTGAAAGTCGGGGTAATCGTACTCGACTGTCTCAATCAGTTCGCCGACTCTGACCGCGGTATCGAGCTCCTCGCGGATCTCTCTTTCTAATGCCTGCTGAGGCGTTTCTCCGGGTTCGATCTTGCCGCCGGGGAATTCCCACATCCCTTTGAATGCCCCGTATCCTCTTGCTGTCGCGAATATGCGCTGTTTCTCCTGAAATGCGTCGCAGATCACGGCTGCGACAACCTTGATCGTTTTCATATACTCTCACCGTAAATCGATTCGTTTTCTTCAGGTACTTCGCAGCGACAGGCTTTGAACCTTCCGGCTTCACATGTGCGGGATTCCTGTCCTGTCCACTGAGACTATTATAACGCATCACGGAGGTTTTGGCAAGCGCTTTGCAAAGCCGCAGTGATATCGGTCATTCTGCACAAGGCGGCGTTTCCGATTCGTTTCGTGTGCGATTTTTCAGCGTTCGTGTGCGATTTCTCGCGGTCCGTGTGCTGCTGAACGCCGCCGGAATGCCTTATTTACGGGGAACAGCGGGAGCGGCTCATGCCGGAATCCGTGTGCGATTCGTGTGCGATTTCGTGTGCGATTGGGGCGAAAAAGGGGTCAAAAATGCGCTTTTTTGCTTCCGGATGCGGAATGCCCTTTCCTTCCGGACATAAGAAAAATGCCCTAAACACGCGATTTTCACGCATTTAGGACATTTCACGAAAATGGAGACAGAGGGACTCGAACTCTCTCGATTCTCTTCAGAACGCCCTAAACACGCGGCTTTCGCCGCTTGGAAAACCGTTTGTGGGAACTTTTGTGGGAACTTGTCGGATCATCAATAAACGGAATCAGGCTAGTCCGATTGTCCTTGTCATACTGCGGGTTTTCACACCCGCAGTATTCCTTCGAAGTAGTCATCGATTTTGGCATCAACCTGCTTGCGTTCCTCACTGAAGGTGTGCTGGTACACCGCCTTCAATGTCGTGTTGGTCGACCACCCGCCGCGCTCCATCGCATACTTGTCCGGAATGCCGAGCATCAGCATCACGCTGGCGTTCAAGTGCCGCAGATCATGGAAGGTGAGCTGATAACCGTTTGCCTCTGCAAGCTTCTTGAGGTGCTTGCGAATCACCTGATAATTGACCGGCACAATGAAATCATCCTCACTTTCGTGCGGGACAGCGTCGATCAACGACTGAATATAGGCAGGCACAAAGAGCCGCCGAGTCGATTTGTAGGTCTTGTTCTGGCTGCGAACAACATCCTCGCCTCCGAGGTACAGCTTACTCCGGCGGACCGTAATCACACCGTTCTGAACGTCACTGAATTTGAGCCCCCGCACCTCGCTGATTCGCAGCGACAGCCACATTGCAAGCAGACACGGCAGCTCGATGTCCGTGCCCCGGATCATGCGGACTACCTGCTCGGCAGTCGGCAGCTCTTTGACGATCGGGATTTTCGACGGCAATGTGATGTTCAGATCAAGACGGACCCCGTACAGCTTCAGTGCCGCGACCACCAGATTCTTCGCATCCGAGATGGACTTCGGGCTCTTGCTCGCTGCGTCAATGTTGATTGCCTGCTGCATCGCAAGGCTGTTTAGCTCGTGAATGTCCAGGCCCATGATGCTCTGCAGCCTGTTGTTCAGGATGATCTCATAGCCGCGAATCGTTGCGGGTGACAGGATGTTCCGCTTTAGATCAATATAGCCCCGAAGAGCCTGCGCGACTGTGATGCGTCCCTTCGCTTTCTCCTCCTCTTCAACGTATTCCTCCGCTTTTTTCTCCGCCTCCCAGCGCGTGGGCGCGGTGATCGATTTCTTGCGCTTCCTGCCGTTTTCATCGGTTCCAAGGAAAACCTGAACCCGCCAGGTTCCGGACGGAAGCTGGACTGCTTTTGCCATGATATGCTCTCCTTTCATCGGTCACATACCAGGGCCCTCGACCCCAGTATACACCATTTTCAGCGTTTTGTAAAGAGGGGGGACGCAAAACGTCCCCCGCTCCAATGTTTTATCTCTTCACGCACCCAAAAGGGCTTCCGGCGGAAGATCGAAGCACTTCGCCACCGCTTCCAGCTGCCGCAACGTAATCACCGACGGATCCCTCCGATAGTTCGACAGAGACCGCGGCGAGACGCCCAGCGCCTCGCTGAGCTGTTCGTCCGTCACGCCGGCGATGTACCGTGCGCGTTCGATGTTTCCCCAGATCACCCGTGCGAGCGGGCGAGGGCAATGATGATCACTCTGCGTTGTCCGCTTCATCGCGCGCTCCCTCCTCTCCGTTTCGATCCGGCAGACCCTGTGCCGTTCTGTCCTCGTCCGGGCTGCAATGGCGGTGAACATGCCCTCTGAGTACGGCTGGCGTGTTGGTTCCTGTCAGCTTGTTGTAGAAGCACCCCTTCGCGATCGCGTCCCCTCGTTCCATGTTGTCGAACATCAGCGTCTCCGCCTTGGAGTAGTGCAGTTCTGCGGCGACGGTCGTTTCAGCGTTCAGGGTTGGACGCAGGAAAATCTGCGTCGGGATCTTGCCCACGACATGCCCGAGATCAGTGCTCCGAGCCGGGAAGTCCTGAGATGCCGCGATGAGCGACATGCGGAACTTGCGGCCTTCGCTCACGACTTTGCGAATCGGGCTATTCGCACTCACGTTTTGTGTCTGTACCTCATCGATGATGACGGCCAGCGGGATGTCAGAATGTTCCATCTGGAAGTCAAAGAGTGACGCGAGGATTACATCGAGCAGCACATTGCCGTTCTCCGTAAAAGCAGAATCGGTCTGGAATACCAGGAAACGACCGCTGTGCCCGAGCATATCCTCCCAGCTGTCACCCGACATGCCGATTTGCAGAATGTCCTCGAGGAGCGGCTGAAGGCGGGTCCGCAGACTCGAGAAAGTGAGCCCGCTGCCGTTCAGCATTGCCATCAGGTCAGCAACCTGAATGCTTTCATGCTCATCCAGCGACTGCAGCAGTTCCGTGATTGCGGACTGCAAGACATCCGACTGCGTCGTGCTTAGATCGCCGACTGCAGCGGACAGCAGACCGAGCAGACACTTCTTCTGCCGCGTCTGGGAGCTCTTGCGGTCCATACGGAACAGGTCCACAGGAACGCCCTCACAGTCGAGATCGAAAAACTGCACGTTGGAGCGGACGTAAGCCGGCGAAAGGTTGCGGGACAGCGCATCCTCCGTCGCTGACGAGCTCCCGTCCAGCACGATCACACGATATCCGGCGGCGTGATAAGCCGCAGCAAGCTGAGCCAAGGTGCAGGTCTTGCCCCAGCCACTTTGACCGCTGGCGAAAACGCTGTGGTTGTCAAGCCTCTTCGGCGCGATCAGGAATCCGGCGACCTTGCCGCTTCCGTCGCTCAAGATCGGTATGAAGCCCGCAGGGGCTTCCTCCGGTGTGAGCCAGAAGTCCAGCGTCTCGAGATTCGCAAGCGCATGGATCACATCGGCGTCCAGCAGTTCGACCGGCAAATCATACCAGAAGAGCCGGACGCGTTTCCCCTCTGCGTCATGCACCTCGATCGGGTGGGTGTCACCGTCTGTGGACACAAGGTTTCCGCTTTCACGCAGAGCACGGATCAGGCTGCTGCTGCTCTTGACCGTGGACATCCGAGCTACGATTAGGTCGAGCGCGCGGTCGCTCAGCCACATCCGGTTGCCGCTGATCAGCACGGTGCTGTCGGTCAAGGGCAGCGGCACATTCTTTCGCTTGCGGACTGCATGGAGTGTGCCCTCCCGGAATGCCTCGCTTGCTGCGGCTGAATAATCCTGCAGAATCATCTGCAGTGGATCCAGCTCCCGGCCTGCCAGCAGCATCTGCACGAGTGCTTTCATGGTCGCATCGTCCAGCACGGTGACCTGAAAGGCCGCCCGGAAAACCCGCTCGACACAGAACAGCTGCAAAATGATTCCAGCATCCTCCTCCGGCATGTCCTCCAGGAACGTGGAGCGAATGTGAGCGACAAAATCTTTGAAAGGCTCGGGGGCAAGGTACGGAATCGCAAATCGGAACAACGCTTCCATCGCCGCGGTTGCCTCGCGGATTTCATCCCTGGTCGCCTCACAGCGTACCCCATCGGTCTCGACCTCGAACACAAACTGCGGCGCCAGTCGGCGAGCCGTCATCGCTGCGGAATCGGAGACGACCGCAACGAGGTTCCGACCCTTTTCCGCGAATTCTCCTTGCTGCGCACGAAGCAGGGATTTCACCGCGCTAGTCCGTTTATCCTCTTCATCAGGGAATAGGCGATCCACAAACACGGCGACACCGTCCCAGGTGTCCTGAAGTTCCTCGCGGATGTTTTTCGCGTCCAGCGCAGGTGCGGGGAATCGATCCGGATCGTCGGTTTCAAACATGATCGCCAGCTTCTCGGCGTCAAGGTCCTTGGAAGGAGAGACGAAAAGGACACGACGGTTTTTTACGCCCGCCCGTTCCAGTTCGCACAATAATACCGCCGCCAGCCGCCAATATCCGATGAACTGCAGGACCGGATCGCCCGTATATATCCGTTTCCAGCGCGCGATGACATCCACCGGAGAATCTGCCAGCGGAATCGTGCTTCGCTTCAATACGCTCCGGGGCACGCGATCCTCCGGGATATCGTATCGCGGACTCCAAGTCACGAATACGCAATTGCCATCTTCGCCGTCATTCCATCCTTGCCTGGAGAACATCTTGATCTCCCAGCGAGAAACACTCTTCAAGAGCCATGCAATCAGATCATTGAGTTGGCGCCGCGTGCAGCCCGGCAGACGGATTATGTGCGTCAGGTAACGGTCAAACCGCTGCGCAAGGTAGTCATCCGCGGGGATAATCGGCTTAAAAATCTCTCCGTTGACGCGATAGGTAATCCGAACGAAGGATAGTCCACCAAATTGGTAGGCGAATTCTTCGAGCAGGTCGATTGAGAAGCCGTTTGTCATAGGCCTCGACCTGACCTTCCCCTTACTTGAGATGCACTGTTCGATATAAAGATTGCGCAGAGTGTCGAAGACGTAGGCGCAGTGCTCTTCTTCGATCTCGATGCGGCGAGGCTTCGGGTCGGGGCGGACGAAATCCGACTGCCAGACCCATGGAGTGGCCGTCGCGTTCGCCTGCTGCCAATCTAGCCTGTTGTCGCTGCCGAATGAATCTGATGACCACCCGTAAAAAAAATTATCCATACCAAATTCCTTTCCGGCCCAGCTGTCCCCCGCGCTTGATCAGAACGCGGAGAACGGCAAGGGCGCTCAAAATGTGTCTGCGGTTTGTCGAACGGGTCGGATCCTCCCGGTCCCCTCTTTATAGCATCAGGTCAGCGCCAAATCATGCGGACTGGTTGCCCACAAGCTCTTGACTTTCTCATCTTATACCGCTATAATGAGGGGGAAGCGCGGCGTATCGGTTGGCACCTCTTCCGCCGTTGCACCAAGTATACCACAAACAATTCGCCCTGTCCAAGAACGAAATTTTCCAATTTCGTTCCGACGATTCAACGAAAGGAGTCGGTATGATTAAGGCTAGCGAACTATATACGGAGATCGTGGATTACTACCGGAAGACCGATCTCAATGATCTGATACTGGGTGGTCTGATTGACAAGGATACAGTCATAGTCACCGGAAAAAGAAATAGCCTTTCTTTAGATGTGCAGGATGCACTTATCCAGCAGGATCGTGCCTATCGAATATATCCGTCCAGGAAGGAGATAGACGATGACCCGAAGGCATCTGAAAAGAAGGACAAGGATCTCGAAAAAGTCCGAAGATATCTGACTGACAGATTCTCATATCTGATGCGCTTCGTTTTTTGCTTGGATTTGCGAAAATATCGGGAAAACGGTTCCTATGCTGTCCCAGCGCAGGATGCCCCTGTCATAAAGGAGATTCTTTTGCGTTCAGTATCGGAGCATGATTTTGACCTGATTATCGGGAAATGGCTTAAAGGACAAATTGCCGACAATGCCTACGGCGAGATCGTCGAGCTGAGCAAGCGCCTTTTCCATCTGATTCGCAATATCAACAACGTAGAACCGGAACGGAAAGAGCGCTGGATTACCGCATTGCGGATCGCCCTTCGCACTGACCTTGCCTACACTGTCACAGAAGCAATGTTCACCATACATGATATCTTCTCAAAAGCGTTGCCATTCGTTCCACATGGAGGTGGCTTTGATCCGAAATCTGTTTATCAGGCGCAGATTGGGGAATCTATTCTAAATTACCTGTATGATCTTGGAAAACAGGCGCAAGACGAATCAGTAAAAGCTGTGTATCAATATCTGCAATCTGCTGACTTCGAGAGAATCACCAGCCCGGAAGCATTTCCTTCCGTCGAACTGATGGAGATGAAAAGCATCTGCGAACATCTGTTTGGAAACAAGGGGCTGACTGAGCTAATGCCCAATGCAGACCGTGTTGCAGCCTTCACAGAGTATTTTATATCAGTTGACAAATCATATCTAGAGAAACTGACGGCGCGAAAGGAAACTGACCGGAAGAGATACGAACGAAAGAAAGATGAGGGTAAAGACTAACCGTGTTTTTCCACGGTATAATTGTTGCTGGCGTGAGTTTTCATGCCGCAGGATGGTCATGTCCGCATCTACAGGCAGACCAAGCGTTTCCCGCTGTTTAGTCCCCGCATCACGCTCCGCATTCCGATAATAATGTGCCGAAAGACCTGTTGACAACGCGGAAAACTGCACATCGGTTCTCATTCCGTTCTGCTTTGAAGCGCCGCGGTGATACCGGAATTCTTTTTGATTTTTGGCAAGTATAGGTCAAAACGGAATCGGCTTTTCCAAAAATCTGAAAAACACGCGTTTTTCAATTTTTTTGAAAGGGCTCTTGCTTTTTGACCGAGACTTACGAAAAAACAAAGTGCTTTTTGACAGAACGAGGGGCGCCCTTCGGCGCCCCTACTATACATATAGTACACTGCTGGCATAGAAAGCACCCCTCTCAGCTCAATTCAGAAAGCACTTGCATTCTGCGCCCCGTTATGGTATACTTATAGCAAGGATATGTGCATGAGAACAAACAGAAAGGGAGGATGGCGCATGGAACAGAAACGCATCCCGATCGGCATAGAGGATTTCGCTGCGATTCGGAATGATAACAGCTACTATGTCGACAAGACGCGGATGATATATGAGCTGGTGCGTGAAACGCAAAATGCGGTCACGCTCTTCACACGCCCACGTCGTTTTGGCAAGACCCTGATGATGAGTATGCTGGACTGCTTCTTTAACATTCAGCGCAATGACGGCGGTGTGCTCTTTGACGGTCTGGACATTATGCAGTATCCCGATTTCTGCCGCGAGCACATGAACCGGTATCCTGTCATCTTCCTCTCCCTCAAGGATGTGGAAGGCTTATCATTTGAAGACGCTTTCAAAATGCTGCGGACCGTCATCGCAGACCTGTGCAAGAAGCTGCCGTTCACCGATGAGACAAATGCAATCGACGCAGACGATCTGAAGAAGTTTGCAATCCTGAAGGCAGAGCAGTCCGATGTCACAGACATAAAAAACTCTCTGGTCACAATCATGCGCATGATGCATGCCGTGTACGGGAAGCAGGTTGTCCTGCTGGTGGATGAATATGATGTTCCGCTGGCAAAGGCTCATAACAACGGCTATTACCGTGAAATGCTGGACGTAATCCGCGGTCTGATGAGCACCTCTCTGAAGACCAATCCCTATCTGAAATTTGCGGTTGTGACAGGTTGTCTGCGAATCCCGAAGGAGAGCATCTTCACTGGCGTGAACAATTTTGCATCCTTTTCGGTTCTGGATGACGAGTTCGCGCAGTATTTCGGCTTCACACAGGAAGAGGTCGCGCAATTTCTGTCCTACTACGATCTCTCCGACAAGATGGCAGTCACAAAGGAATGGTACGACGGCTATCTGTTCGGCACAAAGGAAATATACTGTCCCTGGGATGTGACGAATTTCATCAAGGCTCTGACCCGAAACCGCGAGATCGCGCCCAGGAATTACTGGGAAAACACCAGCAGCAACAGTGCCGTCAGTGATTTCTTCCGACTGCCGGACTGTGATCCCTCGGAGAAATTTGAAACACTGCTCAACGGCGGAACCATCCGCGAGGCGATCACGGATGCTCTGACCTATGATCAGATATCTGCCTCCGAAAGCAACATGTGGAGCGTGCTCCTGATGACCGGCTATGTCACTCCGGCATGCCCGGAGTATTCAGCATCCGGTCTCAGAGAATTGCGCATTCCCAACAAGGAAGTGGCAGCCATCTTCCAGACTGCTGTCGTCGACCGGTTCATGACCTCGATCGACGAAACCAAGCTCCGTGATCTGATGAAAGCGTTGTGGGAGGGAAATGCCGAAACTGCTGGCAGCATTCTTTCCGATCTTCTGTGGGACACCATCAGCTACAACGATTATCACGAGGATTATTATCACGCCTTCCTCGCGGGGCTATTTGTCGGGCGCGGATACACCGTTTACTCCAACAAGGAGCGTGGGCTCGGCAGACCGGACATTGATCTGCGTGACAAGAAAAACCGCAGATGCATCATTATTGAGGCGAAGCGCTCCACGAGTGAAGCGCAGATGCAAAGTGACTGCGATGCTGCAATCCGGCAGATCAGAGAAAACCAATATGCGCATCAGCTGACCGGCTACCGGCAGATCATGCGGTACGGCGTGGCATTTTACCAAAAGCAGGCACTGATCAAGCTGGATACCGCTGCACTCTGACTCAGGCTGACAGATTCCATCAAGGTGGATGATTGTGCTTTACCCCGTAACGGTTTTAATCGTGAAAGCGGGCAGGCGCAGAATACCCCCGACCGCAGGACAGAATCATCCTGCGGTCGGGGGTTACTTTTGCCGATTCTATTCTTACCGCGACTTTGTGCTGTCATCTGATTTTTCTTTCAGCAGCGATCGGATCAGGTCGCTGATCGACGCATATCCGCGTGCTGCAGCTAATTTGAAGAACTGTTCATGCTCCTCCGGTGTAACGCGGACACGAATCATCATGCTTTTGACAGATTCGTCCGTTCTGGGCCTTCTGTACATTCTATGCACCTCCTGTGCGAAAAATGAATGCGATGCTCCGGTGTCTATGCAGTTTCATACCGAAAGCCGATACTTTTCAATTTTTGAACTTGTTCCGGCGTATGTTTTTTCTTGCGCTTGCCTGCCGCGATCTGCCGTTGCTCGCTGAGCCATTTATTCAGCCAGACACCGTCGATCACATATTGTGCCGGGACATTCAGGTCGCCGTGCTCTTCCATATATCGCTTTGCAAGCTGAAATCTCACTTCCCACGGATCGTTTTTTTCAAGAACAAACCCGATGCCGCGGAGCTTTTCAATATGCTCGGCTGTGATTCTGCCTTGTGCGTAGAAATCACGCTGGCGGCGAACCCATTTGCCAAGTGCAATACCGGATTCCGTCTTATATGACACCGGGATCTCAAATGTTCCGTGCTGCTGATAGTAGGTACATAGCGCATCAAATGCGTCCTTCCATTGCTTTTCGTACTTACTGTCCCAGATCATCC
Organism: Oscillospiraceae bacterium; assembly: GCA_016288755.1. Taxonomy (GTDB): domain Bacteria; phylum Bacillota; class Clostridia; order Oscillospirales; family Ruminococcaceae; genus Firm-04. The sequence continues at coordinate 21,449 of JAEELE010000058.1, forward strand.
CGATTGCATCAAGGCGGGCTATCTGCTCTTCTGTCAGTTTGTAGTTTTTGGAATGGCCATTTCTGGTAACACGGATATTACTCACCCATTGACCGAGCCGGATGCCGTCACTGTCCACATAGCTGATTGGTACATCCAAATCGCCGTGTTCGCGGTGATATCGCACAGCAGAGGCATAATACGATTCAAACAGATAATCCGGTACGCTCCATATCATGCCGATGGCGTCAAGTGCCGCAATACGGTCTTCTGTCAGCATTTTACTTCGGATGCCGCTCTTCCGGAATGTGCGAATCTGTGCAATCCATCGACCGAGGTCCACGCCGTTTTCATCTATAAATGTTGCTTGCGGTTTCAGATTGCCGTGAGCTTCATAATACCGCTTTGTGGCAGAAAAATACTTGTCCCACGATTGATCCGACTTCGATTCCCAGCGAATCCCGATTGCCTCCAGTCTGTCGATCTGCACCTGTGTCAGAATACCGTTCACATCGCCGCGGTATACCCGGCGCTGCGTCAGCACCCATAGACCAAGCGAGTATCCTTCCGGTGTTACATACCGCTTCGGGACATCCAGATCACCGTTTTCTTCGTAGTATTTCTTCGCCTGCTCGTACATCAGGTCCCATGATGCAGAGAGCGTGCCTTCCAGCTCGTCGAACAGCCGCTTACAGTCGGCAACCTTGTCGATTAGCTCAAAGGTTTCATTGACGACATAGCTATCGCCGCCGTGCGAGCGGTAATACTGAATGGCAACCTGCATTTCCTCTTCGATCGCGTCGATGCTGTAGAGGTTTTCGATGTTGTTGACGATATCGAAAATGACGGGATTGCGCGATTTTGAGGCGGAAAGCGCACGACCGATCTGCTGCTTATAGATGATCGGGGAGATAGTCGGACGCAGGAGGATCACGCCGGAAATATCCGGAACATGAACGCCCTCATTCAGAGCGTCGATGCAGAACAGCAGCTTCAGATGATTCTCGTCATAATCCGCCTTGAAGTCTGCAAAAGACTTGCTGGCTGTCGGATCATCCGAATACACAGAATAAATATGCGGTTTTCGGTCAACCTTTCGGAACCATTCCTTCGCCTTACCGATCATGTCCTGCATATGCTCGGCATTCGCACAGAAAACGATGTATTTGCCCGTTCTGTCGGTCATATGCTTGTCGAACAACACATCAAGCTTTTCCGCTTTGTCAAGCGCACGACGGAGCGCTTCCAGATATTCCGTCGCGGCGTCCTGTACAGCTTTGCTTTTTGCGATTTGTACGCGCTTTTCGTATTTCTCCAAATCCTTTTGATACGAAAAAATGGAGAGAATGTATTTCGGCGGACTGAGGATATTTCGGACGATCGCCTCACCGAGTGTCATCTCTGACGCGATATTTCCGTCAAACAGTTCCTCCGTCATGTTGCGCTGGTTATCGAGATAGCGGATCGCAGTCGCGGAGAGTCCGAGAATCGGGACATGGGGATAGGCTTTCAGCAGATTCTGTACGCCCTGCCCCCAAAGCTCCGCACCGCAGCGGTGAAACTCGTCCAGAATGATGAAGTCGGGCTGAATCTCGGCAATCTCTTCCTCGGTCACATTCATCAGTTTCGCGTATGTAAAGAAGATGATGTTGTCCGGTTGGTAACCGTCGCTGACTTCTGCCAGATTTTCAAGCTGCGTCTGGTAAATGTATCGGGAAGGAGAAAGCCAGCAAATACGCGCCTGCGAGTTGTCTTCGCAGAGTTTGAAGCCGATAAACGATTTGCCGGTTCCGGTCGGGTGAACCACAGCAGCCTTGCCACGCTCCAATAGCATTGTCACAGCAGCGTTGTAGGCTGTTTCATTATGCTCAAACAGGTGCATAGCCATGCGGTTCACCTCCATCCTCCATCAATAAATGTGTTTATCTATGCTTTGACTCAACAACCAAAATCACATCTTGGTCTTTCATTTGAATCGTAAGTTGATTTCCTTCCAGCTTCATAGATTGAATGCGGAACTTATCAAAAATATGTGTTCCGTCTATACGGTAGAAGCTACCCTCATCTATGATTTCTACGGGATAACCTAATATATATGTGCCGTGAGTATAACGGATTTCTTTCACTCGATATTGAACAAGATTCATATCGCTTATTGCCCTCCAAATCACATTGTTCCTATCCGATTCTAGGCTGTTTGGACTGCATACAAAATGACTCTATTGAGATGCTCACAATAATTGAGATAACACATCTAGTCGTTTATGTCGTTAAGCCCGAGCAAATACTTATCCATTGCTTCGGCGACCTGCTTTGAGTAATTTACTGCTTCGACGACCGTCCTCGCACCGAGCACCACATCACCTGCAGCAAAGATGCCGTCGCGCGTTGTTTCACCAAATGTATTGGTCACGAGCAATCCGTGCTCTGTGACGTCAAGACCAGTCGTGGTCGATACGATCCGGTTGCGCGGTCCCTGCGATACCGCAATGATCGTTGAGGAGGCGGGATACAGCTGCTCGGAGCCTTCGACTCTTGTCTTGTTCCCCTCGCTGTCGCGCTCGACCCGCACAAAAATCACGCCTTCGTCCGTGATCTCGATCGGCTCGACATTCGTGATGATCTTCACGCCGTCGATCTTCGCGTACTCGACCTCGGAAGAACTGGCGGCGATGTGTTCTGACCGCGCAAACACGGTCACCTTCCGGCAGCCGTGCCGGATCGCGGTGCGTGCGACATCCATCGCCGAGTTGCCAGCACCGATCACATTCACGCTTTCCCCGAGATCGTAGACATCGGGATTAGTCAGGTAATTGATCGCAAAATGCACATTGCCGAGGCTCTCGCCCTTGATATGCAGCGTGTTCGGTTTCCACACACCGGTGCCAATGAAGATTGCCTTGTATCCGTCGCGGAACAGATCGTCAATCGTGATCGTGATGCCGATCGAGGTATTGGGGCGGATTTTGATTCCGAGTGCGAGAATCAGCTTTTTGTAGCGTTCGATGTTGCTCTTCGGAAGTCTGAACTCCGGGATACCGTAGCGCAGAACGCCGCCGATTTTCTCTCTGGATTCAAACAGCGTGATATCATAGCCCTTTCGCGCCAGCAGAATTGCGATCGTAATGCCGGCTGGTCCGCTGCCAATCACGGCGACCTTTGTGCCGTTTTTCGGGATATTGCTGACATCGATCTTGTCAAAATGTGCGTCGCTGATGTAGTTTTCGATATTGCTGAACAGGACAGGCGAACTCTTTTTTCCGAGAATGCAGTGACCCTCGCATTGGTTCTCCTGATTGCAGATCAGCGAGCAGATCATACTCAGCGGGTTGTTTTCAAAGAGGAGGTCGCCGGCTCTGTCAATATCGCCGTTCAGAAACGCGTGAATGACATCGGGAATCGGCGTGTGGATCGGGCAGCCCTTCTGGCAGGTGGGATTTTTACAGTTCAGACAGCGCTGCGCTTCCTGGATAATGTTGAAGGACATGATTGTATCTCCTGCGGTAGTAGTAGAATTGTTGTTGTCAGGAACGTGCGCTGTTCCAACGATTGTATGAAAGTAAGCTTTGATTAGGCTTGTTAAGATCAGACCTTCTCAAAGAAAGTATCCGGATGATTCGAATCAAACTGCTCGTTCGCCCACATAACAGTCACGAGATTCTCAGTTTCAGACAGATTGATGATGTTGTGGGTATAGCCCGGCAGCATGTGAACTGCCTGAATCTTATCGCCGGAAACCTCAAACTCAATCACTTCATCCGTACCGATCTTCCGCTCCTGAATCAGCGCATGACCGGAAACAACAATAAAGAACTCCCACTTGCTGTTGTGCCAGTGCTGTCCCTTCGTAATACCCGGCTTGCTGATGTTCACGCTGAACTGACCGCAATTCGCAGTCTTCAAAAGCTCCGTGAAGCTGCCGCGATCATCGCACTTCATATCCAAGTCGAAGATCGTTTTCTCTTTCGGAAGATAGGAGAGATACATTGAATAGAGTTTCTTCTCAAAGCTGCCATTCGGAATCTCCGGCATAACAAGCGTTTTCGGCTGATCATGGAAGATATGCAGCAGCTCGACGATTCTGCCAAGCGTTGCCTTATGCGTGACAGGTGCATAGCAGTATCTGCCGTTCTCCTGCATGACAGCATTGACGCCGTCGAACTCACAGTGATGCTCTTTTCCCTCAATGGCATCAAGCATCTCTTCAACCAGATCGTCGATAAAGAGCATTTCCAGCTCGACACTCGGATCGTTGACCGTGATCGGCAGATCATTCGCAATGTTATTGCAGAATGTGCCGACTGCGGAGTTGTAATTCGGTCTGACCCATTTGCCGACCAGATTCGGGAAGCGGTAAACCAGAACGCGGTTGCCGGTTTCTACGCCGTAAGCAAAGAACAGTTCCTCTCCCGCCTTCTTGCTCAGACCGTACTCGGAAGTGCCGAAGCGTCCGGCAAGCGTTGCCTGAATAGAGGATGAAACCATCACAGGTGCTTTGCTGTTGTGCTTTTTCAATGTTTCCAGCAGTGTTTCTGCGAAATCGCGGTTGCCCTTCTTGAAATCAGCGGGATCGGTCGGGCGGTTGACACCTGCCAGATTGAACACGAAATCAGCTTTGGAACAGTATTCGTCAAGTTCCTCCGGCGTCGAGTCAATATCGTACTCAAAAAGCTCATCGATCTGAATATTCGGACGGGTCCTGTTCTTGCCGTCGCGGATGTTTTTCAGATTCTCGACCAGATTTCTGCCAGCAAAGCCCTTTGCACCGGTTACCAGAATCTTCATACGTCTTTTCTCCAAACCATCTTATTGACGACGCCGACATAGCTCTGAATGATTTTCACGACCTTGTCGGAAACATTGATATCTGTGTAGTCGGGAACAGGAATCGCCCCGCCGTTCTTCTCATCCCGCACCATCTCCACAGCAGTATCCACTGCCTGCAGCAGGCCTTTTGTATCAATGCCGGAAAGAATAAAGCAGGCTTTGTCGAGCGCCTCCGGGCGCTCGGTCGAAGTTCTGATACATACGGCAGGAATCGGATGCCCGATTGAAGTGAAAAAGCTTGATTCTTCCGGCAGCGTGCCGGAATCGGATACAACGGCAAATGCGTTCATCTGGAGGCAATTGTAATCGTGGAAGCCGAGCGGCTCATGCTGAATAACACGAGAATCGAGTTTAAAACCGGATGCTTCAAGACGCTTTTTAGAGCGTGG
>JAEELE010000059.1 GCA_016288755.1 Oscillospiraceae bacterium
CGGTATGCCATGACCATGCACTCCGAGCCGTAATGCCCGCGCACACCGGTGATCAGACATACATGCCTGCAGCCGTGGTCGCCGAGCACATGGTCCAGCAGCGACGAAAACGCCTGATTGGCATAGGAAAAAACCGACGGCACACAGTCCATCTGCCCGTCATAGCACAGCAGAGGGATCCGGTGCTCCTTCGCGATCGCTGCTATGGTGTTGGAGACCGCATCATTGCGGATGGTTTCCCGCATAATCACAATCAGATCGACCAGACCGAGCGGGATCAGATCGTAGACACTGTAGCAGCTGGCTTCGTTCCGGGCACCTTCGGATTCCTCCAGCCCGGAATTGAACACAAGAACATAGTAATCCCGTCTGTGTGCCTCGTCCACAAAGGCTCTGACGCTCTCGAGAATCTCTGCATTCTGGATCCGTGACGTGCAGAGTGCGATCACCAAACGGTCATGCAGCATGCGGCGTGCCTCCCTTCTATCTTCAAGATCTGAATGACTGCATTCTGATTCAGTATTATTGTAGCATGTTTCCGCGTGTTTGTCAATAAGCAGCGGCAGAAAACCGCCGCAGATGCCCGAGCGGCGCCGCTGAATAAAATACAAAAAGTCTCACATCCCGCTTGACATTTTCAGAAAAATAGTATATACTGTGCATAGACCCCTGTTTCACCGCACCGCATACCGCTGAAAACGTACAGTGCCGGCGCTTCGTCCGACGCTCCGGCAAGGCTCCCGGAAGCAGAAAGGAAGTTTTACTATGGCAACATGCACATACTGCGGCGCACCGGTCGACGACAACGCAGCCGTCTGCCCCTACTGCGGGTCGACACTGCAGCAGACCGGATATCCCCAGCAGAACGGCTATCCCCAGCAGAACGGATACGGCGGCTACCCGCAGCAGAACGGGTATCCCCAGCAGCCCGGTTACCCGCAGCAGCAGGGTTACCCCCAGCAGCCGGGTTATCCGCAGCAGGACTATCCCGCACAGAACGGCGACCTGAAGTCTCCCACGGACCGAAAGGCAAAGACATGGGAGATCGTCGTCGCGTTCCTCATCCCGCTCGTCGGGCTCATCATGTATTTCGTCAACAAATCGACCAAGCCGACTGCCGCGAGCAGCATCGGCAGGGCAGCACTGATCGGCTGGATCGTCAACTTTGCGATCTATATGGCAAACCACTGAGGCGGCATCATTCCGAAAGACCGTCCCTCCGCATCCGCGCGGGGGGACGTCCTGCTTTTTGGTACAGAATGAGAAATGAGGAGTGAGAAGTTGGGCTCCGCGTCATTTTCGCATCCGCATTTCACATTCCGAAAACTGCTTTTTTGACTCTGCAAAAAAATTTTTCGTTTTGTGTTAGGTTTCTGCAAAAAAATCTGTCATTACCGATAGAGGGAGGTGAGCGGCATGGACGACAAGCACATTCTGGAGCTGTTCGGGCAGCGCGACGAGGCTGCACTGCACGAGGTCGGGCAGACCTACCGTGCACTCTGCATGACAGTCGCCTACAATATTCTCGGGAACAGACAGGACGCCGAGGAGTGCTTCAACGACGCGCTCCTGCGCATCTGGAATGCGATCCCGCCTGCCGCTCCGGAGTCCATCGGTGCCTATCTGCTGACGGCAGTGCGCAATGCCGCCCGCAACCGGCTCGAGCGCGCCAACGCCGAAAAACGCGGCGGCGGAGCGGTCGCTGAGGCACTGGAGGAGCTCGAAGGCTGCCTCCCCGGCGCGCACGGCGAGCAGATGCTCGACAGCCTTGTACTGCGCGAGGCGATCAACCGCTTTCTCGGGACACTTTCCCCGGGGGCGCGGTCGGTCTTTCTGCGGCGCTACTGGATGTGCCTGACCGTCGAGGAGGTCGCGGCAGAATCCGGCAAGAGCGTCGGCAGCGTGCAGATGTCGCTCGCACGCACAAAACGGAAACTGAAAGCATTTTTGCGAAAGGAGGAGCTGCTGTGAAAACAACAGATTTTCTGAAGCTGACCGACGGCGTGGATGAGAAATATCTCGCCGAGGCAGTGCGGACCGGCAAAACTGCGCGCGGAAAGGCGAAAGCAGCGCTGCCTTCCTCTGACGCAGAGTCAACGGAGGTGTACAAAATGACACATTCAGAAAGCAGATTCGGATTTTTGAGACCGGTGTTCGCCGGCATTCTGACGGTCGTTGCGGCAGGCGGCGCAGCGGCATGGCTCTTCATCGGACTGCCGAAGCTCCGGCAGAACCCCGGCGGCAACACGGGCGAGAGCAGCGCAGCGGTCACACTGCCCGATCTTTCCGCAGTCGGCATTGATACGTCCAGATTCGTGCGGGCGGAGGAGCCCTATATCGGCGGCGAAACGCTCGGCTTCTATCTCACGGATGTGCAGACGGACAGTGCATACGAGTGGTGCTATGACAGCCCGCGCCCCTGCGAGGCATGGGTGCGCTTTGACGCGGAGAACGGCGACCGGATCATTCTCGACGGACAGAGCAGACTGCGCAGATACCGCCGCGCCGTCCGTGCCTCTGAGAGCACAAAGCCCGGTCTGGACGCCGCAGTCGAAAAGGCAAACGCCTTCGCACAGACGGTCATCGTCGGCACCGTGCCGGAGATTTCGGTCGGCGAGGATGACAAACCCGATCATCGGTATTCCGCGTGTTTCGCAAGCGATGAGATCTGGGGCTTCGGCGACATGGACGCAGAGGGCAATGTCGTCGAATGGTATACGGACTACGCGAACATGGACGGCAGGACTGCGGATGAAGCCGCATTTGACAGTGCTGCGGCGCCGCTGCTCGATTCTCTCGCGGCAGGTCAGCTCGAGGGCGGCGAGAAGTGGCAGATCGTCAAGCGCAAATTCATCAGCATGAACGGCAAGGTCTACGGGCTCTACGACGTGCTGATGGGCAGAGCCGCCGCGGGCAGCCCCGAGGAAATGCCCGCATACGACACCTATTACTATATGATCGACTTGGACGGCAAGGTCAGTCAGCCCGCCGATCTCTCGGCGCTCGGCATTGACACGGCATCCTATCAGAAGACAGCCGCGCCCTATGCCTATGACATCCATGATCTCTACAATCTGAACGGCGACACGCAGATGCCCGCGAAGTATACTTGGAATTATTCGTATTATCCGTATGCGCCGCACGAGGTCTGGGACGAATACCGCGGCGCAAACGGCGAGCAGCTGGTCTTCGATCAGCAGGGCAATTTCCGCAGATTCCGCAGCAGCGCGGAGATGCCTCAGAGCGAGGCTCCGCTCAGCGAGCAGGACCTGAAGGTGCGCGGCGCCGAGCTGGTGCAGGCGATCGTGCCCGGCGTCGACTGCAATCTCACCGGCGGATGGTTTGAGGGCGCATATCACGTTGACTGGGATGCGGCGGATGCTTCCGCATACCGCTGTGGCACGGTCTTTATGAATTCCTCGGGCGATATCTGGTATATCCTCAATGACTGCTACGCCCTCCAGAGCGTCGCAGACACCGGCAAATACGACGAGGCGGCACGCAGGCTCTACGAACATGAGCGCGGGTCCGGTTCCGCGGAGATCACCGACCGCTTCTTCATCGCGTTCGGCGGCAAAGTCTACGGCTGCTACACGTTCACCGAACAGGAGTCCGACGTGTACCGCATGATCGTCGACGCAAACGAATCCGCAGCCAGCTCTTCCATAAAAACGGGCGTGCTGCTCGGCGAATTAGATCTTTCGCAGTATGTCAAAGCTGATACACCCGTCATCTATACCATCGAAACTGCCTTAACGGAAGAAGAACGCGGCATGATTACCTATGAGTGGAATTATGCGGCAGCGATACCGTCGGAGGAGTGGGACGAATACCGCGGACCGAACGGCGAGCAGATTCTGTTCGACACGAACGGAACATTGCGCAGCGTGTGGATCAGTGACACATGCCCCGCAGAAACGGAAATCCTTGACAGTCAGGCATTGAAGGCGCGCGCAGAGGAGATCGCGCACGAGCTGGTCCCGTCCGAGGCACTGACCGTCACCGACGGCGAATGGATCAACGATGCGTATCATTTCGCCTTCTGGAACAACAGCAGCGATGTGCTTCTCAACGGCACGATTGTGCTGAACCGCTCCGGAAAGCTGTGGAATCTGAACAATAACCGCTATGTCTGGAAAAACCCGGAAAACCGGTCTGATTATGACAACGCAGCTCTTGAAATGTCCAAGTCGCTTGCCCCCGGCGGACAGCGCGAGATCATCAGCCGGAAATTCATGGAGTTCAGCGGCAAGATCTACGGCTACTACCTCGTGAAAATCACAAACAACGGCGAAACCGGCGAGCACCGTCTGATCATCGACGTGAAGGACAGGGCAACAACGGACACCGACCTTCTGAAGGCGATTCCCGAAGGCACAACGCTGCCCGATCTGACAAAATACGATCTGTCCGCATACGGCATTGATACGGCTTCGCTGCGCGCAGAGGAATATCTGATCGACGATTACAACTCCGACGATCAGCTCTATGAGTGGTTCGGCAGCGGTAAGCAGCCGCACAGAAAGTGGATACAGTGGTTTTCCGAGGACAGCACGACCAGCGCGGTGACAGACGAGCTCGGCAGAATCCGTCTCATCAGCAATTACCGGGAGGGCGACAACGAAAATGCCGCCGGCTTTGAAAAGCGCGCGGACGAGGTATTCCGCCTGCTCAACCCCGCCTATGACGGCGAGGCAATGATGAACGACAACACATCCAAGACCTATTCCGCATTAAAGCAGTATCAGGAATATGCCGACGATCTGTATCTGGCGCAGTTCCGGCAAGACGGAACACTGTCATTCCTTCAGATCGACTATTGCGATGCAGACGAAAACACCGATCTGAGCTTCTTTGATACAAAGCTGCAGGAATATCAGGAGAAGCTGCGGACGGCATCCGGCTTGGAGAATGCAGAGTTTTCCGATGTCGCATGGAGTGTCAAGCGCATCGAAGGCAGACTGTGCATCTTCTATGATTTCAGCGCAGTGATTCCGGGGGAGTCTGAGATCAGGCAGTTCAGAATGATGACAGCAGAAGACTGATTCACACACACTTGAAATGCCTCCCGCAACAGGGAGGCATTTCTGTCGGGAGGAGAGGGCGGAGAGCGCAGGGCGCGGGGAGCCCCATGTTTGCAAGCAAACGGGGCATTTTGGCTCCGCGAGCCGTTTTGCATCCTCACCCAATCTGCGTGACTGCACGGCGCTAAAGCGCCTTCTTGAAGTGCGATGCTCCCAATAATTCTTTCAATCAGCAGAAGAAGCGACGGGTGCCGGAACAACTCCTCACTCCTCACTGCTCACTGCTCACTTGACCTCCTCCCTCCTACCTCCTCCCCCCTCCTCCCTCTGCATTCAATTCACAACACGTTCACAGAATATTCATATCACGTTCATAGACAACCGGGGCGAATGTGTTATAATAATAAAGACCGTTTACTCGGATCAGGGACATTGCCCGCCAGCCGCGGGAGGTTCACCTTCCCTCTTCTGTGTTTACCGGATTATTTTCAAGAAAGAGGTGAAAACTATGCTTCGGAAGGAAGAGAAGACGGAGGTCATCCTTGCGAATGCAACCCACGAGGGCGACACCGGTTCCCCTGAGGTGCAGATCGCAATTCTGACCCGCCGCATCAACGACCTGAACGCCCATCTGAAGATCCACAAGCACGATCACCACTCGTATCGCGGCTTGCTGAAGATGGTCGGTCGCCGCCGCAACCTGCTCGCATATCTGAAGAAAAAGGATATCGAGCGCTACAGAGCGACCATCGAGCGTCTCGGTCTGCGTAAGTAATGACACCGCAGGAGAGGGAGAGGGGACAACGCTCTCCCTCTGTCTGTATGTCATCCACCCCGACCGCATTCACAGCGCCAAGAGGGATATTAGCATGAAACTGCGCACTGCATCACCCCCGCCCGATGCAGTCCGGAGTTTTATGCTAAACCCCATCACAGCGAGGCGGATGCGGTCAGTTTCCCAAGACTGTAAGGAAAATGAAACCGTAAGGAGGCAATCCCAAATGTTTGAAAATCACAAGATTTTCCGCACCACCTTTGCCGGGCGCGAGCTGACGGTCGAGACCGGCAAGACCTGTGAGCTTTCCAACGGCTCGTGCTGGGTCCGCTACGGCGATACCGTCGTGATGGCAAATGTCACCGCCAGCGAAAAGCCGCGCGAGGGCGTCGATTTCTTCCCGCTCTCCGTCGACTACGAGGAGCGGCTCTATTCCGTCGGCAGAATCCCCGGCAGCTTCATGAAGCGCGAGGGCAAGCCCTCTGAGCACGCCATCCTCACCTCCCGCTGCGTCGACCGCCCCATCCGTCCGCTCTTCCCGAAGGACATGCGCAATGATGTCGCGGTCGTCATGACTGTGCTGGCAGTCGATCAGGACTGCATGCCCGAAATCTGCGGCATGATCGGCACCTCGGTCGCGATCGCCATTTCCGATATTCCGTGGAACGGTCCGATCGGCGGCTGCGAGGTCGGTCTGGTCGACGGCGAGATCATCCTCATGCCCGATCAGGAGCAGAGAGCAAAATCTGACCTCAAGCTGACTGTCGCCGCAACTGCACAGAAGATCGTCATGATCGAGGCAGGCGCAAACGAGGTCCCCGAGGACCTGATGCTCGAGTGCATCCTCAAGGCACACGAGGAGATCAAGAAGCTCGTCGCGTTCATCTCCGATATCCAGAAGGAGATCGGCAAGCCGAAGTTCGCATTTGAGTCGCAGGAGGTCGATCACGACCTGTTCGACGCGATCGCTGCATTTGCACGCAAGGACGTGGAGTTTGCACTCGACACCAACGACAAGAATGTCCGCGAGGCAAGACTGTCCCCGATCAAGAACGCGATCCATGAGAAATTTGACGCGGAGAATGCAGAGCGCATCGGCATGATCGACGAGTGCATCTACAAGCTCCAGAAGACCATCGTCCGCGACTGGCTCTATCAGGGCAAGCGCGTCGACGGCAGAAAGATTGACGAGATCCGCCCGCTGGCAGCAGAGGTCGGCGTCGTGCCGCGCGTGCACGGCTCGGGTCTGTTCACCAGAGGCCAGACGCAGGTCCTGACGATCGCGACCCTCGGTCCGGTCTCCGATGCACAGCGCATCGATGGGCTCGACGAGAACGAGGAGACCAAGCGCTATATGCACCAGTACAACTTCCCGAGCTACTCGGTCGGCGAGACCAAGCCCTCCAGAGGTCCGGGACGCCGCGAGATCGGTCACGGCGCACTGGCAGAGAAGGCACTCGTTCCGGTGCTGCCCTCCGTCGATGAGTTCCCGTATGCACTGCGCCTTGTCTCCGAGGTGCTCTCCTCCAACGGCTCGACCTCGCAGGGCTCCATCTGCGGCTCCACGCTCGCACTGATGGATGCCGGCGTGCCGATCAAGGCACCGGTCGCGGGCATCTCCTGCGGTCTGATCACCAAGCCGGATTCCGACGAATTCATGACGATGGTCGACATTCAGGGTCTTGAGGACTTCTTCGGCGATATGGATTTCAAGGTCGGCGGCACGCACAAGGGCATCACCGCGATTCAGGTCGATATCAAGGTCGACGGTCTGACCCCGGCAATCATCAAGGAAGCCTTCGAGAAGACCCGCAAGGCACGCCTGTATATCCTCGACGAGATCATGCTCAAGGCGATCGACAAGCCGCGTGATACCGTCAGCGCCTATGCACCCAAAATGCTCCAGACCCGCGTTCCGGTCGACAAGATCCGCGAGGTCATCGGCTCGGGCGGCAAGGTCATCCAGAAGATTTCCGCTGAGTGCGGCGTGAAGATCGACATCAATGAGGACGGCAGCGTGTTCGTTTCCGGTGTTGACCTCGCCGGCGCACAGAAGGCAATCCAGATCATCGACACGATCGCAAACGGTCCGGAGATCGGCGCGATCTACAAGGGCAAGGTCACCGGCATCCAGAGCTTCGGCGCATTCGTCGAGATCGTGCCGGGCAAGGAGGGTCTTGTGCACATCTCGAAGCTCGACCGCCAGCGTGTGGAGCGCACCGAGGACGTTGTTTCGCTCGGTGACGAGATCGTCGTCAAGGTCATGGAGATCGACGAGGCAAAGGGCAAGATCTCGCTCTCCAGAAAGGATGCGCTCGCGGAGCTCGAGGCAAGAAAGCAGCTTGTCCCGCCGCAGGAGTGATTCCGAAGAATATGAGAAAAACGGCAGACCCGGAGCTTCCGGGTTTGCCGCTTTTTTGTGTGTCAGAATCCGATGGACGAAAGTGAGGAATGAGGAGTGAGAAGTGAGAAGTGAGCTGGTCGAAGTTAGGAGTGAGAAGTGAGGAGTGAGGAGTTGTTCCGGCGCTGATATTCCTGTCGCGAAATGTGAAGGGAGCGGGGAGGAGGGAGGAGGAAGGAGGGGAATGCGGAATTCGGAATGCGGAATGATTCCGGCGCTCCTGTCGCAGAATGTGAAGGTAGGAGGGAGGAGGGAGCAGGGAGCAGTAGGAGGTTTGTCCCGCCGTTGTTCCTGCTGCTGATTGAGAGAGCACTGGGAGAATCAACCCATAAGAAGGCGCGCCAGCGCCGTGCAGTTACGCGACTTGGGAGACTCCGCGAAAATGTACCCGGAGGGAAATGCCCGCGGGGGCTCCCCGCTGGGAGAATCAACCCATAAGTAGGCGCGCCAGCGCCGTGCAGTTACGCGACTTGGGAGACTCCGCGAAAATGTACCCGGAGGGAAATGCCCGCGGGGGCTCCCCGCTGGGAGAATCAACCTATAAGAAGGCGCGCCAGCGCCGTGCAGTTACGCTTCTTGGGCGAAGGTGCAAAACGGCTCGCGGACCCAAAACGCCAGCCCGGACTCCGGGCAGCCAGCGGGGGCTGCCCCGCCCGGGTCACAGATTCGTCATAATTCGCATAAACTGACAATACAGCGGCGGAGGCATCCGCTGCGTGAAAGGAGTGGTGCGATATGACACTGATCGCGGCGGGCGGCGATCTGCGGCAGAAGGCTGCGGCGGAAGCGCTCTCCGGAGAATATGACGTATATCTGACAGGCTTTGGCAGGACTGCCGACACCGCGCTGCCGGAATCTGCGGAGGTGCTGCTGCTGCCGACCCCTGCCGCGCCGGACGGCAGATATCTCTTTGCGCCCTTTGCAGATCAGCCCCTCGCCCTCGATGAGCTGCTCGGGCGGCTTTCTCCCGGTGCCGCAGTGCTCGGCGGACGCATGACTGCCGAACTGTGTGAAACCGTCGAAGCTGCGGGCTTTTCGGCGATCGACTATACGCAGAGCGACAGCTTTGCCGAGCGCAATGCGATCCCGACGGCAGAGGGCGCACTCATGCTCGCGATGCAGGCGCTCCCCGTGACGCTGCACGGGCTGAGCTGCCTGATTCTCGGGGCGGGGCGCATCAGCCGGGCGCTGCAAATGCGCCTTTCGGGGCTTGGCGCGCATGTGACCGTTGCGGCAAGACGGTTTCCTGACCTTGCGCGGACCGAAGGCGGCAAGCAGAAACACGCGGCGGGGCGCGGAGCCCCATGTTTGCAAGCAAACGGGGCATTTTGGCTCCGCGAGCCGTTTGGCATCTTCTCCCAAGTTGCGTAATTGCACGGCGCTGGCGCGGCGGGGAGCCCCCGCGGGCATTTCCCTCCGGGTGTTTTTTCGCGGAGTCTCCCAAGTCGCGTAATTGCACGGCGCTGGCGCGCCTTCTTATATGTTAATTCTCCCAGTGCTCTCTCAATCTGCAGCAGAAGTGAAAGCAACGGAACAACTCCTCACTTCTCACTTCTAACTTCTCACTTCTAACATCTAACAAAAAGACCGCCCCGAATCCGGAACGGTCTTTTTGATCTAATCATTTCAGCATATTGTCGATGCAGCGGCGGGCAAGGCGCATGGTCTCGGCATCGAGCGCGATCTCTTCGCCGCCGTCGCCCAGCACGCAGTGATACACATCGCCGAGGGTCGTCAGCTTCATGTTCTCGCAGACCAGATGCTTCGAGAGCGCATAGAACCGCTTCTCCGGGCACTCGATCTGCAAATGCTGCACGATGCTGTTCTCCGTGCCGATGATGAATTCCTCCGCATCGCTCTTCTTCGCAAACGCCATGATCTCGGTCGTGCTGCCGACAAAATCCGCCTGTGCGGTCACGCCGGGCTGACATTCCGGATGCACCAGCATCAGCGCCGCCGGATGCACCGATTTTGCGTGCTCCGCCTCCGCCGCCGTGATGCGCGCGTGGGTCGGGCAGCCGCCGTGAAAGAGCTCGAGCTGCTTTTCCGGCACCTGACTCTGCACAAATGCGCCGAGATTGCAGTCGGGGATGAAGATGATTCTGTCGCTGTCGAGCGAGCGCACCAGCCCCACCGCCGAGGAGGAGGTCACGCACAGGTCGCAGACGGTTTTCAGCTCAGCCGTCGTGTTGATGTACGCAACGACCGGAACGCCCGGAAATTTCGCCTTCATCGCGAGGATCATGTCCTTATCCATCTGCTCTGCCATCGGGCAGCCCGCCTCGGGATGCGAGAGCAGCACGCGCTTGTCGGGGCAGAGGATCTTCGCAGTCTCCGCCATGAAGCGCACGCCGCACATCAGAACGGTCTTTGCCGTCGATGCCGCCGCCTGCTTGCAGAGCCCGAACGAGTCGCCGATGAAATCCGCGACCTCCCAGATATCGTGGCTCTGATAGGCGTGGGCGAGGATGCAGATATCCTTTTCCTGTTTCAGCCGGATGATCTCCTGCTGCATTTGTGCGGTCGTCATACGGCGCACCTCCTGTTTCGGTTGTATTTTACAGTGCTCTGCACTCCATATAGAAGCGCTTGTCTGCGGCGTGACCCATCGAGAAGGTCTTGCGGGGCAAAGCGCCGTCCTTGATGACGGTCGGGAAGAGCTCGGATTTCTGCATATCGGGCAGCAGAATGCCGAGGCTGTTTGCCGCCTTCGCGAGATTTTCAACGACCTCTGCGCCGTGGATATAGTCGATCTTTCCGCCGTTCGCCTTCAGCCAGCCGTCGAGGAAGCTCTGCACGCTGCCGACGGTCAGATTCGAGGTCGGCTTGTGGATATAGAACGTGCGCTTCGAGCCGTTCAGCAGCACGTCGAATGCCTGTGCGGCAGGCTCGTCCGCGCGCAGATCGAGCGCTGCGGTCATGTCGGCGAGCAGCTTTTCGCCGTCGACCTCGGTGAGGATGCGGTGGATCGCCTCAAATTCGAGTGCCGGACTGTGCAGGTTCACGAGCTCGACCAGTGCGTAGCGCTGCGGTGCGTTCTCGGTATCCG
Organism: Oscillospiraceae bacterium; assembly: GCA_016288755.1. Classification (GTDB taxonomy): domain Bacteria; phylum Bacillota; class Clostridia; order Oscillospirales; family Ruminococcaceae; genus Firm-04. Next base: position 11,250 of record JAEELE010000059.1, read on the forward strand.
CGCCGGGATTGGCAGCCTTCCACTCCTCATAGTACGCCTTTGCGGTCGCGAGCGAGTGGTTGCCGTCGCCCATCGCGTAGACCAGCGGTGCGACGCCCTCGGCAAAGCGGCTCGGGTCGCCCAGTGCGGTCAGCGCGGCAATGATCTTCTCCTGCTTCTCCGCGGGGACCAGCCAGCCCCTGACATTGCCCTCGCCCTGCATCAGCGTGACGTCATAGACCTGCTCCATGTCGCCCTTCGCGCCCGTCAGAGGCTCGATGACCGTGCCGTCGGGGTCGTCCAGCAGAATCATGATATGCGGCAGCTCGATCGCTGCGCCGCGGCGGATGCGCAGACGCGGGGGGATGCGCTCCTCGACGGTCGCCTCGGTCGCGCGCACCGGCGAAACGCTGCCCTTGCTGTAGTCATACTGCTCGAGGTCGATCTTGCCGACCAGACCCGCGCGCAGCTTGCCGTCGCTCTGGATGCGCTCGACATAGATCATCGCATTCTCATAGGTGCGGAAAATGCCGTCTGCGAGATACTGCTGCATGGCCGTCTTGATATCGGCAATGCGCTGCTCAACATCCGGGCATTCCAGATAGAGCTCGGGGAGGATCAGGCGCAGCGTCGAGGGCTTGCTGCCGACCAGCTCTGCGGTTTTCTCCCAATAGGCAGGCTCAGAGGTGTACTGATCGCAGGCACAGACACACCATGTGCTCAGCAGTGCACTGTCGCGGGGCAGCAGGATATCGGCTGCGCTGAATGCGGTCTTTTCAAAGTTGCTCATGGGTTTGCTCCTTTCTGCGGTGTGACCCGCATGCAAAATTCGTACAAAGGGGATTTACAAAATCGACCGGATATGATATAATAGTAGCAACGATATCCGCTGCAACCATTATTACGAAAGGAAATGTGGAATGCTGCATGAAAAATCCTGCGGCGCAATCGTCTACCGACGCTTTCACGGCAATGTTGAGATTCTGCTCATCAAGCATGTGAACAGCGGGCACTGGTCGTTTCCGAAGGGGCATGTCGAGGGCACAGAGACCGAGCTCGAGACGGCTAGGCGGGAGATCAAGGAGGAGACCGGACTTGACGTGATCCTCGACCAGACCTTCCGCGAAACTGTTTCATACTCACCCAAGCGCAATACACAGAAGGTTGTGGTCTATTTTCTCGCACTGGCACGGAATTATGATTTTGTCCGTCAGGAGGAGGAGATCGCAGAGATCCGTTGGGTGGACATCACCCGGGTTCCCGCCATGCTGACCTATGAAAACGACAAGACGATTGTCGCAAAGGCACGCACTGCCATCCGGCAGAACAGTCACATCATGTGACCCAAGAGGGGAGAGCACTGTCACGGTGCTCTCTTTTTTTGTTCGTGGAGACAGTGTCCCTTTGGTAGGGGGATGGGGGTGAACCCCCGATATCAATCCGCCGGAGGCACCGCTATTTCCGCTGAGGAAAACATGCGGCGCACGGTTTCTTCATTGAGCTCGCGCGTGTAGACAAAATCATACACGCTGCCGCCGCCCTCCGGAAAGAGCGTCAGCGACCAATAGGCGCCCGCGGGATTGCCCGCAGGGTTGCTCTTGCAGACAAAGCCGGAGCCGCCCGGCACGGTGATTCTCCAAGTATCCTCCTGCGCGAGCGATTCCCGCTTCACATCGGCAAGCTCCCGGAACACCTTTTTGTCTGTGCCGCGCAGATGCAGCACATCCTCCGGGCGCAGCACATCGCGGCAATACCACAGAACGGATGTTCTCGCTTCCTCGTCATTCGGACAGGGTGCCCCGACCGATGCGAAATAATGCCGGTATTCCGCCTCGGTATAGAGATAATTCTCCCACGGGTCATAGTCCTGCAGATAGTCGTACATCGTCGCCTGATCGAACTGCGAAATGAGTGTGCCGGTCTTGCCGTCCGCACCGCGGAAACCGTGCCCGGAGTCCAGCAGCGTATAATCGGCGGGCACGCTGAGCCGCACGCCGCGAATCTCATAGGTGACATAATCCGCCGGGACCTCTGCGCGCACAAAATCCGGCAAATCGCTGCCGACCTCCGGCATGGTCAGCCGGATGCGCAGATAATCGGGCAGCCCGGGCAGAAACAGCCATGTCAGACCCGCAATGAGCAGCAGCGCGCCAAGCACCGCGGCGGTGATGCGAAGTCCCTTTTTCATGTGTATTTCTCCGTGAATGCAGCGATGAAATCCGCAAAGAAGCCGGTCGCACAGGTTTTTCCGGAGAGATACCCGCGCCCGCTGACCGCCCGCAGCACATTCGGCTGCGAATCCGCCGGACAGCCGCAGAAATCCGCCGCCTCCAGCATCGCGATATCGTTGTCAAAATCGCCTGCCGCCGCGATCACCGTCCCCTGCGGGAGCGTGTCGCGCAGCTTTGTCAGCGCGGTGCCCTTGCTCGTGTCATGCGGCAGAATCTCGAGGAACCACCGGTGCGAGCGCGTGAAGCTGACCGCCGAAAAGCGCGGCGCCTTCACATATTCCAGCATTTCGGAGATCGCGTCCTCGGGTCCGGCAAAGAGCGATTTGAGGCAGCGCTCGGGGTCGATCTCTTCGCCGAGTGTGCGGTACACGAGCGGCACATGCGTGATGCGCAGATGCTCACGCTCGATCTCGCTGTCCTGAATGATGTAGACCCCGTTTTCGTCGAGCACCTCTGCGCCGACGCCCGGGAATGCGGTCATCAGCTCGCGGATCAGTGCGCCGACGCCCTCGGGCAGCCGCGCCGCATACATTGTTTTTTCAGCAGATACGTCATAAATCAGTGCGCCGTTATACATCACGGCGGGAAAATCGGGGTGAAGCAGCGCCAGAAACTGCTGTGTCGCCTGCACGCCGCGCCCGGTCGCGATGCTGAACAGCCCGCCCTTGACGCGGAAGTCCGCGATCGCAGCCGCGTCGACCGGCGACAGCGTCTTGTCCGGCATCAGCAGCGTGCCGTCCAGATCGGTCAGCAGTGCCAGCCCCGCATAGGGCTGCTCTGCGGTTTTGCTTTGCTCCATCTCTCAACCTCTTTCGTTTCGGTCACATCCGCGATACCGCCTCAAGCACCGCGCAGAAATCCGCAGGCAGCGCGCTGTCAAACTGCATCGGCTGCCCCGTGACCGGGTGCACAAAGCCGACCGTTTTCGCGTGGAGACACTGCCCCGCGATGCGCCTGTCGGGCTTTCCGTAGACCGGGTCGCCGAAGATCGGGTGCCCGAGCTGCCGCAGATGCACGCGGATCTGGTGTGTTCTGCCAGTTTCGAGCCTGCAGCGGACATGTGCATGCCGCGCAAACTGCGTCAGCACGCGGTAATGCGTGACCGCCTCCTTGGAATTCTTCTCTGTGACGCACATTTTCTGGCGGTCTCTCGGGTCACGCCCGATCGGTGCGTCGACAGTGCCCTCCGTCTCGCGGAAGACCCCGCACGCGACCGCCTCATATTCGCGCGTGAACGAATGCGCCGCGATCTGCTCGGCAAGCCCGAGGTGGGCGCGGTCGGTCTTTGCGACCATGAGCAGCCCGGAGGTGTCGCGGTCGATGCGGTGCACGATGCCCGGGCGCAGCACGCCGTTGATGCCGGAGAGCCGCCCCGCGCAGTGATAAAGCAGCGCGTTGACGAGCGTACCGTCGGGATGCCCCGCCGCCGGGTGCACGACCATGCCGCGCGGCTTGTTGACGACCAGCAGCTCGTCATCCTCATAGACGATCTCGACCGGGATATCCTGCGGGACGATCTCGGCGGGCTCGGGGTCGGGCACGGTCACGGCGAGCATGTCGCCGGGTGATAATCTGTCATTTTTCTTCGGCGGACTGCCGTTTCGCAGCACAGCACCCTTTTCAAGCAGCTGCTGGACCGCCGAGCGCGTCAGACCGAGCGTCTCCTGCGCCGCGAGCCATGCGTCCAGCCGCTTGCCCGCATCCGCTGCCGGGACGGTCAGCTCAACAGTCTGCGGCATGACCCGGCACCTCTGCGAGCGGGAGCCCTGCGGTCAGCGGTTCTGCCTCTGAGCGCGTCTCCGCCAAAGGGAGTGCTTCTGCATCCGGGAGCGTCCCTGCTTCGGGCAATGTCTCCGCGAGCGGCAATGTCTCCGCCTCTTCGAGGGGCGCTGCATGCCTTGCATAGGGCAGACGCGGCGCATCCTTCAGCTTTTTCGCTTCGGGGAGCTCCTTCTCAAAGAAAATGATCCCGATGCAGACGAGGATCACGCCGACCGTGACGCAGACATCCGCGAAATTGAACACGGCAAAGCGCATGAGCTGAAAATCGAAATAATCGACAACGGCACCGCCGCGAAACACGCGGTCGATCAGGTTGCCGAGCCCGCCCCCAGCGATCAGCGTCAGCGCGGGATAGACCCATCTGTGCCGCTTGCCCTGCCGGTGCATCAGATAAAAGCAGAGCAGAATCACGACCGCCGGAAACACGATCAGAAAGCCGCGCGAGCCGCTGAGCATGCTGAACGCCGCGCCGCGGTTCTCCAGATAGCGCAGATGCATCCAGTCAAGGCTGCCGAGCTGCAAAAAGGGTCTTGCGGGCTGATCCCTGAGGTTGTCGATTGCCCAGAGCTTGATCCACTGGTCGAGCCCGGCGAGCGCGCAAACCGCAGCGGTGATGATGAACAACGTCATCCGAAAATCTCCTTCCGCATACAGAACAGGAGCCCGCGCCGTTACGCGGCAGGCTCCTGTATCAAATTATGAGCGCTTTTTCTTGTCGCCTCTGCCACCGAATCGGGATTCCGGGCTGCTCCTTCTGCGGCTCGACCCCGCAAACGGGTCCTCCGTGACGGTCTCCGTGCCGGTGACGGCAGGCTTTTCCTCCGCCTTCTCCTCCGCAGGCGTTTCCTCTGCGGGAGCCGGTTCTGCCGGAATCTCAGCGGGCTTCTCCTCCGCCGACTCGGCGGGCTTTTCCTCCACAGTTTCCGCAGGCTTCTCCTCTGCGGTTTCCGCGGGCTTGTCCTCCGCGGGCTCTGCGGGCTTTTCCTCTGCGGTCTCCGCGGGCTTTTCCTCTGCGGTTTCCGCGGGCTTTTCCTCTGCGGTCTCCGCGGGTGCCGCTGCGGGCATGACAATCTCATCGGGCAGCTTTGCGATCTGCGCGATCTGTGCGCGGTACATATCAAACAGCGACTGCCGGAACGCCGCGACCTGCTTCTTCGTCGCATCGAGCAGCGCGGTCTGCTGCGCGATCTGATCGGTCAGAGACTTGAGCTGCGCCTCCTGCTCGGCGATCTTGCGCTCCTGCACCTCGCCGACCTGTGCGCGTGCCTCCGCCTCGATCTGGGCAGCCTTCTCATTCGCCGCCTCGATCACCTGACGTGCCTGCTTCTGCGCACCGATGAGCGCATTGCGCATGTCGTCCTCGGTCTCCTTATACTCGCGGACCTTGTCTGCGAGCAGCGAAATCTTTTCGCCGGAATCGGCAAGCTCCTGCTCCATCAGGCGGACATCCGCCTCGAGCTGTGTCATGAAGGCATCGACATCATCCGGGCTGTAGCCGAATTTCACCTTCTCGAATTTCTTTCTGTGAATCTCCTTTGCCGTGATCATGGGGCGTGCTCCTTTCTCTCGGCTTACATGATAACGCCGTTGGTCTCAAGCTCGGATACCAGATCCTCACCGATAAAGCCGACATTGTAGGGCGTGATGATATAGGTCAGGTTCGCGACCGGCTTGAGGCTGCCGCCGTTTGCATAGGCAACACCGACAAGGAAATCAATGATGCGGCGCTTGTTCTCTGCCGAGGCGGTCTCCAGATTCAGCACGACGGTCTTCTTTGCGATCAGGTGGTCTGCGATCTGCTTGGCGTCGGTGAAGACCTCGGGCTTGACCAGCACGACCTGAAGCTGTGCCGTCGCCTGAATGTTCACGACCTTGCCGCGCTGCTGACCGGCAGATTCGGATTCCGTGCGGTCAATGCTGCGGTCGATGCGACGCCCGGGACGTGCTTCGGGATCGCTTTCGCGGGTCTCGCTGCGGGTATCGCGCGCACCGTCTCTGCCGGAATCTCTCCCTGTGCCCTTGCGGTCGCGGTCATAGCGGGAATCGCCGCTCTCACTGCTGCGCACCGAATCGCTCTCGTAGGTGTCGTCCTCCGAGGGTGCAAAGAATTCGCGGAACGTGTCTAAAATCTTCATTTCTGGCATCTCCTTTGTTCTGTGTATGCGTTTGGGAATCGGGTTCAGCGGACCTGCGGATAGATACGCGGTCCGAACAGTGCGCTGCCGATGCGCACGAGCGTTGCGCCCTGTGCGGCGGCAGCCTCATAATCGCCGGACATGCCCATCGAGAGCACCTCCAGCGGTGCGATCTGCTGCATCTGACGGTAAAGCGCCGCCATCTGTGCGAAGACTTCCGTCTGCTTCACGGGGTCGGGCTGCGGGGGCGGAATGGTCATCAGCCCGCGCACAGCAATATGAGTGAGCTTTCCGGCTTCTTCGAGCAATGCGGGAAGCTCTGCGGGCGACACGCCGGATTTGGACGCTTCGCCGCCGATATTGACCTCCAGCAGCACCGGCATGATGAGATCATGCTGTGCCGCGGCTTTGTCGATCGCCGCAGCAAGGTGCAGGCTGTCGACCGACTGGATCATCGTGACCTTGTCGATGATCTGCCGGACCTTGTTGGTCTGCAGGTGCCCGATGAACTGCACCTGTGCCTGCGGGCGGTACTCCGCACGCTTGGAGAGGAACTCCTGCACGCGGTTTTCGCCCAGCACGGTCACGCCCTCGTCGACTGCTGTATTGATCAGCAGCGGGTCGACCGTTTTTGTCACTGCCATCAGCGTGACCTCGCCGGGGTCTCTGCCCGCGGACGCGCACGCCCTTTCAATATTCTGCCGGATCGCTCTGAGGCGCTCTCTGACCGCCTGCATCTCAGGCTCCATCCGACACCACTCCCTTCACGATAATATCATCATAAAGGGCGACATATCCGCTTCCGGCAGTGATCGAGGAGAGATAGTAGCTCTCATCCTCGTACACAATGTCGATCTTGCGGAATTCTGCCGTCTCACCGATCCGCACATAGACGCCCATATAATTGGTCGTCACCTCGGATTCGTTTCCTTTCTCATCCTTGACGGTCTCGGTCAGCTCCTTGAAGCGGATCGCCGAGCGCGGGACCTTGATGCCCTGCACGGTCCTGCGGACGATCTCGACGCGCTCCGTGCGGTGCTGCACGACATCGTGCGTGAGCTGGTCGCAGCGGAACACACCCTGCGTGCGCTTCTCGCCGTCCACCGTCACGGAGATCAGCGACTCCACGGACACGGTCAGATTCCGCCCGAGCGAGGCGAGCCGCACAGAGGCGTAATCGCCCTCGGAGAGGCGGAGCTTGGAATTGTCAAACACACCGGTGATATACCAGGAATAGCCGTCGATCAGCTTGCCGATCACCGTGCCGCCCGCCTCGGACGCCTTGTTCTCGTCGGCGATCTGGGACAGCTCTTCCGGGGTCAGCCCGGTCATATTGCCCGGCTTCAGCGTATCCTCATAGCCGTCTGCATAGCTGACGAAATAGGCGCTGTGCTGAGCGCGGATCGTCTCCACCGGTTCGGTCAGGCGGCTCTTCAGCCCGTCGATCTGCTCCCGGAGCGCGGCGATGCGCCCGGTGAAATCGACCGTTGACTTCGTGATCTTGTCATAGGTACTCATCAGCACCGTCAGCTCCTGCTTGCACTGGGTCAGCGCGGTGTAGTCGCCCGCCTCGCGCGCCCGCACAAGGCTGCGGTACTGCTCCGAAATCTGTGCAGCGAGGCTGACCGCCTGTGCGTGCTCGGTCGTGCCGGGATTCTCGATCTTGGTGAGAAGGCTGAGCTCGTCCTCCTTTTCGGCGATGCGCCGTCTCAGGTCGATCTGCTCCTCATTCTCGTAGATCTCGGCGATCACGCTGCCGACACCGAGCTTTGCGCCGTCCCCGACGCAGTAGCGCACGGCACCCGTGCCCTGATAGCGCTGAACGGTCTCGCTGCGGATGTACACGCCCTGAAACGCGGAGACGTCGCTGACCTCGTAATAGACAGCGTTCTCGGTCTCATAGCTCTGAAACAGCAGGTGATAGACGATGGAAAAGACCATGACAACAGCGAAAACCAGCAGCAAGCCCTTCAGGATCCGCGTTGTGATCTCATTCATGCAGGATCATTCTGCTCCAGTGCATCCAGAATGGAGATCGGTCTCGCGGGAACGATCGTGGAGATCGCGTGCTTGTAGACGAGCTGCTGCTTGCCCTCAGTTTCCAGAATGACGATAAACTGGTCAAATCCGCGGATGATCCCCTTGAACTGGTATCCGTTGGTCAGGAAAATGGTCAGCGGCAGGCGGTCCTTGCGCGCCTGATTCAGAAATACATCCTGCAGATTGAGTCCCTTGTTGTTCATAGTAATTTGCCTCATTTCTCTTTCGCAATCAAATTTGGAATCACTGATCCAATCTGGTGCGCAAGATGCGCAGTCAGATTTTTCGTCAGATTGTCTCCAAACGACGCCGCTGGGCTGACGCCCAGCAAGGAGTTTGGGGGCAAGATGGCGGAAAATATGCAAGCAGATTGCGTGCCAAGCCGTCAGGCGGGATTGGATCAGGGGTTCCATTTGTGTATCTATCTATCGCAAGCGCCGTTTTCTGCAATCGGCAGTTGTCTGCAAAAGGGCACACTTCGCCCGCTTCAGACAGCTACACATCATCATTATATCACATGAGGTTATTTTTTTCTATGATTTTTCTTGAAAATTCTAAAATTTCCCGATTCTCACAAACATCATCGCGCATGACCCAGTGAATTTGCTCATTTCGCCGAAACCAAGTTCCCTGCCGTTTGGCATAGCGGCAGGTTTCCTGCTTGATTTTTGCGATGCCCTCAGAGAAATCCTCCTCGCCGCGCAGCCACGGCAGCAGCTCCTTATAGCCGATCGCCATTGCAGCGGTCGCCCGGCGGCGTCCGGAGTGGAATTCGGCGCACACCTCCTCGCCGAGCCCCTGCTGCACCATCAGGTCGACGCGCTGCCGGATGCGCGCATAGAGCCGCTCCCGGTCCGCAAAGCCGATGCCGATGCGCAGCACCTGCCACGGGGCGGGCACGGAACGGCTCCGCCTTGCGTGCTCCGAGAGCGGAATGCCCGTCAGCTCGAAGACCTCGAGCGCGCGGATGATCCGCCTGAGATTGTTCTCGTGCAGGCGCGCGGCGGTCTCCGGGTCGCATTGCCGCAGACGCACAAGCATTGCCGCGTTGCCCTGTTCGGCAGCCTCTGCATGGAGACGCTCCCGGAGCGCCGCATCTGCGGGAATATCGGGAAACTGAATGTTGTCCAGCAGCGCATCGACATAGAGCCCGGTGCCGCCGACCACGACCGGCAGCCTGCCCCGCGCGTGGATATCGGCGATCTTCGCGCGTGCCATGTCAACATATTCGGCGACCGAGCATGCGTGCTCCGGCGGCAGCACCGAGATCAGGTGGTGCGGGATGCCCTGTGTCTCCTCCGGGGTCGGCTTTGCGGTCGCGATGTCGAGCCCCTCATAGAGCTGCATCGAATCCGCCGAGACGACCTCGCCGCCGTAGGTCCTTGCAATTTCGACGCCCAGTGCGGTCTTGCCCGATGCCGTCGCACCGACCACCGCGATCACGGGCGGCTGCTTCTCCGACAAGGCAAATCACTCCTTTCCGCTTTTTCTGAATGCGGAATTGCGGCACAACTCCTCACTTCTCACTTTCCCTTACAGTTCACGGTAATACGGGCAGATATTGACATATTCGCCCGACTTCATGCGAAAGCCGCCCCTGATCGTGCCGAGCTGAATAAAGCCGAGGCGCTCGTAGAGATGCCGCGCGTGCACATTGCTTTCGACGACCGCATTGAACTGTAAAATGCGGAAGCCGTGCGCTCTGCCCTGCGCGATGCAGTCCAGCACAAGCTGCTCGCCGATGTGCTTCCCGCGCGCATCGCCCGCGACCGCGTAGCTCGCATTGCAGATGTGCCCGCAGCGTCCGACATTGTTCGGGTGGAGGATATAGAGCCCGAAAATTCGCCCGTTTTCCTCCGCGACGCCGGTGTAGCTCTGCTGCGCGAAAAACGCAGCGCCCGTTTCTTCGGTCAGGCATTCCTCCTGCGGAAAGGCGTCGCCCGCCTTCACGACCTCATTCCAGATCGCGGTCATCTCCGGCAGATCGTTCGGTTTATACTGTCTGACTGTCATGGTGATTCTCCCATCTTTGCTGTTGCTGTTTGGACCGTTTTTCCGTTGACCGACAGGGCACAGTCCGGGTGCTTTGCGCGGAAAGCCTCCGCCGCTGCCGATTCTGCATCGAGCTGCGAATGCCCGAGATCCAGCCGCAGGATCCCTGTCTGCCCGTCGAGCGCGGTCAGCTCGCCGCTGCGGAACCGGTCCAGAGCCAGCATTTCAAACTGCGGCGCATCCGCAAAGGAATCGAGCGAGCCGTATTCCGCCGAAAAGCTCCCGAACGAGAGCTGTCCCATATCCGACGCGCGGCTCTCGCCGAAATACCAGCCCTTCTCGGAATAATTTGCGACCCACATGACCGTTGCGGAGGAGTCGTAGGCATCCTGAAAGACCATGCTCACCGGCGTTTCGGGCAACTCCGCCCGGTGCTCCGCAAGATAGCGCTCCGCCGCTGCCCGCGCCCGGAATACATCGTGAATCAGCGCGTCGGTCTGCTCGCTCTCGTTGATTGAAAATGCAAAACGAATCTCCGCGGCGGTCACTGCCGTGCCGTTTTTGTCAAAGCCGCACTGCACACTGACCGGGTGAATGACGGTATATTCCGCATGCTTCAGATACCGCAGAAGCTGCGCCTGCGGCGTATTCTGATAACGGGACGCACAGGCTGCACCGAGCATCGCGGTCACCGCACAGACGGTCAGTGCGGTCTTGGTGCCTTGCTTCACGGCAATCCCCCCTCTGAAATGTATCATTATTCTTCTGCGGCGATTTCAATTTCATACTGCACGGATGCGATATATTCCTCCAGCGTATCATCAAGATGCCAGCCGCTGATGCTGTCAATCTCGAACAGCTTTTCATATCCGTAATGCGCGATCAGGAATGCCCATCCCTTTTTGGTAATACTCGCTTCGAGAATCTGGCAATAATCAAACAGCTCCTCGACGGTGCCCGAGTCTGACAAATCCGCCTCGGTGTATTCGCGGTAATTCCGATTATCCACAAACGGATAGTGGTAATACGCTAACATGGATTTTCCTCCTCATTTCCCTGCCCTGCCGCCGTCTTTTCACGCTCCGTTGCTGCTTTGGTGCCTTCTTCTGTGCCATTCGCGCCGGAATGCCGTCCGCCTCATTTCAGCACTGCGCCGCACATGCGCAGGGCAGCCTTTGCCGCACCGGTCTTCCGTGCGTCAAACCGCGTGCCGCAGCAGCCGGTCAGCACGGTGACCGCCGCACCCCTTGCGCGTGCGCCCTTTGCGGTCGCGAGAATGCCGCCGCAGAGGTCGATGCCGCAGAGCACAAATTCCGTATAGCCCTTTTCATCGAAAAACGCCGCGAGCTTCGGGTCTGCAAACAGGTCGGAGATGTTCTTCTCAAAGACGGACGCCGACCCGGTATTGAGCCGCGGGTCGAGCGCCGCGCCCTCGGTGCCTTCGATGTTGAACCCGAATGCAAGGCGGTTTGTCGGGGTATCGGGGAAGACCTGCCGCAGACAGACGATATCCGCGCCGTCTGCGCTGTACTGCGCGATCGCCGCATTGACGCGCGCAATGAGCGAATCACCGTCGTAATTGAACTTTTTGAGACGCTTTTCCCAGAAATAATCGGTCTGCATCTCCATCACCAGAAGTGCCGTGTTTGCCATTGGTTACCCTCCTTGTCTGCAAAATCGCGCGGGGGAATTCCGCTCGCCGTGAGCGTGCCGGTTCAGCGCGATACCTCCTACCTCCTACCTGCTCCCTCCTGCCTCCTGTGCCGTGAGGACAACGGAACAACTCCTCACTTCTCACTCCTCATTTCTCACTTCTCACTTCTCAGCAGCTCTTTGCATGCCGCCGTGAGCAATGCCCTTGTGCGTTCGGGCGTCTCTCTCATGAATCCGCCTGCCGCGTTCGGATGCCCGCCGCCGCCGAACCGCTCCGCGACGCTTCTCGCCGAGAGTGCCGCATCGGTCGTCTTGACGGAAAACCGCGTCTGCCCCTCGGGGTTGTCCGCGGGATATTCCCGGATGATCAGCGTGACCCGCGCCGTGTCGATCACCTCGAGCAGCCCGTTGATATTCTCGGTATCCGGACCGTTCACCTCCGCGATGCCAGCCCTTGCCAGATCGTCCAGCAGGATCGTGCCGACAGCGAGCTGCCCGTCACAGTGCAGCTCCATGCCCGCAAAGATCATCTGCTCGAGCCTTAATCTCGCAGCCGTTTTGACCATCGCATACCGCCGCCCGATCGCATAGGGGTCTATGCCGCAAGCCGCAAGCCTTGCCGCCGACGCAAAGCTCTGCGCATTCGTCGCGGAGGTGCGAAAGCACGAGGTGTCCGTCACCAGCGCGGTATAGAGCAGCTCTGCCGTCTGCCGGTCGGGCTGCATGCCGAGTGCTTCGGCGACCGCCAGCACCAGCTCGCTGCACGCGCTGCACTCCGGGCGGACATATTCATATTCCGCCTGCTCCTGCGGGCTGCCGTGGTGGTCGATCCAGAAGGCGTATGGCTGTTGCATGAGCACGCTGCCCGTGCGTCCGCGGTCCTTGCAGTCCACGCCGATATACTGTGCGTTTTCGTCGAGGATATCGTTTTCGATCGGGTCGGTCATCCAGTGAAAATGTGCCGGCACTCCGTCGCGCCCGATCACGGCGCATTTTGCACCGAGCTTACGCAGAATCAGCGAGAGCCCGAAGGCGCTGCCGATGCAGTCGCCGTCGGGGTTGATGTGGTAGACAATGTAAAACTGTGCGTTTTTCGCTTCGCATGCCGCCTTCAGCTTTGCGGCAAAGGCATTGCATTCAAACCGCATACTGTTCCTCCTGTTTGTAGTCAGCAATGTAACACGGTCTCTGTCACTGCTTCGATGATCGCAGTCAGCGGCTTTTCTCCGTCGATCACGAAATCCGCATCCGCAAGCCGGCTCTGCCGCATGTGCACGAACGCTTCCCGCGCATATTGCAGATAGCTTTCCATATCCGTGCGGATTTCCGCGCCGGAAGCCTCCTGCATATCCCGGAGCACCCTGCGCGCCAACGCGATATCCAGCGGCGTATCGAGAAAAATGCAGCAGTCGATCTCGTCCCGCAGCGTTTTGTGCTGATAGCCGAACGGATAATCCAGCAGCAGGAAGTCGTATTTCCCGCTGCGCCTGATCGCGTCGATATCAGCCTTCAGCGGCGAAATATCCCAGACATGCACGTCTGCACCCTCTGCGAGCCACTTGGCATAATCGGTCACCTCGCCCGCAAAGGTGTAGTCGTCAAAATACAGCGCGGCGGCATTCGGCAGAAGCGCTCTGACCGCCCTGACAGCGGTCGTTTTGCCGCCTGCCGTCACCGCGGCGATTGCAATGATCTTCATGATTCAGTCCTGTATGCGCTTGAACTGCCGCTCGATGTAGTATTTCGAGAGCAAAAAGAGCACCGGACGCCCGTGCGGGCAGTGACGGATCTCCTCTCTGCCCCAGACCTCCTCGGCGAGCGCCTGCAGCTCTGCAAGGGTGTTGTGCGTGCCCGCTTTGATCGCCGCCTTGCACGCGAGCTCGTGGAATTTGTCGTCGAGCATGTGGCGGTCGGGCTCTGCGCGCTCCATGCGGCAGCTCTCGGCAAGCTCCGGGACCAGCGCGTCGAGGTCGAGGTCGGCGCAGGAGAGCGGCACGCCGGTCAGCTGCACCACCGGCGATTCCGAAAAATCAAACGAAAACCCGCAGCCCGCGAGCGTCTCCTGCTGCTCCTGCAGGGCGGTGATCTCGTCTGCGGTCATCAGCACGCGCACGGGCGTCAGCAGGCTCTGGCGGTCGCGGCACTCTCTCCGGCGGAAGCGCTCGAACAGAATGCGCTCATGTGCGGCATGCTTGTCGATCATGACAAACTGGTCGCCCGCCTCGCAGAGCACATAGTTTTCAAACAGCTCGCCAACCGCCCGGATCGGTGCGCACTGGATCGCCGAGATCGCCTCGTTGCGCGCCTCCGGCTCCTCCGGGAGCACGGCGGGGGCGGCAGACTGCCTTGTCAGCTCGGGGAAGGCACGCAGCGCCTCCGTGACCGCGGGCGCCGGAATCTGCTCCCGCTGCTTTGGCTGCATCGGCTCCGGCTGCTTTTGCTGCACCGGAATCTGCTGCGGGATTTCGGCGGGGGAATCGGTGAGGGGGGGCTCCGGCTCCGGCAACTTCGTATCTTCCTTCGGCTGCTCTGTGACAGGAATCTGCACAGCTGTTTCGGACTGCACAGGCTGCGGTGCTGCCGGGGCGACCGTCTGCGGAATAAGCGGCGCAGGGGTGTTGTCGTCCATGCCCGCGACCGGCGCATACCAGTCTCTTCCGGGACGCTGCGGGGCACCGGCGGCGGGTGCGGGCGGCGCGGGCATCTGGAATTCGTAGATCAGGTGATTCTGCTGCAGCGCGTTCATCACCGCGAAATAGACCGCATTGTAGGCACGCTTTTCGTCGGAGAAGCGCACCTCGGCTTTCGTCGGGTGCATGTTGACATCGACCGTACGCGGCGGAATCTGCAGGCGCAGCACGCAGGCGGGGTATTTGCCCGTCATGATCAGCGTCTGATATGCCTCCTCGATCGCGTTGATCAGCGCGAAGGAGCGCACGGGGCGCCCGTTGACAAAAAAGAGCTGGTGTGCGCGGTTCGGGCGCGCATAGAGCGGCTTCATGATGTAGCCGTCGACCGTGATCTCGCCGTCGGGCTCTGTATACTGCACCGGCAGCAGGTCGCGCGCGAAATCCTTGCCGTAGACCGCATAGACCGCCGAATAGAGCGAACCGTCGCCGGGCGTGACAAATTCGGTCTTGTTCTCGCGGATCAGCCGGAAGGCGATCTCCGGGTGCGAGATCGCCGCCTTCTGAAAGACCGCCGCGGCAGCATTGCCCTCGGCGGTGTCCTTTTTGAGAAAGCCGGCGCGCACCGGCACATTGTAGAACAGATCGCGGACAATGACGGTCGTGCCCTCGGGGCAGCCGCTTTGCTCAAAGGCGGTCTCCTCGCCGCCCTCGATCGCGTAATGCGTGCCGTATTCGGCGCCGTGCTGCCGCGTGAGCACCTCGGTGCGCGAGACCGCGCAGATCGACGCCAATGCCTCGCCGCGGAACCCGAGCGTAAAGATGCTTTCGAGGTCGGCTTTGTCGCTGATCTTGCTGGTCGCGTGGCGCAGAAACGCCGTGCGCACCTGCTCGGGCGCGATGCCGCAGCCGTCGTCTGTCACGCGCAGATAGAGCGCACCGCCGCGCTTCATTTCCGCAGTGATGCGCTTCGCGCCCGCGTCGATCGCGTTTTCGGTCAGCTCCTTGAGCACCGATGCCGGGCGTTCGATCACCTCGCCCGCCGCGATCAGCTCGGCAATATCCTTCGGTAAAACGTGAATTTCAGGCAAGACCCCGCGCTCCTTTCCTTATTCTGCATATAAAACAATATCACTGCCTGCAAAAAAATCCCGTATCTCCTGCTCCGGAAGCCATGCTCTGTGCGGATATTCCTCCGCAAAAAAGCGGATGATCTGCGCACAGCTCCACGGCCCCACATCGGTTTTGTAATCCGGGTAATCCGCCGCGATGTCACGCCAGTCCGCATAGGGCTTTTTCGTCAGCAGGATATCGCAGCGGTCCTCCGTTTCGAGATAAACAATCCGTGCAAGCGCTTCCATCTACCAATCCTCCTGTAGTTCTGTGTGCAAAAGCCGCTCCAGACCGTCAAAAACAGCCTGAATCCGCGCATCCCTCCGGATGCCCCGGTACCAGTTGTCGCTTGTCACGACCGCAATATAATTTGTGCGTTCGGGGTCTGTTTCAGAGATAATCCCGCGTGCGGTCCATATCGGTTTCCAGCTCGGGATAATCCGTCCGCAGTGCCCGGAGCAGCACCGGCACCAGCGATTTGTCCGCCCGGACCGCGAGAAATTCCTTTGTCGTGATGCCGACCAGCTGCAAAAACGCCAGCTCGCCGTAGATCGTCTGCCGCGTCGGAATCTCGGTGTCATTGACGATCAGCAGCGCGGTGATCCTGCTCTCGGGCTTGCTGAGATTGAGCGACTGCGGTTCGCTTGCCGAGCCGACATACTGATCCGGCTCGAACCAGCGCTTGCTCTGGAAGGTGTAGCGCGCGAGATTGCCCATCATGTTCATCGCCCAGACGCATTCGTTCGGTGCGGTGTTTTTGAGCTTGACCGTCATTTCGTAGCCCCATTTGCTGAAATCGCCGCCGAGCGACTCCTCATCGGCGTAGAGCTCGCTCATGCCGAAGGTCACAACATGGCTGTAGCCCTTCTCAGACTGATAGGCGCTGTAGCCGTCGAGATATTCGGGTCCGCCGAACATCGCCCGGCTCGTGATGACCGTGCCGAAATGCTCGGGCTGCTGCTCGCCGTAGACCGCTTTGAACGCGGCTTCGATCTCGTCCCAGCCCGGCGCCCATTCCTTGTCCTGTGCCTTTTCCCTGAATTCCTCCAAAGTCACTGTGATGCACCCTTTCTGCTGTTGCAATGTTTCCTCAGAAATGAGCGCTCCGGCGTGAGGTGTTATTCCGCCCTTCTCATTTCTCACTTCATGATTTTCCCGGCATACGCCAGAATCTTCTCGACCCATTCGTCATCCTGTGCGCCGATCTGAAACACGCGGAAGCCGTAATACTGCCCGTTTTCCCAGACAGAGCGGTCGTCGTCGACATGCAGGTCAATGCGGTAATGCGCGGGATATTTCGAGGGCATCGGCTCGCCGTGATCCGCCTGCACCTCTTTCTCATGGCGCGCACCGTTCACAATCTCATCGAAGCGGATGCCGTACTGCCGGAAGAGCCCGCGGATATAGCGCGGCGACCGGAAGGACGTCGTATAGACCCAGAGCTCCCAGCCCGCCTCGCGCAGCCGCCGCATCAGCTCCGGCGTTCCGGCACGCAGCCGCTCCTTGTAGATGCGGTCCCACGGAAACCGCGGTGCGGGCTCTGTTTTGAAGTTCACGTCGTCGACGAACAGGGTGTCGTCGAGATCAAATGATATCCGCTTCATTGCAGCATTGCGGTCAGGTCGAGCAGCAGCTCCCGGCACTCCGCATCGGAGAGCTCATGCACATGGGTCTTTGAGAGCCTTGCGATCACCTGTGCATCGGCATCGGCAGAAAAGCTCATCTGCCCTGCGGATTCCGCCGCGAGCTTCTGCGCATGGGCTTCCTTTTCCGCTCTGGACTGCGCCTCCAGCTCGGTCAGCAGCGCCCGCGCACGGTTCGTCACCTGCGCCGGGAGCCCCGCGAGCTTTGCGACCTCGATGCCGTAGCTGTCGTCTGCCGCACCGTCGACGATCTTGCGCAGGAACCGGATCGTATCGCCGTGCTTCTGCACCGCGACCGAGAGATTCCGCACGCCGTCGCACTGCCCCTCGAGCATGGTCAGCTCGTGATAATGCGTCGCAAAGAGCGTCTTGCAGCCGATCTTTTTGCCGGAGATAAACTCCGCGACCGCCCTTGCGATGCTGATGCCGTCGAAGGTCGAGGTGCCGCGCCCGACCTCGTCAAGAATGACAAGGCTGTTCGGGGTCGCGCGCTTCAGGATATCCGAGACCTCGTGCATCTCGACCATGAAGGTCGATTCGCCCGCTGTCAGGTCGTCCGAGGCGCCGACTCTGGTGAAGACCGCATCGACGACCGAGATTTTCGCGTATGATGCCGGCACGAAGCTGCCCATCTGCGCCATCAGCACGATCAGCGCCGTCTGCCGCATATAGGTCGATTTTCCGCTCATGTTCGGTCCGGTGATGATCGCGAGCCGGTTTGCCTTGCGGTCGAGCAGCACATTGTTCGGCACAAAGACCGAATCGGTCAGCATCTGCTCGACGACCGGATGCCGCCCGTCGTGGATCTCGATGCGACCGTCGACGGCGATCTCGGGCTTGCAGTATTCATTTTCGAGCGCGGTGATCGCCAGCGAACAGAGCACGTCGACCTGTGCGACGGCTGCCGCGGTCTGCTGGACGGTTTTGAGCTGCTGTGCCAGAAAATCGCGCAGCTCCGAGAAGATCACGCCCTCGAGCGCCAGTGCCCTGTCCTTCGCACTGACGATCATATTCTCGGTCTCGCGCAGCTCCTGCGTGATGTAGCGCTCGCAGTTGGCAAGGGTCTGCTTGCGGACCCACTCCGGCGGCACCTGCTCGTAATAGGAGCGCGACACCTCGAGATAATAGCCGAAGACGCGGTTATAGCCGATCTTCAGATTCTTGATGCCGGTGCGCTCGCGTTCGCGCTGCTCGATCTCCGCGATCAGATCGGTGCCGTGGTTCATCGCGTGACGGAGCCGGTCGAGCTCCTCGTGGAAGCCGTCGCGGATGACGCCGCCGTCCTTGATCTGCACGGGCGGCTCATCGACCAGCGCCCGCTCGATCAGGTCGGAGATCTCGCTGAGCGGGGAAATTTCCCCCTCGAGCCGTTTCAGGAGCGCCGACTGCGCCAGCGTTTGCAGCTGCGATTTGAGCGCGGGCAGCTGCAGTGCGGTCTGCGAGAGCGATTTCATATCGCGCGGGGTCGCCTTCTGGAACATCACTCTGGACATGAGCCGCTCCAGATCGAACACGCGGTCCAGCAGCTCGCGCAGCTCCGAGAGCGTCACGCTCTGCTTCGTCAGCAGCTCGACCGCGTTGAGGCGGTCCATGATCTGCTTGGGGTTCGTCAGCGGCTGCTCCATCCATGTGCGCAGCATCCGTCTGCCCATCGCGGTCTCGGTCCGGTCGAGCACGCCGAGCAGCGAGCCCTTTTTCTCGTGGGTGCGCAGTGTCTCGGTCAGCTCGAGATTGCGCCGCGCACTCGAATCGAGCCCCATGATGCCGTCTTTGCCGTGCACGGTGATCTCTGTGAAGCGCCCGACTGCCGCGCGCTGCGTTTCCGCGATATACTGAAACAGACCGCAGCAGACGCAGGCATCTGCGCCGGACTCGGACAGCCCGAGCGCGGGGAGCGAATCGGCGGAGCACTGCTTCAGCACCAGATCGCGCTGCTTTTCCGGTGAAAAGCAGTCGTCGTCGCGCAGCGTCACCATGCAGTGCGTGCGCGTTTTGAGATAATCCGCGACCGGCTTATAGTCGAGGAATGCCTTTGTGATCAGCAGCTCTGCGGGCTGATAGCGGTCGAGCAGCGCAATGAGCGCGTCCGTCCTGCCGCTGTCCTCGAGCCGGTGCAGATTGACCGCGCCGGTCGAGATATCCGCCGCACAGAAGGCGAGCTCATCCTTTGTGCTCCACACCGCCGCGAGATAATTGCTTTTGGATTCGTCAAGCATCGAGGATTCGATCAGCGTGCCGGGGGTCACGACGCGGATGACGCCGCGCTCGACCAGACCCTTCGCCAGTGCGGGGTCCTCCATCTGCTCGCAGATCGCGACCCGGTAGCCGAGCCCGACCAGCCGCTTGAGATACTGCTCCACCGCGTGATAGGGCACGCCGCACATCGGCGCACGGGTCGGCAGACCGCAGTCTCTGCCCGTGAGGGTCAGCTCGAGCAGCTTTGAGACGAGGATCGCGTCGTCGAAGAACATCTCGTAGAAATCGCCGAGCCGGAAAAAAACGATGGCATCGCCGGCAGCATCCTTCACGGCGAGATACTGCTGCATCATCGGCGAGAGCTTCGAGCGGTCAAATTCCATGTGCGCGGCTCCGTTTCTCAGTGACAGCCGCCGCAGGCAGAGCAGTCTCCGCTGCACGAGGCTGCCGCGGTCAGATCAAAGCTGTCGGGGTCCTTGCCCGCGGCGCTCATCGCGATGACGCGGTTGATGCCGTCGAGCAGCTGCTCAAATGCCGCCCGGGCGCCCTGATAGGCAGCCATCGAGGGGTTGGACATGATCTCGCCGTAGAGTGCCTTCGCCTCGGCTTCGAGCGCATTGATGCGGTCCTCATCGGGGCGCTCGCTGCTCTGCTCGCGCTCTAAATCGCGGCGCTTGACCGTGAAGGACGCGATCAGGTCCTGCAGCACGGAATCGTTGTCGTTGGTTTCCGCAGCCGCGCGGAAGCTGAGATACCGCTCGTCCTGCTGGAGCGCACGCCCCAGCTCCTTTGCCATTTCCATCAAATCAGCCATTTTAGGTTCCTCCGGAATTAGAAATTAGATATTAGAGATTAGAAGTGAGAAGCTTCAGCCGTTCGGCACCTGAATCTGCACGCCGACCCGGTTGAGCTGCATCGTCATTTTTGCGATGCGGTCTGCGCCGTAGCGGGTGCCGGTGCAGTCCTGCAGCAGCACGACATGTGCGCCGGTCAGTGCCGCGCCCTTCGCAGTCTCGCCCGCACAGCCGCAGAAATCCAGCCCGCAGACCGCGATCTCCGTATAATTGCGCTTGGCTGCCATATCGCGGAACGCAGGCACCGAAAAGGCATCCGGCATCTGCTTGTCCCAGATCAGGTCGCTGACGACCTCGAGCCCCTCATAGAGCTCGATGCCGGGCGTCCCCGAGAGGCTGTGCCCGATCAGCTTGCGCGTCAGCCAGTTGTTCGGGATCACCTCGCGGATGTAGTGAACATCAAAGCCGAATTCCAGATAGAATTCGACGGCGCTGTTGACATTTGCTACCAGCTGCTCGGTATTGTAGGTGAACTGCGGCTTGCGCAGCCCCCAGAGATAGTCGTTCTGCATGTCGACAACGATCAGCGCACCCTTGCCTGCCATAGTATACCCCTTTCAGACGGCTTCACCCGTCAGTGCCCAGTTTTTCACGCCGGTGATGCGGATATCGAGCATCTGCCCGACCTGCTCTGCGCGCCCCGGCACGGCGGCGTTGAGCCCCTCGCGGGTCTTGCCCGTGAGAATGCCTGTCACCTCATTGTATTTCTCGGCGAGCATCCGGCATGTGCGCCCGAGAAAGCGCGCGTTGAACTGCTCCGAGAGCGCCCGCTGCGTTTCCAGCAGCCGCGCCATGCGGTCGGCGATCTCCGCTTCGGTCGAGACATTTTCCGTCTCCGCGGCAGGTGTGCCCTCGCGCGGCGAATAGATGAACGTGTAGAGATTGTCGTATTTCACGCGGCGGATCAGTGCCAGCGTCTGCTGAAAATCCGCCTCAGTCTCGGTCGGAAAGCCGACGATCAGATCGCTCGAGAACGAAAAATCGGGGTCGAGCGCGCGTGCATAGTCGATCAGCGCCAGATATTTTTCGACAGTGTAATGCCGGTTCATCGCCCTGAGCACGGCATCGCTGCCCGACTGCACCGGCAGATGCAGATGCCGCCCGATGTGCTCCGACTGCATGATCGTATCGATCAGCTCGGGGGTCGCGTCCTTCGGGTGCGAGCTCATGAAGCGGATGAAATAATCCCCGGGAATGCGGTCGAGGCGCCGCAGCAGCGTGGGAAAGCTGATCTCCGTTTCGAGCCCTCTGCCGTAGGAATTGACATTCTGCCCCAGCAGCAGGATCTCCCGGTATCCCTGCGCGATGAGCCCGCGCACCTCCTGCTCGATCGCCTCGGGACTGCGCGAGCGCTCTCTGCCGCGCACATAGGGCACGATGCAGTAGGTGCAGAAGTTGTTGCAGCCGTACATCACCGGCACGCTCGCGAGAAAGCGGCTCATGCGGACGGTCGGCAGGGTCTCGTCGGGGAGCCCCGCAAAGGCGAGCGCCTCGGTGTGCTTCTGCCCGCGGTAGACCTCGAGCAGCGCGCCGGGGAGCCGCTCCATCGCGCCCGCGCCGAGCACCATCGAGACATACGGATAGGATTTGCGCAGCAGCTCGCGCACGCTCTGCTCCTCCGCCATGCAGCCGCAGAGCCCGATCACAAGCCGCGGATTGCGCTCCTTGAGGCTCTTGAGCGCGCCAAGCCAGCCGAGCACGCGCGATTCGGCATGTGCACGCACAGCGCAGGCGTTATAGAGAATGACATCCGCCTCCTCGCGGGAATCCGTCAGCTCGAAGCCCAGATCGCGCAGGATGCCCTGATATTTTTCGCCGTCGCAGAAATTGAGCTGACAGCCAAAGCTCTGCACATGCGCCTTCGGGGTGTGCGGAAAGGTCTCCAGCACGGCGCGGATGCCCTCCCTCGTTGCAGTATCGGTCATACCGTTCCACCTTTTTGTAAAAATGAGAAATGTGAAGTGAGAAGTGAGAAATGAAAAAGCGCCGCTATGCTGTGCGGTCAGGGAGCACCGTGCTGCCGATGAGCCGATACACGACCGCGATGACGCCGATGCTCGCCGCAAGCCCGGTAAGCTCCGTGAGCATGGCGCTGCCCGTCAGCGAGGCGAGCCACGGGAACAGGTTGTTGCAGAGATGCAGCAGCATCGCGATCAGCAGCCAGCGCTTCTGCGGGTTGAGCTCGTTCAGCTTGCGGTAAATCAGCAGCGAAAGCGCGATGTGAAACCCGAAGCTCGCTGCCGCATTCAGCATCCCGATCAGACTGACCGGCAGGCTCCGGTCGGCATAGATCTGCAGCTGCGCCGTGATCTGTCCGGCAGCCTCGGGCGTTTTCCCGGCGAGATACGCGCTGAGCCCCTCGCGGTTCAGGCGCTGCCCGACCGACATAATGCGAAATTTCTACACGCAGCGGATCCAGCATTCCAGCCCGCCGTGCCCGATGCCGAGACAGACCGCCGCCCGGTCCGAGCGGATATCGGCGATCGGGTACGAGATCGCCAGCCAGCGCCCGCCCTCCTCGAGAAAGCAGACGAACTCCGCGGCGATCAGCGCCTTCTGATTCTCCGGGAGCGAAAAGCCCACAACGCGCGCGAGCAGATCGCTCAGCTCCACCGTGAGAAAATAGACGATCGCACCGGCGGTCACATGCCAGAGCCTTGCACCGCCGCGCCGGCGCAGCATCACAAAGGCGGCAGCGGGCAGCAGCAGATACAGCAGCCCGGTCAGCGCATAGCCCAGCAGCGTGCCGTCAGAAAATGTCAGTGAAAGTGCGGGTTCCGTTCCCATGCCGTCGCCCCCGATGCTGTTTTCCGCGCAGATCAGTAGCCGAGGTTCTCCGCGACGAGAATGACCTTGACGCGGTCAGGCACGCGCTGGAAGCCCGAGACGACATAGGAGCAGCAGATGCGCTTGTCGGCGCGGCAGCCCGCTGCGAGATCGCCTTTGACGCCCGCACAGACGCCGCATTCGGTGCAGGGCGTGCCCTGCTTGAGACGGATCGCGTTGGCGGGCGCGGTCAGCGTCTTGACGCGCCTGACAGCCGCCGGGATATCCGGCACCAGCTTGTTGACACCGGCGATCACGATGACGTTTTTCGGTCCGAAGATCAGCGCCGCGACGCGGTTGCCGTTGCCGTCGACATTGTAGAGCTCGCCGGTCTCGGTGACGGCATTGCTGCTCATCAGATACCAGTCCGCAGAGAACGATTTGCGGTAGATCTCGCCGACCTGCTCCGCGGGCACTGCCGCACGGTCGAGAAAATCATAGCGCCCCGAACGCAGCTCGTCCATGACGCCGCATTCCGCAAGCGTCATCGAGCCGCCGCAGCTGCACACAGCCCCCTCGGGGATCATCTGCCGCACCAGCGCGAGCGCCTCTTCTTTGGTCTGCACCCACTGTGCATCCATGCGGTTCGCGCGCAGTGCCCTGACCGTGCGGTCGAGCCGCAGCGCGGTCTGCTCCTTCAGCGGCTCGTGAACAGTAAACTCAGACATTGCTTAATCCTCCCATAATTAAATTCTACGATAAATCAGTGTTTGCGGGGATGCCGCGGGGATGTTCTGAGGGCTCTCGCACGCTTCGCTATGAGTTTGCAAGCAAACTCACCTCAGACTCCCGCTCAAGGGACACTGTCCCTTGAGAATCCCATTTCTGCTCACCGTGCCCCCCCTTAAGGGGGGCACGGTGAGCAGCAGCGGGGTTCCTAGGGGATAGTATCCCCTAGGCAGGGGTGTGGGGGCAGCGCCCCCACAATACCTTACGGTGCCCCGCAAACTCCGGTTTATCATGCTCGCATTTACAAAGACGGGGATGCAAGCGTGATGCACCCCCGTCCGATCGTTAACCGGAATATCCCATACTGCTGTAGTAGCTCTGATAGAGCAGTGTCTGATAGCCGACCAGATCGACGTCCAGCACATGATAGCGCCGGAAAGCGCTCTTGTTGCGCTCGACGGAGAGCTCCTTGCCCATGCCGTTGAGCATGTCGAGGAATTCGTCGTAGTAGAGCTCCTGCCGCACGGATTCGATGCGCGATTCCGTCCACAGGTCATCATCGGTCATGCGGTCGCGGATATCCATCTTGACGGCGATGTAGTAGCACTCGTCATCCTGGATGAATTCCGGCTCGAGATACTTGGTCGCCGGATCGACCGCCCAGTTGTAGACCTTCTCGCAGGGCGTATAGGTCGGAGCCGTGGTGGTCTCGTCTTCTTTTTTCTCCTCTTCGCTGGCAGAAGTGCTCACCGCCAGAACGCGCTCCTTGCCGGTGTCGTAGCCCACCGAATTCGTGACCGCGGTGGTCGTAGTGGTCGTGTCCTCGGTGGTCTCCGTGCCGGAGGTGGTCACGTCGGCAGAGCCTGTATTGTCAGAGGCTGCCTCTGCGGTCGTTGTCGTCGTGGTGCTGTCGCCGGTCTGACCGTCCGCAGCGGTGGTCGTGGTGCCTTCGCCGGTCTGATCCTCAGCAAGCGTCGTGGTCGTGGTGGTGGTCTCCTCCTCAGAGGCGGAGGTCGTCGTCGCATCGCCGTCGCCCGCAGAGGAGGTCTGATCCTCCGTGGTCGCCTTGGTCTCGGTGGTGGTCGATTTTGCGGTGGTCGCGGTCGTGACGGGGTTGCCTTCGTCATCGGTCGTGGTGATCGCCGCCTGCGAGAGCGAGGTGACGTAGTTGTTGTGCTCGTCGATCAGGTAATCGAACTCCGCCATGAGGTCCTTCTCGCTGCCCTGCTTCTTTTCGAGGCGTGCGAGATAATCCTTTGCCATCTTCTCGATCTCCGCCTTGCCGTCGGCTTTGAGCAGATTGCCCTCGCCGTCCTTGAGCGGCATTTCGATATACTTGATGCGGAGGTGGTTGTCCGCGTAGTAGTCCTTGAGGGTGTCCTCCTTGATCTCCTTCGAGCCGCCCTCGCCGTAGTAGGCATCCCAGAGCTTGGACTGCTTGAGCGAGGAGGTGACGATATCGCGCACGGACTGCTCGCCGATGCCGGTCTTATCGAAGAACTCGCCGTAGCTTGCCATGTTTGAAGCGACGGTGTTGTCGATCTGTGCGAGCTCGCTGCCGTCGAGCGTCATCCCGAGCCGGTCAAACTCCTTTTCGACGGCGACAAAGGTCTGGCAGTATTCGACCGCCTTATTCTGGATCCACTCTTCGACGGTGACGCCGTCGAGGTTGATCTTCTTGACGATTTTCTTGATATCCTTGGTTTCCTTCACGTCGTCAAATTTCTCGCCCTGATCGGTGAGCTCGGAGACAGCGTCGCTGTAGGCATTGACGACGTAGTAGAGGTAGATGCCGGCGCGGACGTTGTAGTCACTGACCTTCATGGCATTTGCGGTGTTCTCGCCGCAGGAGGCGCAGGTCAGGGCAGTGCAGACCGAGAGGAGCGCAGCAGCGGCACGTTTGAGCAATTTCATTGCAGATGATTCCTCCTTCAGAATCAAAAAAATTCGATACCCTTCTATTATACATGATTTTCTGCAAAATGTCCAGTCCTTTTTGAAAAATAATGCGATTCCGAAATGAGAAATGAGAAATGAGAAGTGAGAAATGACGGGAGCGCCCCGCAGCATTTCTCACTTCTCATTTCACATTTCTAATTCTCACTCTTCCTCAAACATGTCCTTGCCGACGCCGCAGAGCGGGCATTCGTAATCCTCCGGCAGGTCCTCAAACGGTGTGCCCGGCTCGATGCCGTTCTCCGGATCGCCCAGCTCCTCGTCGTAGACATAGCCGCATGCAGTGCAGATGTACTTCATTTCCGTCCCTCCTTCCTTATTCCTCGATCGGTTCAAAGTCCGCAGCACCGTGCTTGCACAGCGGACAGACAAAATCCGCCGGCAGCTCGTCGCCCTCGTAGACATAGCCGCAGATCTTGCAGACCCAGCCCTTCTTGCCCTCGGTCTCGGGCTTGGGCTTCACCTGCTCCAGATAGTAGGTATAGGTCATCGTCGGCGCATCGGAGATCACTCTTGCCTCCGTCACCTCGCAGATGAACATGCCGTGCGTGCCCAGATCGACGTACTGCTCCACCTTGAGCGACATCATCGCGTTGATGTAGTGCGGCAGCATCACCAGACCGTTGTCGGTGCGGATCGGCGAGCAGCCCGCAAATTTGTCGGTATTGCGCCCGCTCCGGAAGCCGAAATTCTCAAAGACCTTAAACGGCGCCTCGGTCGAGAGGCAGTTGACGTTCATCACGCCGGTCTGCTTGATGACATGGTGCGAATAGCTGTCCTTGTTGATCGTCACAGCGACGCGGTTCGGGGTGTTCGTCACCTGCGTGACCGTGTTGACGATCAGACCGTTGTCCTTCGTGCCGTCGTTCGAGGTGACGACATAGAGCCCGTAGCCGATTTTGAAGAGTGCCGTCAGGTCGTTCTTGTCGGCGGTCTCGTCCTGCTGCGCCAGATAATCCTGACAGAGCTCCTTTGCAAGCGCGTCGAGCTGTGCATTGCTCTCGTCGTTCAGTGCCGACTTGATATGCACAGTGTTCTCCGCAAAGCGCAGGTTCTTGCAGCCCTCGAGCATCTTTTTCATGACCTTCTCCGCCATCGGTGCCCAGGAGCCGTTCTCGATGAAGCCGACGGTGCGGTTCTGGAAATTGCGCTCGGTCAGCTCCTCGATGAATGTGCGCATGAACGGGAAGATCTCCGCGTTATAGGTCGTCGTCGCAAGCACGATGCGCCCGTAGCGGAAGGCGTCCTCGACGCACTCTGCCATATCCTCGCGCGCGAGGTCACTGATCGCGACCTTCGGGCAGCCGTTCGCCCTGAGCAGCTCCGCGAGCTTTTCGGCAGCGCGCTTGGTGTTGCCGTAGACGGAGGTATAGAAGACCGCAATGCCCTCGGTCTCGGTGCCGTAGCCCGACCATGTCTGATAGAGCCCGAGATAGTAGCCGAGATTCTCAGAGAGCACGGGACCGTGCAGCGGGCAGATGATCCCGATATCGAGCGCGGCAGCCTTTTTGAGCACTGCCTGCACCTGCGCGCCGTATTTTCCGACGATGCCGAAATAATAGCGCCGTGCCTCGCAAGCCCAGTCCTCCTCGGTGTCGAGTGCGCCGAATTTGCCGAACGCATCGGCGGAGAAGAGCACTTTGTCCGTGCTGTCATAGGTGAGCATGACCTCGGGCCAGTGCACCATCGGCGCGGTGACAAAGGTCAGCGTATGTCTGCCCAGCGAGAGGGTATCGCCCTCCTTGACGACCAGTCTGCGGTCCGCGTAATCCGTCCCGAAGAAATTCTGCATCATCTGAAACGCCTTTGCCGTCGCGACAATGACGGTCTCAGTGTAGAGCTTCATGAACGCTGCGATATTTGCAGAATGATCGGGCTCCATGTGCTGCACGATCAGGTAATCGGGCTTTCTGCCGTTCAGCGCCGCCGCGAGATTGTCGAGCCACTCATGCGTGAAATTGCGGTCGACCGTGTCCATGACGGCGATCTTCTCGTCGAGAATGACATAGGAATTGTACGCCATGCCGTTGGGCACGTCATACTGCCCCTCGAACAGGTCGATCTGATGGTCGTTCACGCCGATATAGCGGATATCGTTTGTTACGGTCATAGAGTTTTCCTCCTCAGAATGGGATTCCAAAGGGACAGTATCCCTTCGGCGAGGGGTTTGTGGGCGGGCAGCCCCCAAAAATCACTTTGCCGACCCGTGGACGATCTCGCCGTCCTTCCAGACCAGCTCATTCGCGCAGGGGAGCCCGTCGTGCATCTGCACAATGTTCTGCACGGTGGTCTCGGCGATATTGCTGAGCGCCTCCTCGGTCAGAAACGCCTGATGCGAGGTCACGATGACATTCGGCATGGAGATCAGCCGCGCGAGAATGTCGTCATTGAGGATATGCCCGGAGAGGTCCTCGAAGAAATAGTCGGTCTCCTCCTCGTAGACGTCGAGGCACGCTGCGCCGATCTGCCGCGACTTGATGCCCTCAAGCAGGCATTCCGCGTCGATCAGGGCGCCGCGGGAGGTGTTGATGACGACCGCGCCCTTCTTCATCAGCCTGATCGTGTCGCAGTTGATGAGATGCCGCGTTTCGTCGGTCAGCGGGCAGTGCAGCGAAATGATATCGCTGCGGGAGAGCAGCTCCTCGAGCGTGACGTATTCGTAACCGGCATCCTTCGCCGGGAATTTGTCGTAGGCGAGCACCTTCATGCCGAAGCCCCGGCAGATATCAATGAACACGCGCCCGATGCGCCCCGTGCCGACGACGCCGACGGTCTTGCCGTGCAGGTCAAAGCCGGTCATGCCGCTGAGCGAGAAATTGAAATCCCGCGTGCGGATATACGCCTTGTGGATGCGCCGCACAGAGGTCAGCAGCAGCGCCATTGCGTGCTCGGCGACCGCATAGGGCGAATACGCCGGGACATGCGCAGCCCGGAGACCGCAGTCGTGTGCAGCCTTCAGGTCGACATTGTTGTAGCCCGCGCAGCGCAGCGCGAGATATTTGCAGTCGAGGTCGGCGAGCGCCTCAAGCACCTCTGCATCAAGCGTATCGTTGACAAAGGTGCAGACGCCGTCGCAGTTGCGCGCGAGCCCGACCGTATCGGGCGTGAGCTTTGTCTCGTAGAATTTGAACTTGACACCGTGCTCTGCGCCGAATCGCTCAAAGCTCGGACGGTCATAGGGCTTTGCGTCAAAGAAAGCGAAGCGCATAATCAGCCCTCGGTCGGAATGATGGTCTGGTTCAGGTCGACGATGTTCAGCGCCTTGCCGGTCTCGAGCATGATCTGGTCTGCCTGATCCTCGGTGAACGGACCGAATTTCAGCGTGTTGTCGCCTGCGAGGTCAATGATGATATACCAGTAGAGTGCTTCGTTGTACTTGCGGATCGCCCGGATGGCATTTGCGTTGATGATCTGGTCAGAAATACGGATAAACATAATGAACCTCCTGAAAATGTAGTAGAAATATTCCAAAAGCCCCGCCCTGCCGGACAGCAGAACGGGGCTCCTTTGTACGAACAGAGAATCAGTTGATGATTGTCTTCTCGGTTTCCTTGTCGAACAGGTGGATCTTCTCCGCGTCGAACACGACGTCGATCTCATCCTGCGGACGTGCGGTGGACTTCGGCGAGACGCGCGCGGTCAGCTTGACGCCCTCGCACTCGAGGTACAGATAGGTCTCTGCGCCCATGAGCTCGGTGATCTCGACGGAGCACTTGACGATACCGGTGGTCGCGTTTGCGAGATACTGCGGCTCATCGTGCACGTTCTCCGGACGGATGCCCATGACGACTTCCTTGTCGATGTAGTGCTCAAGGTCCGGGGTGACCTTGCTGTCAGGCAGCTCGACCTCATACTTGACGCCTCTGCTGGTCTTGGTGTCGTTCGAGCCGAACACGACGACATACTTGCCCTCACGGTAGGTCAGGATCGCGTCGATGAAGTTCATCTGCGGCGATCCGAGGAAGCCTGCGACGAACTTGTTGCACGGGGTCTCATAGAGGTTCTGCGGGGTGTCGATCTGCTGGACGAAGCCGCCCTTCATGACCACGATTCTGTCACCCATCGTCATAGCCTCGGTCTGGTCGTGCGTAACATAGATAAAGGTGGTGCCGAGACGCTTGTGGAGAAGCGAGATCTCGGTTCTCATCTGTGCACGGAGCTTCGCGTCGAGGTTCGACAGCGGCTCGTCGAGCAGGAAGACCTGCGGATTACGGACGATTGCACGACCGAGCGCCACTCTCTGGCGCTGACCGCCGGACATTGCCTTCGGCTTGCGGTTGAGCAGCGGAGTCAGGTCAAGGATTCTTGCAGCCTCTTCGACCTTTCTGGCGATCTCATCCTTCGGCACCTTGCGGAGCTTCAGACCGAATGCCATGTTGTCGAACACGGTCATATGCGGATACAGAGCATAGTTCTGGAACACCATCGCGATATCGCGGTCCTTCGGTGCAATGTCGTTGACCAGACGGTCGCCGATATAGAGCTCACCCTCGGAGATTTCCTCCAGACCTGCGATCATGCGCAGGGTAGTAGACTTACCGCAGCCGGAAGGTCCGACCAGAACGATGAATTCCTTGTCGCGAATCTCGAGGTTGACATCGGAAACTGCGACGACGCCGCCGGGATACTTCTTGTAGATACCCCGCAAAGACAAACTTGCCATTCTCTAGTCCTCCTGTAACTCATAGATTATCATGCAGTGCGCGTTGTGCGCGCTGCAAGTATGCGCCTGACCGCATACAAACTGAAACTGTGTTATTGTGACCGCGCATCCGTTCCGCTGCAGAGCACAGCCTTCCGGAATATACAATCACTGCTATCATTATACCGGATTTTTTCGATCCAGTCAAGATGATAAATAACCAAAGTTAGACGGGTTCCTTTATCCAATATGACGAATATTGACGCCTGCAAAATGCCGCCGCCAACGAAATAGACGAAGGATTCAACATCCTTTCAACCTCTTTTGTAAAGATTGCCAAATAGCCTCCCGGCGGCAATTCCGGCGGCAAATCGAGCCCTCCGATGCGCACCCGCAGCAGGTTTTCCACATGGTTTCCCAGTGCCGCAAAGCTGCGCCGCACCTGATGATATCTGCCCTCGTGCAGCCCGATGACGCACATCCTTTCGCCGATCTGTTCGCATTCCGCGGGGAGACATTGCTCCTCCTTCGCGCCGTCACGCAGCGTGATGCCCTCCCTGAGCGTATCAATATACGAAGGCTCAAAGGGGCGGGAAAGCTGCACCAGATAATATTTTGTCACATGGTGCTTCGGCGAGAGCAGCCTGTGCGAGAGCTGTCCGTCATCGGTGATGAGCAGCAGCCCGGAGGTATCCTTGTCGAGCCGCCCGCAGGCAAAGAGCCCGGGCAGACGGTCCTCCGGCTTCAGCAGATCAAGCACGGTCTTTGCGTGCCGATCGCGCGAAGCCGTGATGACCCCGCAGGGCTTGTGCATGAGGAAATAGTGGAATTCGCTGTATTGAACCGGCTTGCCGTCGAGCGTGACGCTGTCGGCGCCGGGGGTGATCTTCTGCTCCGGCTGGCGGCAAGCGCTGCCGTTGACGGTCACTCTGCCCTGCCTTACCGCATCGCAGCAGGCGCGCCGCGTCAGCGCGGTCTGCGAGGTGAGGAACCGGTCAAGTCTCATTGTCATGGGGCATCCTTTCGCGGTCTTTTTCCCCGCCCTGCCGCATAGAATCTCAGAGGGGAGGCGAACCGCATGAAACGGTCAATCAAGATATTCTGTGTGCTCTGCGTGACCGCAGCCGCTGCCGCAGTGCTGCTGCGCGGGCAGCCCGAGCCCGAAGCACCGGGCATTCTGCTGGAAACGGCAGACGAACGCATCGCGTGGCTGAATCTCCGCGGCTGGCAGACCGGTGCCGAGACACAGGTGCAGACGCAGATCCCGCGCGAGTGGAAGACCTCCGCGGGGCAGCGCTGGCTGCAGCTCCAGCATGCGCAGGGGCTGTATCCCGAGCAATTCGGCGGGCAGCAGGCGCTGCGCTGCGTCTATCCGATCGCGGAGAGCGACGTGCTCTTTGCCGAGCTGCTGCTCTGCGACGGGATGCTCGTCGGTGCGCAGGTCTACAACGCCGAAACGCGGCTGATGCAGTCTGTACGGTGATTATTTTCCCTCGCCGCGCACCTCGCTGATGATGCGCACGAAGTCGTCGATATCGGAAAACTTCTGATAGACCGACGCAAAGCGCACATAGGCGACCACGTCGATCTTCCGCAGCCGGTCGAGCACCATCTGCCCGATGCGGTCGGGCGAAACGGTCGAGACCATTTCGTTCGCGAGCTCCGATTCGATCTCGTCGACCAGATCGTTGACGGTGTCGATATCGACCGGGCGCTTCTTCACGGACGAGATCACGCCGGAGATCAGCTTGTTGCGGTTGAAGGGCTCAAAGGAGCCGTCGCGCTTGGCGACCATGAGCATCGGGCGCTCCACGGTCTCGAAGGTGGTGAAGCGTTTGCCGCACTGTGCACACATTCTGCGCCGTTTTTTGCGTCCCTCGATGGAGCGCGAGTCGATAACCTTGGTGTCCTCTTCTCCGCAGAACGGACAACGCATTGCTTCTCCCTCCTTGTATTCGGTATTGCAGCCCTCAGTCTCCGAGCTTGCGAATCATCCTAGTGAGCTTCTGGCAGTCCTCGGCGAGCTCCGACGCTGCGCCGAAGCCCTCGCGGTAGAGCTCGAGCACGACCGCGCCGTCAAAGCCCTTTTCCCGCAGCGACCGCAGAAAATCCGCCGTCTGAAAGCGCCCCTGCCCGATGCGCAGGCAGTCGCCCAGCGGTCCGTTGTCGCTGATGTGCACATGCACGATATGGCTTCCCAGCAGGCGCACTGCCTCGCCGATCTCCATGCCGGCGCGTACTGCCTGCTTTAGGTCAAAGGTGATCTTCGCGTCATCGCCGAGAATGCGGCAGAATTCGCGCAGAAAGCGCAGGCTCTGGCTTTCGCAGCGGTGCACGTTCTCCTGCGTGACGGTCACGCCGAATTCCCTGCCCGCATCGCTGAGCATCTGAAAGCGCTCGCAGTAGATTTCCGTTTTGCAGCCGCCGACCGGTGCCCCGTGCAGGATATAGTATTTTGCACCGAGCCGCTGCATCATGCAGAAGACCTGCTTTGCCTCGTCGATGAAATCCGACGCCCGCCGCTGATAGCCCGAAAAGAGCATATACCCCTCGTTCGGCGCCGTCCACGGATGCACGGAAACGCATTTTGTCCCGAAGCGTTTGAGCATGGCAGCGAGGTCGCTGACGTACACCTGTCTGCACTCCGAGGGTGCATTGAGAAAGATCTCGACATTCTGGATCCCGAGCAGGCAGAGTTCATAGAGCGCATCCTCCGTCGGCTTCGGATAGAGACAGGCAGATGATACCGCAGCCTGCATGAAATCCGCTCCTTTGGCATCATATATACCTGTTTATTATAACACAAGGCGCCCTGCAAACGCAAGACGCCTTGTATTTTTTCAGCATATTTTTACAATGATTGGGAAATCCGTAACCTGATTTTTTCCCGATTTGTGCGCAGATGCGCCGATTATTCCGCTTTTCTGCCGCGGGTTTTCCATGCGGTCCACAGCATCGGTGCGAGGCAGAGAGACGAATAGCAGCCCGAGATCATGCCGACGGTCATCGGAATGCTGAAGTGCAGGATCGAACTGACATGGTTGACGGTCGCGAGCACCGAGACGACCAGCATTGCCGCGATGGTCGTGATCGAGGTGCGGATGGTGCGCTTCATCGTCTGGCTCAGCGAAATGTTGACCAGCGTCGGCAGGTCGGTCTCCTTGGGCAGGATCGACTGATTCTCACGGATACGGTCGTAGACGACGATGGTGTCGTTGACCGAGTAGCCGAGGATGGTCAGGATGACCGCCATGAAGCTGGAGTCGATCTCGAAGCCGCAGACCACGAAGGTGCCGAAGACGATCACGAGGTCGTGCAGCAGCGCGCAGACCGCGAAGATACCGGCGCTCCAGCCCGAAATGCGCTTGAATCTCCATGCGATATAGAGGATCAGCACGATGGACGCGAACAAAGCCGCGACCGTGCACTTGAGCAGGAAGGTCTTACCGGAGGACGGCGCGACGTCGTTGGTCTCCAGCGCTTCGATGTTTGCATCGGGGAACTTCTCCTGCAGCTTCTTTTCGAGCTCCGTCTGCATCTCCGCATCGAAGGACTGATTGTTGCTGAGGTTGAAGGAGAAGGTCACGGTCGTCTGCTTGTTGCCGGTGAAGGTCTCGCCGAGCTGCACATTGACGACGGTGTTGAGGTAATCGCGCGCGACGGACTGGAGCTCGTTCTCATTGACCGTGCCGGAGTAGGCATAGGTCGCGAGCGTGCCGCCCTTGAACTCGATCGAGATATTGACGCCGCGGATAAAGCACATCAGCAGCACCAGCACCATCAGGCAGGCGGAGGTCACGAAGAAGATCTTCCGCGTGCCGTAGAAATCGCGGACGCGCACCTGCTCGGTGAGCGATTTGACAGACACAGTCTGTGCCGTTTTCTTATTCTTGCTCATTTCTCAGCACCTCCGTACAGCTTTCTGTTCTGGAAGCACTGGAACTTGGACAGGGAGGTCAGCATCAGTCTGGAAGCCAGAACACCCATGATAAAGTTGAAAATAACGCCCGTCAGCAGCGTGAAGCCGAAGGAATAGATCGTGCCCTCGGTCGAGACGCCGAACCATCTGAACAGGAAGGAGAGCATCTTTGCAAAGAAGCTCGAGGAAACGCCGAATGCACCCATGAGGATGATCGCGACGATGATGACGGTGACGTTGCCGTCGAGGATCGAGGTGAACGACCGCTTGTATGCGGACTTGAGCGCTGCCTGCAGGGATTTGCCGGTGTTCAGCTCCTCCTTGATGCGCTCGCCCGTGATGATGTTGCAGTCGACGCCCATGCCGATCGCGAGGATGATGCCCGCGATGCCGGGGATGGTCAGCGTGTTGGAATCCATGAAGCCCCACCAGCCGGAAATGACCGCCAGCGTGCCCGCGACCTGACCGAGCAGCGCGACCGATGCGACAAAGCCGGGCAGACGGTAGAGCACGATCATATAGAGCATGATGAAGCACAGCGCGATGATGCCGGAGATCACCATGATCTTCAGCGCGCCGGAGCCCATGCTCGGGGAAATGGTCTTGAAGGTCTCGGTCTTGAGGTTGAAGGGCAGCGAGCCGCCGTTGATCTTGTCGGCGAGCGCCTTTGCGCCTTCGTAGTCAAAGTCGCCGGTGATCTGTGCTTTGCCGTCGTCGATGACCGCGCTGACCTGCGGATAGGAGATGCAGACCGTGTCCATCCAGATGGAGATGACATAGCGCGACTGCGAGCCGTTGATATCGAGATACGCAGAGTCCTTATTGTAGGCAGCCTGCGTTGCCTCCTTGAAGGCGATCTTTCCGCTTTCCTTCAGTCTCAGCCCGACGACATATTTGCCGGTCGGGTTGCCGCTGTTGTCACGCTCGTAGTCGACATAAGCCTCATCGACATCCTTGCCCTCGAGGACGGTGTCGCCGCCGGGGACGACCGTGACCTTGCCGTTCTCGTCCGCGGAGCTGGTGTAGGTGTAGCCCTTGCGGAACTGGAGCTTTGCGGTTTCGCCGAGCTCCTTGACCGCAGCCTCGGGGTCGAAATTGGTTTCGCCGGTCTGCCACGGGAAGCGCACGATGACCTTGTCGTTCGCCTCGTCCATATAGACCTCAT
This sequence comes from Oscillospiraceae bacterium, assembly GCA_016288755.1. GTDB lineage: Bacteria > Bacillota > Clostridia > Oscillospirales > Ruminococcaceae > Firm-04. Next base: position 46,672 of record JAEELE010000059.1, read on the forward strand.
AGTCGTTGATGCCGAGGTTGACAAGACGTGCCTTCATGGTCTCTTCGAGACCCTCGAGCTGATCCTTGGTCGCATCGACGCCGTCCGCCGGTGCAAAGGTGACGTCCACGCCGCCCTGAATGTCGATGCCGAGGCGGATATCCTGCACGCCCTTGACATAGACTGTTGTCAGATCACCGTATTGGTTCCGCACACCGACAACGGTCGAGACCGCATATGCGATGATGAGAATAAACACGATGAAGAAGACAGATTTGTTGCTCTTCACAGCAAAGCCTCCTTGTTTTCATCCTGCATCGGCAGAGCCAAAAGAGCAAATGCCGACAAGTATCTTTTATTATAGAGCATTTTGGGAAAAAAGTCAAGAGATTTGCGGCAAAATCGGCTGGATTGTCTCAAAAAAATCGGGCGGCGGTGTGCATCCGCCGCCCGGACAGTACAGAGCGGTGTTTCAGCGGTTCTTGTAGACCGGACATTCCTCGTACTGATCGCTGTCGGTCTTGCACTTTTCCTTGACCTCTTCCTCCTTGACGTACTTTCCGCAGAGCTTGCAGACATAGTCTCCCTGCGAGAACAGTGCGCCTCTGGATTCATAGTCCAGATACGGACATCTTGCCATTGTACACTCTCCTTTCCTGTAACATCTTGCTTTTCCCGCTGCCGGTGGTCGGAATGCAGATCGGCTCTGTGCGCTGCCCGTCACGCTCAGACCGTGAGCTCGACCTCGTCGGCGGATTCCGAATCGGCGAGCACGGGGTTCACGCACTCCGCGAGGAATTCCTCGACCTGCTGCACGCTTCTGCCGGTGTAATTTGCCGGGTCGAGTCTTGCGTTCAGCTCGTCCGCGGTCACGCCGAAGATCGGGTCATTCACAATGCGCTCGCAGAGGTCGTTCTTCAGGCCCTTCTGCTTGACCTCGGCGCCCGCTGCCATCGAATGCACGCGGATGTGCTCGTGCAGCTCCTGCCGGTCGCCGCCGCGCGCCGCTGCGTCCATGATGACATTTTCCGTCGCCATGAAGGGCAGCTCTGCCATCACGCGCTGCCGGATGACCGCCGGATAGACAACCATGCCGCTTGTGACGTTCATCATGATATTGAGGATCGCATCTGCCGCGAGGAAGCCCTCTGCGACTGCGATGCGCTTGTTTGCCGAGTCGTCGAGCGTGCGCTCAAACCACTGCGTGCCCGCCGTGAATGCCGGGTTCAGCGTGTCGGTGATGAGGTATCTCGCCAGTGCCGTGATGCGCTCGCAGCGCATCGGGTTGCGCTTGTACGCCATTGCCGACGAACCGATCTGCCCGGATTCAAACGGCTCCTCCATCTCCTTGAAGGACTGGAGCAGGCGCATGTCATTGGCAAATTTCATCGCGGACTGCGCAATGCCCGAGAGGACATTCAGCACCTGCGCATCGACCTTGCGCGAGTAGGTCTGCCCGGAGACCGGCACGACTGCATCAGGCGCAAAGCCCATCTCGACCGCGATCTTGCGCTCCATCTCGCGAATCTTCGCGCCGTCGCCGTTGAAAAGCTCCATGAAGGACGCCTGCGTGCCGGTCGTGCCCTTCGAGCCCAGCAGCTTCATCCGCCCGAGCTCGAAATCCAGCGCCTCGAGATCGAGCAGGAGCTCGTTCATCCAGAGGGTCGCGCGCTTGCCGACCGTTGTCAGCTGTGCGGGCTGGCAGTGCGTATAGGCAAGGCAGGGCTGTGCCTTCCACTCCTCCGCGAATTTCGCGAGATTGCGCAGCACGGAGATCAGCTTTTTGCGCACGAGCCTGAGCGCATCGCGCATGATGATGATATCGGTATTGTCGCCGACATAGCAGGAGGTCGCGCCGAGGTGGATGATGCCCTTCGCATTCGGGCAGACCAGACCGTAGGCGTAGACATGCGACATGACGTCGTGGCGGCACTCGCGCTCGCGCTTTGCCGCAGCCTCATAGTCGATATCGGTGATGTGCGCCTCCAGCTCCGCGACCTGCTCGGCGGTGACATTCAGCCCCAGCTCGTGCTCGGCTCTCGCGAGGGCGACCCATAGACGCCGCCATGTGGTGAATTTCTTGTCTGCGGAGAAGAGATACTGCATCTCTCTGCTCGCGTAACGGGTGCAGAACGGGGATTCATAGCTGTTGGTGTTCATGGGAAAGCTCCTTTCAGATCGGTTTACAAAATTTTTGGTTTCATCCTTGCACGGGCTGAAATATCCTTTCACCCAATAGGGCGCGTAATCGCATTCTCCGACATACAGGATTTTTCCGTTCCGGATCGAGACAGTCAAACCGTGTTCATCATTCCAGACATCCGGATTCCACAGCAGAAACGTAATGATGTTTTCGTCCTCCGGTTCGTAGATGCACAGCGTGTTCAGTTCAAGACAGCGTAAAATGTCCTGCTCAGGCGTTTCCTCCGATACCTGCAGGAAGGCATCGCCCACCAGATATGGCGAATAGTTGCTCTGCCCGTTTTTCGCTTTTTCATATTCGCCGGACAGCCAGATACAAAATGCTTTTGCATATCTGCAGATGTCAGCCTTCATTGCGCCGGACAGATTATTCAGATAACTGATACATTTTCTGATGTAATCGTCACTGATCTCTCCCTGGGCGAGCAGCTTCATCTCCATCCCCAGAGCCGGACAGAAAAACGAGCATTCTGAGCCCCTTTTGGTTCTCACGATCTCCAGATCATCCATGCAGATTTCTCCTTTCTGATACAGGCACGGTCAGTTTTGCAGGCACCATTCGAGATATTCAAGGATCGAGCCGTGAATCTTCTTGGATTCCCCGCCCTGATACTGAAATACGTCGCCAAACTCGTTCGCGGCAATGATGATGCCGTCGATGCCCGCATTTTCAAGCACAAAGAGCTTTCCCGCAAGCTCCTTGTTCAGCTCGCGCTCACGCTGCGTCATCTCAATGACATTGCCCTCGCCCGCAAAGCCGAGCCCTGTCCATTCATGCGAGCCGAAGCTGATGCTGCCGTATTTCAGCAGAATTGCACGGTATTCATCCGGGAAGAGCAGCTGCAGCTCCTGCTCCGCCTTGTCGATCTCCGCCTCGGAAACACCCTCCAACCTGTCAAGGTCTTCGATCCCTTCGATCTTCGCAATGATATCGGCTGTCAGCTCCTCAAAGGTCAGTGCGTAATTCCACTGCCTGCCATTGTCCTCTGTGTAATAGGACAGCTGGTCGGGCGTGGAAACATCGTCAAAGCTGCCCAGATACACGAGCTTTCCGTCCTGAATGCCGGTTTCCAGACCGTGCTCGATCTCCCAGTCGCAGTTGCCGCCGAGCGTGAAATAGATCTGGCTCTCGTCCTCCATTTCGCCGATATACAGCGTGTCGAACTGGCACATCTTCATGATATCTTCTGCGGGCGTGTCCTTCGTGACCCTCTGATAATCCTCTTCAATGACAAAATCCTCGCCCAGGTTGTCTTTTTCCCTGCGGAGAAATGCCAGACAATAGCGCTTTGCCGCCTCGCGGATCGCGTTATACAGTTCATCGGACATGTTCTCGATCTGAGCGGCGCAGCGCCGCACATAGTCCTCGCTGACAACGCCGTCTGCCTCCACCTCGACCTCATAGCCGAGCTTCGCACAGAAGAATTTGCCTGTCCAGACCTCATCGTCTTTGGTCAGTGTCATTGCCGGTTCCTCCTTTTTCGCAGTTGTGGTCGTCACTTCGGTCGTTGTTGTTGTTTCCGTCGTTGCTGCGGCGGTCGTCGTCGTTTCCGCTTTGCTCTCAGGCTTGCTATCCGTCACACTGCTCCCGGCGCCGCAGCCGGAAAGCAGCAGGCTGAGCGCAAGTACCGCAGCGGTTCCGTTTCTTTTTTTCATAGCTTTTTCTCCTGTCCCGGAATGTTTCTCACGTATGAAAATTGAGGGTGCGGAAACAGACATCCGCAAGCCGGATCCTGCATCTCAGATCCCCGGCATCACGCGCCCGCCCGAAACCGGGATATAGGCGCCGGTCGTGAACGACGCCAATGGCGACGCGAGAAATGCACACATCTGCGCGATCTCCATATCGGTGCCGCGGCGTTTCAGCGGCACGGTTTTGTCATAGTCGGGCTGACGTTCGGTGTGATTGCGGCGGTCATTTTCGGTCACGGTCCAGCCCGGCGCGACCTGATTGACCGTGATGCTGTGCGGTCCGAGTTCCTTTGCGAGCACGCGCACCAGCCCGTCGAGCCCGCGTTTTGCGGAGGCATAGGCGCCGTTGTTTTCCTCACAGAGCGCCGCGCATTCGGTGTTGATGACTACGATGCGTCCGCCGTTCCCGCGCGCAATCATCGCGGGCACAAAGCTCTTGACCATGTGCACGGTCTGCATCACGCAGGAGTCATACTGGCTCTGAAAATCGCTGAGCGGCTGCTCGATGACCGATTTCCACTCGTACTGGATAACCGCATTGTGCACGAGGATATCGGGCATGCCGACCGCAGAATTTTCAGCAAATGCGCGCATTTTCGCGACGGAATCCGCGTCGGTGACATCTGCCCCGACCGTGACGATGCGCCGACCGGTCTTTGCACGCAGCTCATCCGCAAGCGCCTCCGCCTGCTCCGCCCCGTGATAGTAGTGCAGGATCAGGTTGGCGCCGCAGTCGGCGAAGACGCGCGCAATCACGCGCCCGAGCATCCCCGAAGCACCGGTGATGAGGGCAGTCTGCCCCCGCAGGTCGATAGACAGCATAACAGGACACCCTTTCTGAAAAATAACGTATTTGCGATGTTTTCACAAGCATCTGACGACTCCTGCAAAACGGACGGGATGCGAAAAAGCCCGTATTTTCGTGGAAAACTCTGTGGAAATGTTGAAAATCAAAGCATTTTTGGCGCTTTTCATGCCTGAAACTGTGTGTTTTCAACAAGCCGTGCTGATCAGCTGCACAGCACCGCCTCTGCCGATTCGATCTGCAAGTCCGATTTCGGCAGGCAGACGGAAATGATATGCTGATTTCCGCGTATCATCTGAAAAAACATGACGTCCTCCGACGCGGGATGCACAAACCGGATGCTGTCGCCGAGTTCAAACTGCAGCGTATCGAGCGGCTCGCGGATGCCCCGCCCGGTGAATTTGCCGTAAGCCTCCTTGAGCGTCCAGAGGCGCGAAAACGCCGTTTCCCGGTCGGTCGCCGCGCGGATCGCCGCAGCCTCTTCGGGCGCGCAGATGCGGTCGAGCAGGTGATCCTTCACGGCGCGGGGGCGTTCGCAGTCGATGCCGACCGGAAGCCGCCCCATCGCACAGACCGCAAGCCCTTTGCAGTGCGAGAGGTTCATGTGCAGAAAATCGTGTATCAGCGCGGGTTTCTCAATTCCCCGGCGCACGATTTTCGCATGCCGGACGCCGAAATCCTCAAGCAGCGCCGCCCCGAGCAGATCGAGCGCGGTCAGATGCTCAAGCCGGTGACCCCTGCGGCGCTCTGTCTCTGGCAGCGCGGTGCAGTACACACGGTATGCAAGCAACTGCGTGCTTTTGTCATATCCGGAGAGCAGAATCTCCGCGTTCATTCCGCGTCAAACAGGATTTTCGCGGAGCTGCACCCGAGACGGTCACAGCCCGCCGCGAGAAATGCCTCCATCTGCTCGCGCGTGCGGATGCCGCCGGCAGCCTTGATCTTCACATTCTCTGCGATGTTCGCCTTGAAAATCGCAATATCCTCCAACTGTGCACCGGCGCTGCCAAAGCCCGTCGAGGTTTTAATGTAATCCGCGCCGCCCTCCGAAACGAGTTTGCAGACGCGCTCCTTTTCATCGCCGGTCAGCAGGCAGGTCTCGACGATCACCTTGAGCACCTGCCCGCCGCATGCCGCGCGCACGGCTCTGATTTCGTCGAGCACGACGGCATCGTCGCCGTTTTTCAGCGCAGATACGTTGATTACCATGTCAATCTCGTCGGCGCCGTCCGCGACTGCCTCTGCCGCCTCAAACTGCTTGACCGATGCCGGCTGATACCCGAGCGGGAAGCCGATCACCGTGCAGACATGCAGTGCCGGATAGGCTTCCTTTGCGCGCCTGACATAGTATGACGGGATGCAGACCGACGCCGTGTGATAGGTCAGCGCCTCCTCGCAGAGCTGCGCAATATCCTCCCATTTTGCGTCGGGGCGGAGGTTGGTGTGGTCGATGTGAGCCAGAATTTCCGAATTCGTCATGGTGGTTTCTCCTCATTTTGATTTGTCGTCGTGAAAGAGCATGGTGCGCGCGATGCCGACCGCCATGCAGATCAGCGCGGCGGTCAGCAGCATGGCGATGCAGACTGCGAGCCAGATATTCTGTGCAAATGCCGAGCCGAACAGATTGAAGTCGTCACCGGGATATCCGATCACCCGCGAAACGGCAAATTCTGCCGCGATCAGCAAGGCGATCTGCGCGATATAGTACGCAAAATCGCGGAAAAACGGCTTGACAGACGCCTCTCTGCGCGTCATCAGACGAAGCTGCCAGATCGACAGTGCAAGGTCGGCGAGCGTCGCGCAGAGCACGGCTGCCAGAAAGACCCCGCCGCTGCTGCATTCTGCATAAAACAGGATCAGATGCAGCGGAAGCATCATAAAAATCGCGCATTTACGCATGTTCTGCATCATGTGTCTCACGCTCCTTCGGCGGGTGCGCCGCCGTCCAGACGGCATGGATGCCCGCAAAGATCAGCAGTGCGGCGCCGTTGAGCAGCAGCCTTGCGGAATACAGCGAGATCAGCTCAGTCGTCTGCGAAACGCCGTCGACCGCCGCGGAGAGATTCGTCATCTGCGGGTGGTTGATAAACACCAGCACCGTGACGATCGCGCTGAGCAGAAACGGCGTCAGGATCGCGGCATAGAACACGCCGCCGCGCGACAGCCCGGTCTCCTCCTCGCGCTGCACGAAGTGGTAGAGCACGGCGGTGACGACCGCGGAGAGCCCGCAGAGCCAGACGCTCAGCTTCAGATAGTCATAGAGTGCCCAGCAGAAGCACTGCACAAACAGACTGCCGAGCACAGTCAGAACAAATCGCTTTGCCGCTGTGCCGCGGCTTTCCTTGCCATTTTTCTGTTTCATCCGCAGTTTTCCGTAATCAATAATTATAATACTCGTGCCCGCAGCGGGTGCACTTCCAGAAGCCAAGCAGTTTCTTTTTCAGCGGTCCGGCGCAGTATTCGCAGTAGCCATTTTGAAAAAAACCTGTCTTATCGAATATTTCGCACCGTGGGGAGTACCTCTGAGAAATTTTGACCTTTGTCGGGTCAAGAGATGTGCATCCTTGAAAAGCAAATCGTTCGATTGTTGTTACGCTGTCCGGGATTGTGACGGAATTCAGGCTTGTACAGTTGGCAAAGGCATGCCCTTTGATTGTTGTCACGCTGTTCGGGATTGTGATGGAAGTCAGGCTTGTGCAACCGGAAAAAACACCGTATTCGATTACTGTCACACTGTTCGGAATAGTTATTGATACTAGGCTTGTACAGCCTTCAAAAGTACCTACTCCTGTGCCATAGCCACCTCCTATTGTTGTCACACTGTTTGGAATTGCGATTGCTTTCAGGCTTGTGCATCCGGAAAAGGCACCTCTTCCGATTGTTGTCACGCTATCCGGAATAGTGATGGAAGTCAGGCTTGTGCATTTGTGAAAAGCATACGGTTCGATTGTTTTCACACTGTCCGGAATAGTGATGGAAGTCAGGCTTGTGCATTCTTGAAAAGCATGCGCTTCGATTGTTGTCAGACTGTCCGGAATCTGAACCGAAACCAGACCAGAGCCGGAAAAGGCATTTCCGATTGTTGTCACGCTGTTTGGAATTGTGATGGTAGTCAGGCTCACGCAACTGTAAAAAGCAGCGTTTTTGATTATTGCCAAACTATTCGGCAGCTGAACATATTTCAGTCTTTTGCATCCACTAAATGCACTATCCTCGATCTCTATAACACCTTCCGGGATCACAACCTTTTCAATGCCTAAATCTTTGAAGCATTCCTTTCCGAGCACCTTGACACCGTCCGGAATAACAACATCCACAGCTTCGCCGTTATACTTCTCGAGCGTGCCCGCCTTGATGATGAAATCGGCAGCCTTGGTTTGCACTGTTCCCTGCAGCTCCACTTTTTTTGCAACGAGAACATGCTTTGTATCACACATTTCACACTGATAATAATCGCCTTTTTTCACAAGCCGGTTGCTTCCGCATCCTTCACAAATCAATGCCTGCATCGTTCCTTCTCCTCTTGCACGGACAGGAAACGGAACAGTGCCCGTTTCCTGTCTTGCCTGTTATTCGTCTTCGTCGTCCTCAGAGGGGGTATCGTCGTCGGGCTCTTCGGGCTCCTCGGGTTCATCGGGCTCCGGTGTCTCGTCCGGCTGCGATGCCTCCGCAGTCTCCTCGGCGGCTGCCGCTGCCTCCTGTGCCGCGAGCTCCTCCTCCGAGAGCTGCTCGACCTCCTCGAGCTCGGCGGAGTCATCGTGCTCGGTGCGCGTGAAGGCGACCACTCTGCCGCCCTCGCTGACGCGCATCACGCGCACGCCCTTCGCGATTCTGCCCATGATGCGGATATCGCTCGTGCGGATGCGGATGATGACGCCGTCGCTCGAGATCAGAATGATATCGTCGGTCTCGTCCACGACCTTGATGCCGCAGACCTTGCCGCGCTCCTCGTCCGGCTTATAGTTCGTCAGACCGTAGCCGCCGCGGTTCTGCAGGCGGTAGCTCCCGATCTCCGAACGCTTGCCGAAGCCGTTTTCCGTCACGGTCAGCAGCGTGGCGCCCGCGCGCGATTTCGCCATCGAGACGATCTTGTCCTCGCCGCGCAGCTTCATGATGCGCACGCCGTGGGCATTTCTGCCCTGTGCGCGGATGCAGCGCTCGTCAATGCGGATCGCCATGCCGTCGCGGGTCGCGACAAAGAGCTCGTCGGAGCCGTTTGTCATGCGCACGCCCGCGATCTCGTCGCCCTCCTCGAGCCGGATCGCGATAATGCCGTTCTTGCGGACATTTCTGTATGCCGGCAGCGGGGTGCGCTTGATCTTGCCGTTCTTCGTCACCATGACGATGAAGCTGTCGTCGCGGAATTCGCTGACCTTCATCATCGCCGCGACCTTTTCGTTCTCGGCGAGCGGCAGCAGATTGATGATATTGGTGCCCTTGGAATCCTTGCCGCCCATCGGAATCTCAAAGCAGCGCAGATCGAACATGATGCCGCGCGTCGTGAAGAAGAGCACATGGTCGTGGCTCGAGGCGACAAACATCTCGCTCGCGAAGTCCTCCTCGCGCTGCTTCATGCCGTTGACTCCTCTGCCGCCGCGCTTCTGCGACTTATAGACAGAAAGCGGCACACGCTTGATATAGCCGAAATTCGTGTGCGTGACAACGCAGTCCTCAACCGGGATCAGGTCCTCGATATCCATTTCGCCGCTGACCGTCTCGATCTGGGTGCGGCGCTCGTCGCCGTATTTTCCCCTGATCTGCTCCAGATCCTCGCGGATGATGCCGAGCACGCGGGCGCGGTGCGTCAGGATATCGCGCAGATCGTTGATCTTTGCGCAGAGCGTCATGACCTCGTCGCGGATCTTGTCGCGCTCCATGCCGGTCAGCTGTCCCAGACGCATCGCGACGATCGCGTCTGCCTGCGCGTCGGAGAGCCCCTTGGTCGGGCATGCCGGCTCGGAGGGATCGACCGCGGCGCCGAGTGCGGTGCGGTAGGTATCGTCGTCGAGCAGCGCCGTCAGATCGACCTCTGCGAAACGGTCGATCAAACGCTGCTTGCCGTCTGCGATCGACTTCGACGCGCGCAGGATCGCGACGACCTCGTCGATGAAATCGAGTGCGACCAGAAAGCCCTGCAGGATATGCGCACGCTCTCTTGCCTTGCGCAGATCGAAGCGGCAGGCGCGCTCGACCACGTCGACCTGATGCCGGATATATTCCTCAAGGATCGCCTTCAGAGAGAGCTCCTTCGGAATGCCGTTGACCAGCGCCAGCATGATGACGCCGTAGGTATCCTGCAGCTGCGTATAGCGGAAGAGCTGATTGAGCACAAGATTCGGATTTGCGTCCTTTTTCAGCTCGATGCAGATGCGGACGCGCTCCTGTCTGCCGGATTCGTCGCGGACATCGTGGATGCCGTCGACGCGCTTTTCCTTCGCCAGATCGGCGATCGACTTGATCAGCTCCGCCTTGTTGACCATGTACGGAATCTCCGTGACAAGGATGCACTGGCGGTTCTTGATCTCGGTGATCTCGGTTTTCGAGCGGACGGTCAGCTTGCCTCTGCCGGTCGCATAGGCGGCGCGGATGCCCGCTCTGCCCATGATGATGCCGCCGGTCGGGAAGTCCGGTCCCTTGATGAACTGCATGAGCTGCTCGAGCGTCGCGTCGGGGTTTTCGATCAGATAGTCGATGCCGTCAATGACCTCGCCGAGATTGTGCGGCGGGATATGCGACGCCATGCCGACTGCGATGCCCTCCGAGCCGTTGACCAGCAGATTCGGGAAGCGCGCCGGGAGAACGGTCGGCTCCTTCAGACGGTCGTCGTAGTTGGGCTGGAAATCGACGGTCTCCTTCTGGATATCCGTCAGCATCACCGTCGCCATCTTCGCCATCTTTGCCTCGGTATAACGGTAGGCAGCAGGGGAGTCGCCGTCGAGCGTGCCGAAATTGCCGTGACCGTCGACGAGCGGGTAGCGCATGGAGAACCACTGCGCAAGACGAACCAGCGCCATATAGACCGATGCGTCGCCGTGCGGGTGATATTCACCGAGCACGGAGCCGACGATATCGGCGCACTTGCGGTAGGGCTTCTCCGGTGTCAGGCTCTTCTCAAACAGCGTATACAGAATGCGCCTGTGCACCGGCTTCAAGCCGTCGCGCACATCGGGGAGTGCACGGGAGGTAATGACCGACATCGAATATGCGAGGAACGAGGAACGCATCTCCTCCTCAATATCACGGCGGATCAGAATTGTTTTGCTGGGATCGTACAAGGGAGTCATCTCCTTTATTGTTGGTCACTGCGCCCGAACAGACCGCGCAGCTTTGTCAGCTCGTCCTCGGAAAATTCCTTCTTCGGGATCAGATAAAAATTCTTCATATAGGTGAGGTAGACCATGAAAAACTCCGCATATTCGGTGATCTTCACATTGCTGCCGAATTCGATCTCCGTCGGCTCGAGCGACATGCCGTCTGCACCGGCGGGCTGCTTTTCCTGCTCCGGAAAAATCTGCTGGAAGCCGTTTTCGCCGTCAGTCTTCTCCTCTGTCTCCTGAGCGGGTGTCTCGGGTCGGACCTCCGCGACCGTGAACGCGCTGCCGTCGGCATCCCTTGCGAGCACGGTTATGCCGTCGGGATAGACCCTGAGCTCATAGATGTCGTTTTCGATCTCCTTGAGCGCCTCGTGCAGAGAACGGCGGAGCTTGAAGGTGTTGTACCATGTGATCAGGATCATCGCAAGACAGACGACGATCAGCAGATACCCGAGCGTCTGCGAGGAATCCTTGATCACCGCGTGCACATAGACCCCGCCGACCGCGAGCAGCACAAGCGTCAGGATGATGTTGCGCGGGTAGACATATTTCTTCTGGAACAGCCGGAATGCCTCGTCAAACATCGCAAGCGGGATATGATAGCTGCGGGAAAGCAGCAGCTCCTGTTTATTCATCTGCGGGCTTCTCCTCTGCTTCCTCTGTCATTTCTGCTGCATCCTCAATCGCTTCGGCAGCTTCTTCCGCGGCTTTTTCTGCAGATTCTGCAACGGCTTCTGCCGTTTCCCCGGCAGCTTCCGTGATCTCCTCAGAGGCGTCGGGCTCCTCTTCGTCAAAGTCGATCGGTCTTCCGTCCTCGCCGTGCAGATGCAGCCTGTCGGCGCCGTAGAACTGCTTGCAGACGCCGCTGACGAAGGAATCGTCTGCCGGCGCCTCCTGCTCTGCGGACTGTTCGCCGTCCTCATCTGCCGAGATCATCGACTTCATTTCGAGCAGATGATAGCCGCCCGAGCAGCGCTCCTTCGCAAATTCCTGAATCTGCGTGAGCTGCTCCTGAGTCAGACCGCGCTTCGGGATATAGAGAAACTGATTGGATATCTTGCCCTCTGCAAAGAGGAATCCGCGCGCATTTTCATAGGCGACCATCGTTCCGGTCGAGATCACCGTGGTCGCCTCCTCGATCTCCTCCTCGGTCATCTCGGAGCTGTCCTCGTCCTCGAAAATCTCCATCGTGGTGAGCGCGTGCTGATAAAAGCCCGTTTCCCGCTGCAAGCCGAACATCAGGCGGTTGGTCGCGATGAATTTCTTGTTGACCGGCACCATCAGATAGGCGCCGCCGACGATCAGACAGCCGATGCCGTAAAAGATGAACACAATATTGTTGTGATTTACGAAAAACAGCACAATGCAGATCACAAACAGAATGCTGCTCATAATCATCGCGATCCGTTTTTCCTTGCCGCGCTCCTCATCGAGATAGATGCGGAACACATCGTCATAATCCTGATCGTTCAGCCGGCACTGCACGGAGAACAGCTTTTCTTCCTTATCCATATGGAACTACCTTTCCGATAACAATTTTGCCGATTATTATTTTGCCGCTTTCCGCTTACACATCCAGATTGACCGCATAGCGGGCATTGGATTCGATGAAGGCACGGCGCGGCGCGACCTGATCGCCCATCAGAATGCTGAAGATTTCGTCCGCCTTCATCGCGTCGTCCATCGTCACGCGGATCATCGTGCGCGTTTCGGGATTCATCGTCGTCTCCCAGAGCTGCTCGGGGTCCATCTCGCCGAGACCCTTGTACCGCTGCACCTCGACCTTTGCGCCGTTTGCGGTGAGCTCTGCGATATAGCGGTCGCGTTCCTCGTCAGAAAATGCGTATTTATGTGTTTTTCCCTTCGTCACGCGGAAGAGCGGCGGCTGTGCGATATAGACATTGCCGTTCTCGATCAGCGGACGCATGAAGCGGAAGAAGAAGGTCAGCAGCAGCGTGCGGATATGGCAGCCGTCGACATCGGCATCCGCCATGATGATGACCTTGCCGTAGCGCAGCTTGGTGATGTCGAAATCCTCGCCGATCGAGGTGCCCAGCGCCGTTACGACCGGCTGGAGCTTGTCGTTGCCGTAAACCTTGTCGATGCGCACGCGCTCGACATTGAGCATCTTGCCCCACAGCGGAAGAATCGCCTGATAGCGTCTGTCTCTGCCGTCCTTTGCGGAGCCGCCTGCGGAATCGCCCTCGACGATATAGATCTCGGTGAATTCCAGATCGCGCTCGGAGCAGTCTGCGAGCTTGCCCGGCAGCGACGCCGAGTCCATTGCGGTCTTGCGCTTGCGCTCGAGATCGCGCGCCTTCTTGGCAGCCTCTCTCGCGCGCTGTGCCGCCTGCGATTTCGCAAAGATCGCCGCAGCGGTCTCCGGGTTTTCCTCGAGGAAGTCCATCAGCCTGTCAGAGACAATCTGCTCGACCAAAGGCTTGATCTCCGGATTGCCGAGCTTGACCTTCGTCTGGCTCTCAAACTGGCAGTCGGTGAGCTTGACAGAAATAATCGCGATCAGACCCTCGCGGACATCCTCGCCGGCGAGCTTGTCGCCCTCCTTGAGCAGCCCGAACTTTTTGCCGTATTCGTTGATGGTCTTCGTCAGTGCATTGCGGAAGCCGACCTCGTGCATGCCGCCGTCGATCGTGTGGACATTGTTCGCAAACGAGAGAATGATCTCGTTGTAGCTGTTGTTGTACATCATCGCGATCTCGACGGAGCTCTCGCCCTTGCTGCCGGAGAAATAGATCACGCGGTCGGCAAGCGGCACCAGACCTCTCGTCTCGTGCAGGTGGTCGATGAACTCGCGGATGCCGCCCTCGTAGCAGAGCGTTTCCTGTCTGAGGTCGTCGGGGTCGCGCTGATCGGAAATCTCGATGGTCAGACCGGCATTGAGGAATGCCTGCTCACGCATCCGCTTGAGCAGCACCTCGTAATCGAACACGGTCGTCTCCTCGAAAATACTGCCGTCGGGCTTGAACATGACAGAGGTGCCGTGCCGGTCGGTGTCGCCGGTCGCCTTGAGCTCCTCGTCGTATTTTCCGCGCTCAAACCGCTGGAAATAGCTGTGCTGACCGTCCCAGACCGTCAGCTCGAGCCACTCCGAGAGCGCATTGACGACCGATGCGCCGACGCCGTGCAGACCGCCCGCGACCTTGTATCCGCCGCCGCCGAATTTGCCGCCCGCATGCAGCACCGTATAGACGACCGTTGCCGCAGAGATGCCCTCCTTCGGGTGAATGCCGACCGGGATGCCTCTGCCGTTGTCGGTCACGCGGATGATATCGCCGGGCAGAATCTCGACCTGAATGCGCGTGCAGTAGCCTGCGAGCGCCTCGTCGATCGAGTTGTCCACAATTTCATAGACCAGATGGTGCAGTCCTCCCGCACCGGTCGTGCCGATATACATGCCCGGACGCTTGCGGACTGCCTCCAGCCCCTCCAGAACCTGAATCTGGTTTTCGTCATAATCGCCTGTGACCGGGACCGGCACCGGTGTCTGCATATCTTCGTTCGCCATTGCAAAATTCTCCTTTATCTATGGGAAGAGCCGATTGATACGGGCTCTGCAAATTGAAAATCCCATTATGATAAAAATAACTCATTTTCTTTATCTTCAACATATCGGGAGTCCAGAGGGATAGTATCCCTCTGGCAGGAGTTTGGGGTGAGTTTGCTTGCAAACTCACAGCGAAGCGTGCAAGAGCTCCCCATGATTGATTCGCCGGAGACACATCTAAAACATGGTTCCGGCGCGCTTACGCAGTGTGGCTGCGGAAATGGACGAAATATACGCCTTTTCGCCGTCGGGCTCCATGCAGATCACAAAGCTCTTGGGCATTTCCGCAGAGACGTTCACGACGCGCCCCTCTTTTTCCAGACGCCCGAGCACGGCTCTCGTGTCCTGCCCGACCGTCGTATTTTCCAGATCAAACACCCCGATCACCGTGCTGTCGTGGATCGAGATGCGCTCGCCGAGATGGATATACATGCTATGCTTCCTCCGTCAGCACGCCGTCTGCCATGTGATAGACCCTGCACGGCGTTTCCCGTTCAAATGCCCGCTCGCGGTTGATCGCATCGGGCTGGCACGCCGTCAGAAAGACCTGCATGTCCCGCACGATCTCATAGACCAGCTCCTGCCTCGCACTGTCGAGCTCGCCCATCACATCGTCGAGCAGCACGACCGGGGTCTCATCCTTTTTCTCGCAGAAAACTGCAGCCTGTGCGAGCCGCAGCACGAGCGCCGTGCTCTTCTGCTGCCCCTGCGAGCCGAATTCCCGCACGGAAAGCCCGTTGATCCTGCATGAGAAATCGTCTCTGCCCGCGCCCTTTGCGGTGAAGCCGAGGCGGATATCGTCATCGGCAGACTGCCGCAGTGCCTCATAATAATACTTCTGCATGTCCGGGTCCGGCTTTGCGGGAATCTCGGAATTGCGGAACAGATTGGAGCGATAGCGCACCGAAAGCGTCTCGCTCCCGCCCGTGATCTGGCTGTAGAGGCGTTCGCAGACCGACGCCATCTGTCTGACATACGCATAGCGCAGACAGGTGAGCAGGGAGCCGTGTGCTGCGAGCTGGAAATCCCAGTCCGCGAGATCGCTGCGCGATGCCCGCCCGAGCGAAATCTGCTTCAGAACGGCATTGCGCTGTGCCGTGAGCTGATCAAAGCGCCGCAGACAGCCGAGCATTGCCGGGCTGAGCTGCGAGCCGCACAGGTCCATGAAGCCGCGCCGCTTTTCCGGTCCGCCGCAGACGATCTGCCGGTCATCCGGCGAGAACACCACGCACTGAAACGCGGAAAACAGCTTTGCGCCGCCCTGCACCGGCACACCGTTCAGCAGGATTTTCTTCTTGCCGCCCTCGCCGCGCAGCAGGCTGAACACGATCTCCTGTGTTCTCCGGCTGTCGGCAAATTTCAGCTTCAGGTGCATCGCGGGCTCCCTGATGCGGATAAAATCCCGCTCCTTGGCGCCGCGGAAGCTCCGGCAGCCCGTGCAGCTCCAGATCGCCTCAAGCAGATTGGTCTTGCCCTGCGCATTGTCGCCGAGGATGAGATTGACCCCGGCGGAGGGTGTCATCGCAAGCCCGGAAAGATTGCGGAAATTCTCCGCTTCGACAGATAAAACTCGCATGATTCCGAAGGGCAGCCGTCAGACCGGCTCCTCCTGCGGTGCGTGACAGATCAGCTCGAAGCGGTCGACGGTGATGCGGTCGCCGTTGCGTATTTTTTTGCCGCGCATCGTGCATACCTCGCCGTTGACGGAGACATCGCCGCGCTGGATGAGCTCCTTTGCAAAGCCGCCGGTGTCGGTCAGCCCGGAGAGCTTCATGATCTGCTCCAGCTTGATGAACGGCGTCCTGATCGTGATTTCGATGATTTCCATTGCCTGAACCCCTTTCGAGGCGGATTATCTGCGCACCTGCACCGGCATGATGACCGCGATGGATTGGTCTCCCTCTGCCTCCATGACCTTGACGGCTCTGTCGGCTGCGGTGAGGAACATGCGGACGCGGTCGCCCTGCACTGCCTTGACGGCATCGAGCAGATAGCGGTTGTTGAAGCCGATGACCATTTTCTCACCGGTCACGGCGCAGTTGATCTGATCGTCGACCGAGCCGATGACATTCTGGCAGCTCACCAGCAGGCGGCTCTCCTCGATCTGGAAGCGCACGGCGGTCTTGTTCTGCTCGCTGATGAGCAGGGCGCAGCGCTCAAGACTGTCGATCAGCTCGCGGCGGTTGAGCAGCAGCTCGGTCTTTGCAGACTGCGGGATGCTGCGGCGGTAGTTGATGAATTCGCCTGCGAGCAGACGGGTATAGACAAAGTAACTGCCGACCTCGAAGATCGCGTGATGCTCGCCGAGGCTGATGATGCACGGATGCGCATTCTCCGCATCCTCGGTCAGCAGATGCTGAATCTCACGCAGCGCCTTTGCCGGCACGACGAATTTCAGCGGTGCCTGATTCGGCAGCGGCTCGGTGCGCAGTGCCATGCGATAGTTGTCGAGTGCGACCATATTCAGCATGCCGTTCTCCGCCTCGATCAGCTCGCCGGTGAAGATCGGCTTGGTCTCGTCGAGCGAAACGGCATAGATGGTCTGGTCGATCATATTTTTCAGCAGGCTCTGCGGAACGGTCGCGCCCTGATTGCGCTCGACGTCGGGCAGATCGGGATATTCGTCTGCCTGCATGCCGGCGAGCTGGCATTCGGTGCCGCTGCCGACGATCGTGACCTTGAGGTGGTCGTCGGTCGTTACGGAGAGCACGCCCTCGGGCATCTTGCGGACGATCTCGGAGAAGAGACGGCTGTCCACCAGCAGCACGCCCGGCTCGTCGACCGCAGCCGGAATCTCCGTGCGGATGCCGAGCTCAAGGTCATAGCCGGTCAGCTCCAGATGCTGCCCATCGGCACAGAGGCGGATCGCAGCAAGCGCCTCCATCGGTGTCTTGGCACTCGCTGCCTTGGCAACATTCGGGAGCACCTCGCAGAGTGCGGATTTGTCACAGGTGAATCGCATGGTATCATTTCCTTTCGTGCCCGATCCGGTTTTTCACAGCGTTGCCGCGAAGGCAGATCAGACAGGTTATAGGTATTTCAGCAGTAACAGCAGGGGGTGTTGAATTGGGGAGAATGCTTTGCGGCGAACAGAAAAATGCCGCAGCACCGGAGAAAAGCCTCTGAGTGTTCGCACGGATTTTTCAACCGCGCGGAGGGGGAGGAATCGTGGACAAGTTGAAGGACTGCCCGCACGGTTGATGCTGTGGAATGCGGGGGTAAAAATGTTGAAAAAATGGTTGAAACTGTGAATACATCGAGTATAATCCGGGCTTTTCAACATTTTGAGGCGCTCCGGAGGGGAGAGAGAGGGAAAGTCACGTAAATACGGCTTCTGTTTTCAACCCCTGATTCAACACTTGTTGAAAATTCAAAAATCAGAACATTTGCTCCGGGGAGAGTTTCTGCAAAAATATCCGCATGGTTGAATTTGTCAGAACGGGTCGATGCCCTTCCGAATCGGTGAAATGCACAACGAAGTGGAAAACCGGAGCACAATATTTTGTGTCGGGCTGCGGGAAATCCCCGCTCATCTTACAAAAAACGGGATTTCCGGGGATCGCGTCGGTGCAGCGTATTTTTCTGTCACCGTCTGCCGTCGCGGATGGTCTTGATGATGGACTCGATCGCGTCGCGGAGATTGGAGTCCTTCTCCATCTGCTCCTGCACATTCTTGCACGAATATACGATTGTCGAGTGATCGCGCCCGCCGAACTCCTCGCCGATCGAATTGAGCGGCATATTGGTGATCTCGCGCACAAGGAAGATCGCGACCTTGCGCGCGCTCGAGATCTGTGCGGAGCGCTTCGAGGAGCGGATATCGTCCGGCGTCACGCCGTAGAGATTCGAGACCTCCTGAATGATGTGCTCGATCGTGACCGGGGTCGGCTGGTCGTCCGTCAGGATATCGCGGATGACCGACTGTGCCATCGCGATCGACGGGGAGGAATTTGCAAGCTGCTTCAGCGCCTTCAGCTTTTTGACGGCGCCTTCGAGCTGGCGGATGTTGGTCTTGAGACGGTTGGCGATGAACTCAGCGACATCGTCCGGGATGTTGAGCTCTAAAAGCTCTGCCTTGCGGCGGATGATTGCCACGCGGGTCTCAAAATCCGGTGCGGAGATATCCGCGACCAGACCCCATTCAAAGCGGCTGCGCAGTCTCTCCTCCAGAACGCGGAGCTCCTTCGGGGGACGGTCGGAGGTCAGCACGATCTGCCGACCCTCGCTGTGCAGCTTATTAAAGGTGTGGAACAGCTCCTCCTGCGACTGATCCTTGCCGCTGAGGAACTGGACGTCATCGACCAGCAGCACGTCTGCATTGCGGTATTTCTCGTGGAATTTGGTAGTGTCCTTCTTCTGGCGGATCGCCTCGATCAGCTCGTTCGTGAAGGTCTCCGCCGTGACATATACGATGTTGAGGTCGGGATTGCGCTCCTTCATCTCGTGTGAGATCGCGATCAGCAGATGCGTTTTGCCGAGCCCCGAGGGACCGTACATGAACAGCGGGTTATAGGGCTTCGTGCCGTTGGAGCGTGCGACGCTCTGGCAGGCAGCATAGGCGAATTCGTTGGACTTTCCGACGATGAATGTATCAAAGGTGTAGGCGTACTCGGCATTTTCAAAATCCTGCTCGAGCTCGGACTGCTTCTTGTCGAAATCCTCCGGCACCTTCGAGGCGTCGGGCTCCGTGTCGTCCGTCACGATGATGCGGAGCTGGACGGGAAAACCGAGGATCTGTGTGAATGCCTCGGTCAGCATGTGGGCATAGTTGTTCATGACGATGCCCTTCTGAAAATCGTTCGGGCAATAGAGCACGGCGTCGCTGCCCTCAAGCCGTGCGGGGCGGAGCGTATCGAGCCAGAGACCCTTGGCGGTCTCACCGATCTTTCCGCTTGATGTGCAAAAATCCTTGACTGCTTCAAATACTTCTTCAAAGGAATTCATTGCGTAGATTCACTTCCCTTTTTTTCATAGATCCCGGATGCAGAATCCGGATGACTGCGTACTGTCGCCAAAAAACAGCGCAGGCGTATACATGATATATTATAGCATAAATCCTTGAAAATAGCAAGCGGATTTCAACATAACCGTAGAATTCCACAAATATGCGCAGCCGTCAGGGCTTGGGATTTGCAGGCAGATTTTCAGATCGGCTGTTTTTTTTGCGATATACTATTGCAAAATGCGGAAAAATCAGGTATAATAGATGTATCTGCGTTCTCGGAGCGGGCTGCGCGGGCTTTGCTCTGAACCGATCATATCTTCTTGAAGGAGGAATTCCATGGCAACTGCTGCTGCTGCAAAGGCTCCTGCCGGTGCACTCGATCCGTCGAAGACCGGTGCAAAGGGCTGGCTCATGCGCAACTGGTGCTATCTGGCGGCGTTCTGCCTGCCGGTTGTGCTCATCTATATCGCGTATGCGATCTTCGGACTGTATCCCTTCGGGGAATACTCCGTGCTCTGTCTTGACCTGAACGGTCAGTACGTCTACTATTTTGAGGCGATCCGCGATGCCTTCCACGGAAGCGGCTCGGCACTCTATAACTGGTCGCGCAATCTATCGGGCGGCTATCAGGGTGTCATCGGCTACTATCTCGCGAGTCCGTTCACGCTGATCGTCATTCTGCTGCCGCGCACGATGCTGCTCGGCGCGCTGCTCATCATGATCCTCTCAAAGCTCGGCATGGCGTCGGTCACCTTCTGCATGTATGTCAGAAAGTCCAAGCATGTCACGCCGGCACAGGGCGTCCTTCTCGGCACGATGTTCGCCATGTGTGCCTACGGCATCATCCAGACCATCGACCCGATGTGGCTCGACGGGCTTGTATTCCTTCCGCTGATCGCGCTCGGCGTGGAGTATCTGGTCGATGACGGCAGAAAGGTCAACTATGCGATCCCGCTTGCAGTCATGTGCATTGCTAATTTCTATATCGGCTTCATGTGCTGCATCTTCACGGCGATCTATTTCATCTATTATGTGTGCTTCGGGTCGGACAAGCAGAAGTTCGACGCCAAGAGCCTTGCGACGGTCGTGCTCCGCATGGTGATCGCGACAGTCGCTGCGATCGCGGTCGCTGCCTTCATGATCCTGCCGGTCTACAATGCGCTGGCGCTGGGCAAATTCGACTTCACCAAGCCGAATTACAGCTTCAAGGCGCAGTTCACGCCGCTGGAGTTTATCGCACAGTTCTGCGTCAACTGCTACAACACCGTCGATGTGCAGGGCATGCCGGAAATCTACAGCGGAGTGTTGGCGTTCCTCTGCCTGCCGCTGTTCTTCCTCAACAGCCGCATCCCGCTGCGCAAGAAGCTCGGCTACGGCTTCCTGCTCGCATGCCTGATCATCAGCATGTACTGCCGTCCGATCGACATGCTCTGGCACGGCGGACAGATGCCGAACTGGCTGCCCTTCCGCTATTCGTTCACCTTCTCCTTTGTGCTGCTCTCGATGACCGCGATGACGCTGCACTATGCGGGCAGCATCAAAAAGCCGATGATCGCCGGCTCCTTTGCCGTGATCTTCGTGCTGCTCATGCTCGCGGACGCGCAGCACTTCACGAGCAAGAAGGGCGAATATATCGACACCTTCCAGACCATCTGGGTGACGATCATCTTCCTCGCGATCTATTGCGGCATCGTCTATCTGATGGGCAGAAAGAACCCCTCGAAGCCTATGAGGATATGGCTCATGCTCGGTCTGATCGCAGTCGTGAGCGGCGAGCTGACATACAACGCGGTCTGCGAATTCAAGGATATCCACAAGGATGTCGCCTATTCGACGCGCAAATCCTACAGAAGATATATCGAGACGGGCAGAGAGGTCGTCGACAAGCTCTACGCGGAGGACCCGGGCTTCTACCGCGCCGAAAAGACCTTCACCAGAACCGTCAACGACAATGCGGCTTGGCGCCTGCGCGGTCTGACGCATTCGAGCTCGGTCATGAACACCCAGATCCTCAAATTCATCGAGGCGATGGGCTATTCCTGCCGCAGCTACTATTCCAGATATGACGGCAACACGCCGCTCGCCGATTCCCTGCTCGGCATCAAGTATGTCATCGACAAGGGCGACGAGAACAAGAATGTGCTGAAGCTCGGCGAGAATTCCGATCTGTCGGTCGCCTATAAGCTGAAATTCACCGAGACGATGATGTCGCAGAGCGAAAACGAGATCGGCGTCAGCATCTATGAAAACCCGAATGCACTGTCGCTCGGGTATATGGTCAACAGCGATATCACGAAGATCAAGTTCTTCGGCAATGACAACCCGTTCAACAGCCAGAATCTGCTGCTGAGCACGCTCGTCGGAAACACGACCTTCACGACCGGCGGCGGCTTTGAATCGTGGAGCCGTTACTATTACGAGCTGCCCATCACCGAGCCGCTCAGAACCAATGACTGCTACGAGGACAGCTACGGCACGCAGCGGAGATTCCGCGAGCTGAACTGGGACCCGTCCAATCCCTCGCAGCACTCGGGCGACCCGACCGTCGATATCTTCCTCGAGGCGCAGACCGACGACCCGATCTACCTGTTCTTCAAGACCGAGAACGAGAGCAAGGTCAACCTGTGGCTCACAGACCAGTGGAACGAGGAAGCCAACCCGATGCTCAACACCGACGGCACGAATGCAAAGTCGGTCGGCTCCTATTTCGAGACCGACAACTACCGCATTCTTTGCCTCGGCTCCTATCCGGCAGGGCAGAAGCTCCAGCTCCGCATGACGCTGCTGACCGATACTGCCGGCACCAGAGAAAAATATGCGATCGTCAAGCAGTTCTATTTCTATCACTTCGATGCAGAGCTCTTCCAGCAGGATATTGACAAGCTCAAGGAACAGCAGTGGGAGCTGACGACCTACGGCGGCAGAACGCTCGAGGGCAAGATCACCGCAAAGGTCGGGCAGATCATGATGACCTCGGTGCCCGCAGAGCCGGGCTGGACGGTCTGGGTCGACGGCAAGAAGTACGAATACAAGACCACGGAAACAGACGAAAAGGGAAATAAAAAGGAGGTCGTCAAGCCGTTCCGCACGCTCTTCCAGGGAATGATCGGCGTGGAGCTCGAGCCCGGTGAGCACACCGTCAGGATGCGCTACACACCGCCCGGGCTGTATGCGGGTCTGCTGCTGCTGGTCTTCGGCAGCGTGCTGATCGCGCTGTTCTGGGTCTATGACAGCAAGAAGAACAAGACGGTCGCGCTGATCCGCGAGAACCGGAAGAAGGGCATCTATGAGCTGCCCTATGAGGATGATCCGGAACCTGAAGAGAAGCCGCGGAAGGCACCTGCTGCCGAAGCGCCGGCTGCTCCGGCTGCGGACACCGTCTCCTATTCCGTTGCAGATGAGATTCGCAAGCTCAAGGAGCTTCTGGATGAGGGCATTCTCTCGCAGGAGGAATTTGATGCTGCGAAGAAGGACCTGCTCAGCGGCAAAAAGTAATGATGCTTCAAACCCGGCGGCAATTCAGCTTGCGCCGGGTTTTTCTTTTCTTCTGATGACGCCGGGCTCGATGACCGCCTGTCTCTGTCCGCTGCATGTCGACCGGGAATGCTTTTCGACCGTCGCGGGTCATACTATTTATATACCAATTATATTCCTTATAATAAATAGAAAAACGACGCGAAAAGGCGGCGCTCCGCCTGCTGTATCTGTTCGTATTCATCGACGGGAGCTCGGCGATCAGGTGACAGGCGGCAGCATTCAGCGCATCGCGGACACTGGCTGCTGTCTCTGACAGGCAGATAACGCTTGACAAAACTGCTCATTTCCGCTATAATCAAAGGAAAGGGCAGAAGAGGAGGTGTGTGCCGTGCAGAATATCCCGCGGCTGGCGCTGGACAGAACCGTCCGGCAGCTGTTTCCGCTCGCATTGCTGATTCTCGGGAACAGCGCAGAAGCCAAGGCAGCCGTCATTGACGCGGTCGTCGCAGCCGTGCGAAAAAATGAAACGGACTGGCAGAACAGTGCGCGGTCGCGCCTGCTCCGCATCTGTGAATCGCGCGCAGAGGACACCGTCAGAGACCTTGCGCTGCCTGAGGGCTCGCCGCTCGAAGCGCTCGGCAGGCTTCCCGCATCGGGCTGCGCCGACCTCGCGCTGCTGCTGACCGGAACCCGGGAGGAAGCCGCCGATGCACGCGGCATTTCTGCAGATGAGCTCGAAAAGCGCTGCGACAAGGCACTCTGGCAGCTCACCTTTGTGCAGGACGGCAGCGCGCCGGATCTCTCTGCTTTGCAGGAAGCTGCTGCGCGATTGCCGATCTCTGAGGATATGATTACTGCCGCCGAGGGCATTGAAAAGGGGCTTGCCGAAACGGCGGAGGCGCCGAAAACGGCAAAGGTGCACGAGATCGTTCGCAGCAGTGCACCAAGCCCGTCTCAGCAGCCGAAGCATACCGTATCTGTGCCGCTCTGGGCGATCGCCGCAGCCGGGGTACTCATTCTCGGGCTCGCAGTCGGGCTCATTGCAGCGGCGGTTTCCCGCAAGCCAATCCCCGCAGACAGCAACGCCGGTTTCGAGCTCAGCACCGTACAGCCCGAAGCCGTCCGCGAAATCTCGGAGCACCGTGCCCCCGCGATCGCCGAGGCGCAGGATCAGGTGCTTGCATTTGCACAGAAGCAGCGCAGCGACGTCATTTTTCTGAGCACAAAGCTCGTGACGGGCGAGCGCGGCTCCGGCTATGAGATCACATTTGTCGATTCTGACGGCGTGCAGTCCGAATATGCACTCAATTCTGCAAGCGGCGCGGTCACGCTGATTAAGAGCGAGCAGACCGAGACCGTTCCCGATGCCGACGGCTGGCTGAGCTGTGCCCAGCTGCGGGCGATCGCGCTGGACTTTGCAGGGCTTGAAACTGCCGTATTTACGAAGGAAAAGCTCGATACTGAGGGCGACGTCTACTATTACAAATACGAATTCACCGATTCTGACGGGCGCTCCTACACCGTGCACGCGAATGTCGTGACCGGCGCGCTGATGAAGTATTCCGTGAAGGAAGCCGATCTGGTCGATTCGTCAAAGCTGATCTCTGCCGATGCGGCGCTGGAGCAGGCGCTGATGCGGGCGGGCGGGCTCCGCAGCGATCAGGTCATCATCACGAAGCAGAAGCGGGAGGGCACGGTTTACCTGATTGCCTTCACGCTCGACGAGGGCACGCAGTATTCGATCGAGCTGAACGCGCTGACCGGCATGGCAAATACCGTCGATGTGCACCCGGTCACGGCTGACACCTCACAGATGCTGGGTATGCTTGCCGCTCGCGATACCGCGCTGCAAAGGTCGGGGCTGGATGCAGGCAAGACCCGCTTCACCAAGGCAAAGCTCGACCGCAGCAACGCCGTCTATGTCTACGAGCTCGAATATGAGACCGACGACAACGAATACGAAATTTCGATGAACGCAGTCACCGGCGAAATCCTCAAATACCGCGTCTGGATGCTTTGATTTCAGAAAATGACGGAGTGCATTCCGTCTGCAAACAGAACAACCCCCGCAGCTATCGCAATGCTGCGGGGGTTTGTTTCATTTGAAAGCCGGATCAACAATGCAGGAGCAATTCCGCATGATCCGTTACACCATGAGATCGCAGATCATTTTGCTCAGTGCGACCGGGTCCTCGACCGGCATGCCCTCGATCAGCAGCGCCTGCTGATACAGCAGCTCGGTATATTTTGCGAGCTTGTCCTTATCCTCGGCGAAGAGCCGCTGCAGCACCGCAAAGACCGGATGCTCCGGATTCAGCTCGAGCACGCGCTGTGCCTGCACCTTCTCGCCCGCAGGCATGTCGTTGAGCACCTTTTCCATCTCCAGCGAGATCTGCCCCTCGCTCGACAGGCAGACCGCATGGGTCTTGAGGCGACCCGAGAGCCGCACCGCCGTGACCTTGCCGGTCAGCGTCTTCTGCATCTCCTCGAAGAGGTCCTTTGCCGCGGCGTTCTTCTCCTCAAGCGCGGTCTTGTCCTCGTCGCTCTCAAGCCCCAAATCGCCGCCGGAGACATTCTTGAACTCCTTGCCCGCAAATTCGCGCATGACCTGGATCGCAAACTCGTCGACGCGGTCGGTCAGATAGAGCACCTCGAAGCCCTTGTCGCGCACGAGCTCTGCCGCCGGCAGCGATGCGCAGCGCGTGACGCTCTCACCCGCCGCATAGTAGATATATTTCTGCTCGTCGCGCATCCGGTCGACATACTCCTGCAGCGTCGAGAAGCCCTCTGCGCTGTCGCAGGCGGAGCCGTGGAAGAGCAGCAGGTCCTGCAGCAGCTCCTTGTTCATGCCGAAGCCGTTGTAGATGCCGAGCTTGATCTGGATGCCGAATGCCTTCCAGAATTCCTCATACTTTGCGCGGTCGGACTTCAGCAGCTTTGCGAGCTCGTTCTTGATCGACTTTTCCAGCGATTTTGCGATCAGCTTGAGCTGGCGGTCGTGCTGGAGCATTTCGCGGGAGATATTCAGCGACAGGTCCTCGGAATCGACCAGACCGCGCACGAAGCTGAAATGGTCGGGCAGCAGGTCGGGGCATTTCTCCATGATCATGACGCCGCTCGCATAGAGCTGCAGACCCTTTTCGTATTCCTTCGAGTAGTAGTCGTAGGGCGCCTTCGCCGGGATATAGAGCAGGCTGTTATAGGTCACTGTGCCCTCGCTGCGGCTGTGGATATGCATCAGCGGGTCGGTGTAGTCGATGAACTTCTCGTGATAGAAGGCGTTGTAATCCGCGTCGGTCAGCTCGTTCCTGTTCTTCTTCCAGATCGGCACCATGCTGTTGAGCGTCTCGATCTCTCTGACATCCTCATACTGATCCTCGGTGCCCTCGACCTTGCGGCGGCTCGTCGTCTCCATGCGGATGGGGAAGCGGATATAGTCGGAATACTTCTTGACGAGCTGGCGCAGGCGATATTCCTCGAGATATTCGCTGTAGTGCTCGTCGTCGGTGTCGTCGAGCAGCTCGAGCACGATCTCCGTGCCGACGGTCTCCTTGTCGCAGGTGTCGACGGTGTAGCCCTCGACGCCCTCGGACTGCCAGATATACGCTTTGTCGGAGCCGTAGGCTCTGGTGCGCACGGTCACGCGCTTGGCGACCATGAATGCCGAATAAAAGCCGACGCCGAACTGCCCGATGATATCGGCATTGTCGCCGAGGTCGTTTTCCGCCTTGAAGGCGCGGGAGCCGGAATGCGCGATCACGCCGAGATTCTGCTCGAGCTCCTCTGCGGTCATGCCGATGCCGTTGTCGGTGATGGTCAGCGTGCGCGCGTCCTTATCCGGGCGCAGCTCGATGCAGAAATCCTCGGGCTTGGTGCCGACCTGATCGTCGGTCAGCGATCTGAAATAGAGCTTGTCGATCGCGTCGGAGGCGTTCGAGATCAGCTCGCGGAGGAAAATCTCCTTGTGTGTATAGATCGAATGGATCATCAGGTCCAGCATGCGCTTGGACTCTGCCTGAAACTGCTTCTGTTCCATGTTGCTTCACCTTTCTGCAAAAAGAAATTAGCACTCTTTATATTCGAGTGCTAATTGTAGTATACCATATTCTGCGAAAAATGCAAGACAATTCACTGATTCTTCACACAACTTTCACACAGTGAACACAAATTCATCTGATGCGTTCAGAAAACCAAGACGGACCTGACGCCGCGGCGCACCAGTGCCAGAACCGGTTTCTTGATGAAGGTGCCCTTTGCGAGATCGTTCCGGATCACCCCCTCGACCATCTCAAACTCCTCCTCTTCAAATTCGTCCGAGAGCACCAGTGCACCTCTTCTCAGATCATAGCGCACGACATAGGTGTTCCAGAGCCCGGCGGCGTTCTTTGTGCCGTCCCGGAGGAGCAGATACACAGAGCAGTTGTATTCGCAGTCGAAGTTGCAGATCACCTCGCCGTCGACGCACCGACCGTCCTGAAATGTGATCGAAGCGGACTGCTTCTCATAGATATTTCTGCGCCGTGATTCGATATCCTGTTGGTTCATCATGATTCCTCGCTTTCTGTTGCCGTTACTGCTCCGGCAGTACGGTGAATGTCTTCGGGAATTCGGTCAGATCGCGCGGGGTCTCGCCGTCGATCAGCAGCATGTCCTCGATGCGCACGCCGAATTTGCCCGGCATATAGATGCCCGGCTCGTCGGTCATCACGATGCCGTTCTGCAGCAGCTCCTCGCAGCGCAGTGCCGCGACCGGCATTTCGTGGATCTCCAGCCCGACGCTGTGCCCGAGCGCATGCGTGAAATATTCCCCGAAGCCTGCCGCCGCGATCACGTCGGCAGCCGCCTTGTGCATGTCGCAGCAGAGATTGCCCGCGACTGCCGCCTTCATCGCGGCATTCTGCGCTGAGAGCACCGTTTCGTAGACCGTTTTCATCTCGTCGGTCGCATTGCCGTAGGCGACCGTGCGCGTCATGTCAGAATGATAGCCCTCGCAGACAGCGCCGAAATCGGCGAGGACAAAATCGCCGGGGCGAAGGGCGCGGTCGGATGGGACGCCGTGGGGCTTGCTCGTGTTCTCGCCGAAGAGCAAGATCGTGTCAAACGACGGCTTTTCGCTGCCGCCGAGCGCCATGTAATAATTCAGCCTTGCCGCCGCCTCGCGCTCGGTCATGCCGGTGTGCAGCTCGGACAGCAGCCGTTCCAGCGCCGCCTCTGCGATCCGCTGTGCACGCACCATGCCTGCGACCTCCGATTCGGATTTGCATCTGCGCAGCTTGGCAATGCGTCCCGAGAGCGGGATCATCTGGATGCCGAGCAGCTTGCGCCAGCGTGCAAAATCCTGCACGGTGAGCACGTCGTCCTCGTAGAGCAGCTTGCGGACATGCCGTTCTGTGAGGATCTGCTTGGTGAAGGAGATCGCGCCGACGGATGCGGAGCGCTCGCGCACCGTGAAGCCCTGCGGCTCCAGAAGCTGCACCGCGACCTCGATATAACGCCCGTCGGTGACGAAAATTGCCGTATCATCCGGGAAAATGATGCACTGCCCCTCGAGGGCGGTCGCACCGAGTGCGTAGATCAGGTCGACCTCGCCGGTCAGAAGCATCGCCTCTGTGCCGGTCTCGCGGACAATGCCGGAAAGTGCCGGGATTCTGCTCATGAAATATATACTCCTTTTTTACTGTGCCGTTCCTGTTCGGTCAGCTGTCGCCGCAGATCATGCGGGCAATGCTGTCCGCGCGCGACGCATCTGTTTCCTTTGCAAGATAATTCAGCTCTGCACGGCACTGCTCAAGCTCCTTTGGCAGCCGGAATGCCCGCTTCCATACGGCATAGCCCGGTGCATCCGACGCAAAGCCCGCGGCGCAGCGGTCGATCGCTCTGATGTAGGAATCCGTGCCGGGCTGCTCGCTGTCGCAGATATCATTATCGCAGACATCGCACAGATCGGCGGGCTCATAGTAGCGCGGCATGTCCTTGTCGCAGCGGTCGAGGGCGCGGTCTGCCTCTCTGCGGTAGAGCTGTGCATCGCGCTGCCTTGCCTGCTCCATGATCTCGCGCAGATAGACGCGCGGCTCGGAGAGCACCGGCTCCAGACTGCTCAGAATGTTCAGCAGCTTGCCGGAGATATCCTTGTACTGCTCGAGGATCATTCCGAGGGTCTCTGTATCTGTATAGCGCAGGATGCGTTTTGTCACTGCCCAGCTCTCCTGCTCCAGCGGTCCCGCTTTTTCGCGCCAGTCCGGCGTAAAGCCGAGAAAGACTGCGTACTGCGCGACCAGCGGCTGAATCCAGCTGCCGATCTCGGAATTCCGGAGCATGTCCGCATTGAATTCCTCCGTGCGGCGGGAGACCTTGAAGGAAGCCTCCGCGATGCAGCTGCATTTTTCGCTGTATTCGACCAGACCGACCGTGAAATCTGCCATCAGCAGCAGGTCAAGGATATCGGACATCGGCATCAGATATTTGTCCGGCACTTTGTGCGAGAACGCAAGAGTCCTGCAATATGCCGTGATCTCTGCCAGCGTATCGGTCATTTCATCCATAATGCGCAGGGCGTCATCTGTGAGTGCCATGCTTTGTATTCCTCCATTCTGCGGTATTGTGCCGCAGCCTCAGTCGCCGAAGGAAACACCGATGCGCTTTGCGGTCAGCACGAGCTGATCCTTCGGGGAGACAAATTTCGTCAGCCCGGCGATATCCTCGAGCTTGTTCGAGGTCACCTTGCCGCCGACCATCGCGACCGTTCTGCCGTATTTCTCATTGGCGATCAGCTTTGCGGCATGCACGCCGAATTTCGTCGCGAGAATGCGGTCGTAGGCAGAGGGGGAGCCGCCGCGAAGCATATGTCCGGGCACGCAAACTCTCGTGTCGATGCCGGTGCCCGCCTGCACCTGTGCCGCGATGCGGGAGGTCGCGGTGACGATGCCCGCCTCCTCGCGCTTTCTGGCGCGGTCCTTCTTCTTGAGCTGTGCCTCGTCCTTGTCGAAGGCGCCCTCGGCGACCGCGAGGATCGAGAAGCTCTTGCCGGAGGCTGCGCGCTTCATGACAGCGTCGCAGACCTTGTCGATGTCATAGGGAATCTCGGGGATCAGGATGATATCCGCGCCGCCCGCGATGCCCGCATTGAGCGTGAGCCAGCCCGCCTTGTTGCCCATGATCTCACAGACGAGAATGCGGCTGTGCGAGGCAGCGGTCGTGTGCAGGCGGTCGATCGCGTCGGTGGCGGTGTCGACGGCGGTGTGGAAGCCGAAGGTGACGTCCGTGCCGTAGATATCGTTGTCGATGGTCTTGGGCAGCCCGATGACATTGAGCCCCTCCTGCGCGAGCAGATGGGAGGTCTTGTGGGTGCCGTTGCCGCCGAGCGTGAGCAGGACGTCGAGCTTCTGCTTTTTGTAGGTCTCTTTCATGCTCTTGACCTTGTCGACATTGTCGTCGCCGATGACAGTCATCATCTTGAACGGCTGACGCTTTGTGCCGAGGATGGTGCCGCCCTGCGTGAGGATGCCGGAGAATTCGCCGGGCTGCATATCGCGGCACATGTTGTTGATCAGACCGTAGTAGCCGTTTGCGATGCCGACGATCTCGACATTTTCCTCGCCGAGCAGCTCAAAGCATGCCTTCGCCACGCCGCGGATGGTCGCGTTCAGACCGGGGCAGTCGCCCCCCGATGTTAAGATTCCGATTCGTTTTTTCATGACAGTGATTTCCTTTCGTTTTGATTATTGATATCGTATAGGCGTTGATTACCGTGTCTCACTTCTCATTTCAGTATACCTTCCGTTCCCGCTGATTCTGCCGCAGGAACTGCTCGGCGGAGGCGGCGACCATCGGTCTGCTGTAGAGGAAGCCCTGTGCGAAGTCGCATCCCGAGAGACGCAGCTGCTTTGCCTGCTCCGGTGTCTCGACACCCTCTGCGATCGTGCGGATGCTCTTCGCCCGCGCAATGCGCACGACCGACGACACGATCTCCTGCACGACAATGTCGTCCTCCATGTGCAGCACGAAGGAGCGGTCGAGCTTCAGCATCGTGAAGGGCAGCAGCTGGATATAGCTCAGCGACGAATAGCCCGTGCCGAAATCGTCCATCGCGATCTGGACGCCGAGCTGCCGCAGCTCGTTCATGCGCGCGACCGTCAGATCCACATCGCGCAGGGCGATCGACTCGGTCAGCTCGATCTCGAGCAGCTCAGGCGGCATGCCGTATTTTTCCAGTGCGCCCCTGACCAGCGAGCAGACATTGTCCTGATAGAAATCGACGCTTGTCATGTTGATGGACATGACGACCTGCGGCAGACCCATCTTCTGCCAGAGCATTGCCTGCCGGCACGCCTCATAGAGCACATAGCGCGTGATGTGCGTGATGAGATGCGAGCGCTCTGCCATCGGAATGAAGCGGTCCGGTAAGATGATCGTGCCGTCGGGGCGGCGCCAGCGGAGCAGTGCCTCAACGCCCATGACCGCGCCGCTCTCCAGCGAGACCTTCGGCTGATACCACAGCTCCAGCTCGCCCTTCATGAAGCCGTCGTTGAGCTGCTTTTCGAGATTCGTGTCCTCGATGATCCGGTCGTGCATCGCGGTGGTGTAGGGCGTGATGCTGCCCATCTCGTTCACGCCGGTCGAGAGCGCGAATTCCGCGCGCTCGAGCACCTGCTCAAAGGTGCTGCCGTCGCGCGGCATCTTCGCGTAGCCCGCAGAGCAGGTGAGCGAATGGTTCTCGAAGGGTCCGACCGCCTTTGTCGCGAGGGAGCGCTGCACCTTCGAGAGAATCTTCTTGGGCAGCTCCTCGTCGCCGCCGTCGCGCAGGATCATCGCAAAATTGTCGCCGGAGATGCGCGCAGCAAAGCCGCCGTAGCCGCCGTTGTTGATCTGGCGCGTCAGAATGTCGGCAAAGCTGCGCAGAAGCTCGTTGCCGTTTGCATAGCCGCAGGTGTCGTTGATCAGGTGGAAGCGGTCGATATCCGTGACGATGACCCAATAGGAGCTGCCGAGCTCGGCGGTGCACTGGAAGAGCTCCTGCCCCATCATGATCAGGCGGTTGCGGTTCGGGATGCGCGTGACCGAATCCTCATAGGCGATCTGCTCGATGCGCGCGTCCTTCTCCTTCTCCTTGGTGATGTCGATGACCGACCCGCCGATCGACAGCAGCGAGCTGCCCTCGCGCTGGAGCGCTTTGAAGCGGTAGGAGTACCAGCGGTAGCGGTTGTCCGGTCCGCAGAGGCGCAGCTCGAGCACCTGTGTCTCGTCCAGATAGCGCCCCATCTGGTTGCGCACGTTCTGCACATGATTGTCAAAGAGTGCCAGATCCATCGGGTAGACGCGGGCGCGGACATCCTCGGCAGACCATGTCTCGCCGGGAATGCCGATCATATCGCGGAGCTTCTCGGAGGGATAGATCTTGCGGTTGCTCTGCTCGATCAGCAGGATGCCGACGTCGGTCAGCTCCATCGTCAGCATATTTCTGCGCTCGGAGTCTGCAAGGCGCTGCGAGTAATCCTTCAGCTCAGACTCCATCATGCGGATATTGGAAAGGTCAAAGCCGATCGAGAGGAACACCGTCAGACCGTCGTCGTCGGTGTGCACGGAGGAGGTGTTCCAGATGATGTTGTGCGGGCTGCCGCTCTTGAACGTGAGCCCGTATTCCTTGTTCTTCGTCAGCACGATCTCGCGGATATCCGCGTCGGTGATCTCCTTCTTCCCGAAGATCCACGGCACGACATATTTCGCGTCAAAGCCGTCGTCCGGCTCGCGCAGCTCGGTCAGATTGAGGAGCGCTTCGTTCAGCACGACGGTTTTCAGCGCATCGTCCCAGAGCATCGCGGGCTCGGACAGATTCTTCACCAGTGCGCGCAGGCGCTTCTGCGAGGAGACGCGCTTGCGGTTCTGCACATGCTGCCAGTAGAGCACAAAGACAAAGCTCAGGATCACCGCGAGCAGCGCATAGGAATTGAAGATGAGATAGACCAGATCATCCTTGTCGCGGTGATGATAGGCGTAGATGATCACATACACCGTCAGAAAGGCAAATGCAAGCATGGACAGATAGATGATCTGTTTTTTCGGATGCTTCAAGGAACCACTTCCTTTTTTATCAGGATATCGGGATGCCGGGGCATACCGGATGCGATTATATCTATTATACCAATCTTTCCCGTAAATGTCAATGGATTTCCGGCAGAAATGTCTTTGCTTTTTCCGCAGTTTTCACAAAAATTTCACACATTTCTGCTATAATAAAACGGTATCGGTGCAAATTGCGCCGGATCGCTGAACAAAACACACGGAAAGGACGGGTTTCATGGACAAGCAAATCAGACTGCTGGTCGTGGACGACGAGGCAAATATCCGCAGAGTGGTGCGGGAATATGCGGAATTCGAGGGATACGAGGTCGAGGAGGCAGGCGACGGCATGGAGGCTGTCACCAAGGCGCGCGAGAATGACTACGACCTGATCATCATGGACATCATGATGCCGCGGCTCGACGGCTTTTCCGCCTGCAAGGAGATCCGCAAGACCAAGAACGTGCCGATCATTATGCTCTCGGCACGCGGCGAGGAATACGACAAGCTCTTCGGCTTTGAGACCGGCGTCGACGATTATGTCGTCAAGCCCTTCTCGCCCAAGGAGCTGATGCTCCGCGTCAAGGCGGTGCTGCGCCGCATCGCTGCCGCACAGCCGCAGATACCGGAGCGGATGACCTTCGAGGGGCTCGAGATCGACATGGCGGGCAGAGAGGTCTATGTCAACGGGCAGAAGGCGAACATGACCCCGAAGGAATACGATCTGCTCTTCTATCT
Organism: Oscillospiraceae bacterium; assembly: GCA_016288755.1. Classification (GTDB taxonomy): domain Bacteria; phylum Bacillota; class Clostridia; order Oscillospirales; family Ruminococcaceae; genus Firm-04. The sequence continues at coordinate 80,445 of JAEELE010000059.1, forward strand.
TGTCAAGAACCGGAATCTGGCGCTGACCCGCGACCAGCTGCTCGAGGAGGTCTGGGGCTACGATTTCTTCGGCGACGACCGCACCGTCGATACCCACATCAAGATGCTCCGCAATTCCCTCGGCGAATACCGCAAATTCATCGTCACACTGAGAGGAACGGGATATAAGTTTGAAGCATAAGCTGAAGCCGATGCGGCTGCACATCTGGGGATGGTTCATCCTCTTTGTCGTGGTCGTGTTTGTGCTGCTGTGGGTCTGTCAGATTCTGTTTCTGCAGAATTTCTTCAACAACATGACCGCGGCGGAGGTCGTGCGCAAGGCGGAGACGATCCGGGAGGTATATCAGAGCGGGGACGAAAAGCAATACCGCAGCGTCTGCGACGAGATCGCCGTGCAGAACAATGTCTGCATCACGATCTTTGACCCGCTGCAGCGCCCGCTGATCTACAGCCGCGACGTGCTCGGCGTCAGCTGCCTGATCCACGGCATGAACAACAAATCCCGCGAGATACTGAAGCTGCTGCGCGAGGACGAGGACGGCGAGTTCTGCGGGCGCTACACGAATCCGCACACCGGCACGGAGATTCTGATCTATGCCGGGGTGATCGGCGACCCTGCCTCGCCCGACGCCTATCTGCTGATGAATACGCCGCTGGTCCCCGTCTCGCTGACGGTCAATATTCTGCGGCGGCAGCTCATTATCATATCGGTGGTCCTGATTCTGGTCGCCTTTGCGATCTCCTTTGCCGTCTCCAAGCGGCTGGCAAAGCCGATCGTGCAGGTGACGAAGGAGGCGGAGCAGCTCGCGCACGGGCGCTACGACATCCAGTTCACCGGCGGCGGCTACGACGAGGCGAACCGCCTTGCCGAGACGCTGACCTACGCGAGCCGCGAGATCAACCGCGTCGACATGATGCAGCGCGACCTGATCGCCAATGCCTCGCACGATCTGCGCACGCCGCTGACCATGCTCAAGGCGTATGCCGAGATGATCCGCGATCTCTCCGGCGACAACCCTGTCAAGCGCAACGAGCATCTGCAGGTCATCATCGAGGAGACCGACCGCCTGACCGCGCTCGTCAACGATATTCTCGACCTCTCGAAGCTCGAGAACGGCAAATTGCAGCTCCAGCGCTCGGAATTCGACATGGAGCAGCGCCTGACCGGCATCGTCGGGCGCTACCGCAGGCTCAGCGGGGTCTCGGGCTACGATTTTCACCTCGAGACGGACGGCGAAGCGCCGGTCTGCTGCGATGCCTCGAAGATCGAGCAGGTCATCTGCAACCTGATCAACAACGCGATGAACTACACCGGCGAGGATAAGCAGATCTTCATCACGCAGCAGCATGTGCCCGAGGGCATCCGCATTGCCGTGCGCGACACCGGCGAGGGCATGGATCAGGAGACGCTCTCGCGCATCTTTGACAAATACTACCGCAGCGAAAACTACAAGCGCGAGGTCGTCGGCACCGGGCTCGGGCTGTCGATCGTCAAGGCGGTGCTGCGGCTGCACGACTACGCCTTCGGTGTCGATTCGACCGTCGGCGTCGGCTCGACCTTCTGGTTTGTGATCCATCCGGAGCCCGCGGAAAAACCGGAGAGCTAATTGACCATATCCTTCGCATTGCCGCATGATAATCTAGGTAATACTGTACAAATGTGAAAATACAGGCTTGACAATTCGCGAAAAATCCTGTATAATCTAACCTTGCAGGAGTATATCTGCCGCAGGCGGAATATGCCCGCAGCAGATTTCTATACGTTCAGAGAGAAAAGGAGTGACATACCGTGAAGAGAACATATCAGCCCAAGAAGCTGCACCGCAAGAAGGAGCACGGCTTCCGCAAGCGCATGGCTAGCACCAACGGGCGCAAGGTTCTGGCTCGGCGCCGCGCAAAGGGCCGCGCAAGACTGACCTACTGATCTAACGCCAGTGAAGGACCACAATGCGCTGCTTTGTGGTCCTTTTCTATTAGGGAGGGCAAGGACATGCTGTTTACGCTGACGCTGAACCGGAATGCCGATTTTCAGCGGCTCTACCGCAAGGGCGCCTTCTGTTCGCTCGGCGCGGCACTGCTCTATGCGGTCCCCAATTCCCTGCCCTATAACCGGCTCGGCATCACGGCGGGAAAAAAGGTCGGCAATGCCGTCATGCGCAACCGTGCCAAGCGGATCATCCGCGCTGCCTATACCGAGGCAGAGCCGCTGCTCCCGGTCGGGCTTGACCTTGTCATCGTCGCGCGGAGCTCGCTCCCTGCGCAGAAATCGACGGTGCTCCGGAAGGCGCTCTGCGAAAAGGGCAGACGCCACCTCGAGGCGGTCGGGCGCGGCGAGATCACCGGCGGCAGAGACGCACGCCCGCAGAAGACCGGCAGTGCCGCGAAAAAGGCATGATATCATGCTGAAGGCTGGCATCCGGTTTTATCAAAAGCACATATCTCCGCATTTTCCGGCAGTCTGCCGCTATCGCCCGAGCTGCTCGCATTATATGCTCGGCGCGATCGAACGCTTCGGGCCGATCCGCGGCACATGGCTCGGCACGCTCCGGATCCTGCGGTGCAACCCCTTCTCAGAAGGGGGATGGGACCCCGTTCCGCTGAAATTTGATCCGCTCGGGCGGCATCGGATCCATCAGCCCGACCCGCTCTTTCCGGCACAGCTGCTCGCAGACAGGCTCGGGCTCACGCTCGTCCCGCACGACCGCTACCGGCACGGGCGACCCATCGGGGATTCCCAATCGACGAACGGAGGAAATTCAGATTGTTCAACCTAATTGCGATCCCGTTTGGCTGGATCATGCGCATGATCTATCAGGTCGTGCACAGCTACGGCATCTCGATCCTGCTGTTTACCATCGTCATCAAGATTCTGACCCTGCCCGGCACCTATAAAACACAGGTCAATTCGGCGCGCATGGGTCTGATCGGCGACCGGCTCGCCAAGATCAAAAAGGCATTCCCGAATAACCCGACGCGCCAGCAGGAGGAGCAGCAGAAGCTCTATAACGAGGAGGGCATCAACCCGAGCTCGGGCTGCCTGACCAATCTGATCACGCTGTTCATCATTTTCCCGGTCTACCGCGTGGTCATGCAGCCGCTGACCTACATCCTCCGCATTTCTTCAGATACGCTCGAAAAGGCAAAAACGCTCTTGATTGACTTCATGAACAATCAGGGCATTGAGAAGGCAGAGCGCACGGTCGCTGCCAGACCGGAGCTGATGCTGCTCAAATACGGCAAATCCAATCCCGAGATCTTTTCCACGCTGGAGGGCTTCACCGACCAGATCGCAGACTTCAAGAACAATTTCCTCGGCTTCGATCTCGCGGGCGTTCCCTCTATGCACCCGGACGGCGGGTGGAGCTTCACGGCACTCATGCTCGTGCTGCTACCGATCCTCTCCGCGGTCGCAAACCTCGCGCTGACCCTGATCACCCAGCGCCACAACAAGGCGATGAATCCGGGCGGTCAGCAGATGACCGGCGCAATGAACATGATGCTCTATCTGTCCCCGCTCATGACCATCTGGATCGGTATGTCCGTTCCGGCAGGTCTGTCCTTCTACTGGATGTGCAACTCGATCCTCAGCCTCGCGGTCACGCTGCTGCTTTATAAGTATCTCAGCGGCGAGCGCCTGCAGAAGATCAACGAGAAGGAAAAGGCAAAGCAGATCGCAAAGGGTCCGACATGGATGCAGCGCATGATGGAGCAGTCTGCGCAGATGCAGGCGGAGCAGAACGGCACGATCCGCCGCGACGGCAACCGCACCAGCTATTCCGACGGGGACGACGGCATGTCCCGCAGGGAGCGCAGTGAATATGAACGCAAGCTGATCGAAGCAGCCCGCAGACGTGTTGCCGAAAAATACGGCGACCCGATCCCCGGAGACGAAGATCAGGATGCATAAAACCGCAGTATGCGGCGACGATACATGAAGGGAGATTGAAACTGATGACAGAGATTTTCACCGCTGCAACGCTGGAAGAAGCGAAGCAGAAGGCTGCTGATGCCTTCGGCGCACCGCTTTCCGAGATCAGCTTCCGCGTGCTTGAGGAGCCCAAGCGCGGGCTTCTGAGCGTGTTCAGCAAGTCGACGGAATACCGCGTGGAGGCAAGCTATGAGCCTGCACCCGCCGCGGAGGAGCCCGCTGAGTCAGCCGAGATCGAAGAGACCGCAGCCGGCAGCGAGCCGGTCACAGAAGCACCGGCAGAGGAGATCGCCGATGAGGAGGACGCGCCTGCCGAGTTCGATCAGGCAGTCGCCCTCGAAAAGATGCAGCTTGCACTGGAGTATCTCAACAAGGTGCTTGCCGAATTTGCACCCGGCTCGACCGCGGAGGGCACCCTCGGCAACGGCATCGAGATCACGCTGCTCGGCGACAGCGCCGGCGCACTGATCGGCAGACGCGGCGATACGCTCGACGCACTGCAGTATCTGACCTCGATGGTCGCCAACCGCGGCGACCGCGAGTACATCCGCGTGACACTCGATGCGAGCGGCTACCGCGACAAGCGCCGCAAGGCACTGCAGGAGCTCGCACAGCGCATCAGCCGCAATGTCCTGCGCTCCGGCAAGGCAGTCGCACTTGAGCCGATGAACCCCTACGAGCGCCGCATCATTCACTCGACCGTCACTGAGATCGAGGGCGTGACCTCCTACTCGACCGGCGAGGAGCCCTACCGCAAGGTCATCATCTCGCTTGAGGGCGCACCAAAGACCGACAAGCCCGTCCGTGCAGGCTCCAAGCCCTTCCGCGACCGTTCCGAGCGCGGCGGCAGGGGCGGACGCGACCGTTCCGACCGCAGAGGCGGCGGGAGAGGCGGCAGAGGCGGACGTGACCGCCGTCCGAGCGGCGAGGGCCCGAGAAAGCTCGACCTCTCGACCAGCTTCGAGAAGGACTACAGAAAGCCGAAGCCCGAGGATGCCATCAACGCAGGCGTCTACGGCAAAATTGATATCTGACGGTGTGAGGGCGGCTGTGGAGTCGCCCTCTTTTTCTTGGGGGTACCGCGTATGGAAACTGTTGCTGCAATCTCGACACCGAATGCGCCGGGCGGCATCGCGATGATCCGCATTTCCGGCGACCGCGCGATCGAAATTGCTGACCGCACCGTGCAGCGTGCAGACGGGAAACCGGTCACCGCGCTCGGCGGCTATCGCTGCGCCTACGGCTATGTCAGCGAAAACGGCACCCGGCTCGACGACGTGATCGTGACGGTCTTCCGCGCGCCGCACAGCTTCACCGGCGAGGACACCGCCGAGATCACCTGTCACGGCGGGCTCTATGTCACCCGGCAGATTCTGCGGATCGTCCTGCAGAACGGCGCCGTTCCGGCGGGTCCGGGGGAGTTCACCAAGCGCGCGTTCTTCAACGGCAAAATTTCGCTGACACAGGCAGAGGCGGTCATGGATGTGATCGAGGCGGAGGGGGCGCAGTCGCTGCGGCAGGCAAACCTCGCACGAGAGGGGCGGCTCGGCACCGAAATGAAGCAGATCTCTGACGCGCTGGTCGCGATTATGTCCGCGCTTGCCTACTGGCTCGACGACGCAGAGGAATTTCCGCCGGAGCTCGAAACTTACGCATTGACTGCAAAAATCGAAGCGCTGCAAAGCCGGCTTCAGGCGCTCGAGAAAAGCTACGACAGCGGCAGAATGCTGCGCGCGGGCATCCGCACCGCACTGCTCGGGCTGCCGAATGCGGGCAAATCATCCGTGATGAACTGGCTCTGCGGCGAGCAGCGCAGCATCGTGACGGAGATTCCGGGCACGACGCGTGATATTGTCCGTGAACAGGTGAAAATCGACGAATTTACGTTGGTTTTGTCTGATACCGCGGGCATCCGTCAGAGCGGCGACGTGATCGAGGAGATCGGTGTCGGGCAGGCGATGCACGAGGCGGAAAACGCTGATCTCGTGCTCTATGTGATTGACGCGGCAGTCGGCGTGACTGCGCAGGACCGCGAGCTGCTCGGCAGTCTGACCGGACAGCCGGTGCTTGTGCTGTGGAACAAAACCGACCTGACCGACGCGCAGCCGCCCGCACTCCCGCATAAATGCTTGCAGATTGCCGCTAAATCAGAACCTTCGTTCGATGTGGTTGCCGTAGCACTGCGGGAGCTCTTTGGCACGGCTTCGCGCACCGACACGCCTTGCATCATGAACGAGCGGCAGGCAGCGCTGATCCGGCGTGCATCGCAGTCGCTCACCGACGCGCTCGGCTTGCTGCAAAGCGATTCGCCGCTCGATCTGCTGCTGTTCACGCTCGAATCTGCGGCGAATGCGCTGCGGGAGATCGACGGCGAGCAGGTGTCGGAGAATGTGATAAACGGCGTATTTACGCGCTTTTGCGTCGGCAAATGACGGGAACAGACAGAAAATGTTCCACGTGGAACATCGGAGGAGCTATGGAAACACTCGGAAAATTTGACGTCGCGGTCATCGGCGCCGGACATGCCGGTATCGAAGCGGCAGTCGCTTCGGCGCGCCGCGGCTGTAAAACTGCGCTGTTCACGATCTCGCTCGATCAGATCGGCAATATGCCGTGCAATCCGGCGATCGGCGGCAGTGCGAAGGGGCATCTCGTCCGTGAGATCGACGCGCTCGGCGGCGTCATGGGCATCGCCGCGGACGCCTGCTGCATGCAGATGCGGATGCTGAATCAGAGCAAGGGCGCGTCCGTGCACAGCCCCCGCGCGCAGGAGGATCGGCAGGAATACCACCGCTACATGAAGTCGCTCTGCGAGAAAACCGAGAATCTCTTTGTGATACAGGCGGAGATTGCTGATATTTTGCTCGATGACAACGGCGCGGTCTGCGGGGTCGTCGACGCATTCGGCGGGAAATATGACTGCCGCGCCGCAGTGATCTGCGCCGGAACCTTCCTGAACGGTCGGGTCTATATCGGAAAGCGCTCGCGGGAAAGCGGCCCGGATTCCTGTTTACCTGCCCGGCTTCTGTCAGAGGCGCTGTCCGTCCACGGTGTACAGCTTCGGCGTTTCAAGACCGGTACGCCGTGCCGCGTGCACAGCAGAAGCATCGACTATTCCCAGTTGACCCCGCAGCACGGAGACGTAGATTCGGTTTCATTTTCGTTCACCAATCCGCGCGGTTTTGTCCGAAACGACGCGGTTTGCTACATTGCGCAGACCAACAGCGAGACCCATGCGGTCATTCGCAGCAATCTCGGTGAATCGCCGCTCTACGGCGGATTGATCCACGGCGTCGGGCCGCGCTACTGTCCGTCTATCGAGGACAAGGTCGTGCGGTTTCAGGAGCGTGAGCGCCATCAGATTTTTGTCGAGCCGACGGGAAGATTCACTGATGAGATGTATCTCGGCGGGTTCAGCACGTCGCTGCCCGAGCATGTTCAGCTCGAAATGCTGCGCACGGTCAGTGGCTTTGCGCGCATCGAGATCATGCGCCCGGCATACGCGATCGAATACGACTGCATCAACCCGATCTGTCTGCGGCACTCGCTCGGTTTTCGCAATATCGCGGGGCTTTATTCCGCCGGGCAGTTCAACGGCACATCCGGCTACGAGGAGGCAGCCGCTCAGGGTCTGATCGCCGGAATCAACGCATCTGCTTATGTTCTCGGCGAAGAACCGCTTGAGCTCTCCCGCGCGAGCTCCTATATCGGCACGCTGATCGACGATCTCGTCACGAAGGGCACGGATGACCCCTATCGCATGATGACCGCTCGCAGCGAATACCGTCTGTCGCTGCGGCATTCCAACGCTGATGCGCGTCTGACGCCGATCGGTCGGAAATACCGGCTGATCCGTGATGGGCGGTGGGCTGATTTTTCCCGTAAAACCGAGGAAATCGCGCAGGGCACCGATCAGATTCGCCGCACTGTCATACGTCCGTGCGAAGCGGTCAATGCTGTGCTCGAATCCGCCGGTACTGCTCCGATTTCTCAGCCTGTCCATGCCGACAGCCTGCTGCGCCGACCGCAGATCGGTTGGGAGCATCTGGTACAGCTTGGTGCAGTTTCGCCGGATTCCGACCCCGATATCGCGGAGGAGATCACGCTGCAGATCAAATACGAGCAGTACATTTCCCGTCAGAATCAGCAAAACGCGCATTATCAGCAGCTGAGCCGGATCCGGCTGCCTGAGACGGTCGATTATCACAGGATTCATGGGCTCTCGTCCGAGGCGGTCGAGAAGCTGACAAAAGCGAAACCCGAAAATCTGGAGCAGGCTGCGCGGATTTCCGGAATCTCGCCCGCGGATATCGCGATTATCATTACATGGCTGAAGGCAGGTGGCGCAAATGGCTGAAAATCCGTCCTTTTCAGAGTGCGAGGAGCTGTTTCGCAAGTACGAAATCCCGCTCACTGAGGATCAATACCGGAAGTTTTGCCGATATGCGGACATGATGGTCGATGAAAAACGGCATCAGAATATCACTGCGATTCGCGAGCAGCGGGAGATTTGGGTGCGTCATTTTCTCGATTCTGCGTACATTTCGTTGTATATGCCGCAGTTCGGAAGGCTGCTTGACATCGGGACAGGCGGCGGGATTCCCGGGATTCCGCTTGCGATTCTGAACCCGGAATATGAAGTGACGCTGCTGGACAGTGAAATCAATAAGATTCGCTTTTGTCAGGAGGTCGTCTTTGAATTGGGGCTCAACTGTACGCCGGTTTCCACCCGCGCTGAGGAGTATTCACGACTGCTGCCTGTCAGGGAGTCGTTCGATATTGTTACCTCTCGCGCGATGGCGTCCGGGAGCATGCTTCTGGAGCTTTCGCTGCCGTTTGTCAAGCGGAAAGGGCTCTTTCTGGCGCTGAAGGGCAGGAATTTTGACGAGGAGCGGGAGGCGATCGAGCGTGTTTCCCCGCTTCTTGGCGGCTCAAAGCCTGATTTTGTGCATTATGAGATCGAGGGAGAGGAGAAAAATCTCGTTCTGATTGATAAACCGGATCTGACGCCGTTCAGTTATCCACGCAGATTCGCGAAAATCAAACGGAAACCGCTTTGAATGTTCCACGTGGAACATTCAGGGAAAGGATTGAAAATGGAGAAGCAAAACAACAAGAATCCGCGTCTGTCCCGGGGAGAGCCGCCGCACAGGGCACTTCACCGCGCGTCGATGACCGGACAGGCGCCGCGTGCGGGCGAGAAACAGATGCCGAAGCGGCTTCCGCCGCAGCAGGAGCGCGTAAAGAAAAAAATGCCCGCGCAGAGACGGTTTCATCCTGTCTGGTGCGCCTGCGCGGTGCTCCTATGTGCGATTCTGCTTGCATTTGGCGGGTATTCCGTGTTTTCGCTGTCGACCTACAGCAGAATGCATCGGCTTGACGCAGTCGCCGGCATGGACGGCGATGCGCTCGAAGACGGCGAAAACTACCTGCTGATCGGGATGAACGAGACCAACGACGCGCCCGACTGGCTCGCGATTCTGACATTGAACAGCAAGCAGAAGCGATATTTTGTCAACATGATCCACCCGGAGCTATATGTCAGCATCCCGGACAACACGGTCGGTTCGCTCTCAGATGCCTTTCGCTCAGGCGGAGAAGCCCTGTTGTGCAAGGCGATTTCGGTCAATCTGGAGCTGCACATCGACGGAATGTTTACGCTTTCTGCTGCCGGTCGCGGGAAAATCGCAGAAATATGCAGAATTCGTTCTCCAAAACGCGGAGAGAGCGGTCTTATCGAGGAATTTTCGTATATGAGCGAGGAATCCGACGCGATCACAGCGGTTTTGAAGGCGATGAATCCGCCGGGAATTCAGGAGGCACTTGCATTCCGCAGCGATATCGCAGGCGAAATTACGACGACGGTCAGTGCGGCAAAGTTTTATGGCTGGTCGCTGACCAAGCCGCTGCAGCTGCACGTATGGCAGTGTGCAGCCGGGAGTATTCCAACGGACGGGACCTACGATATTGAGCAGAGGGCAGACGGCTCTGACGTGCTCGCGGTTGATCTTGCGCGGAATATCGACCTTCTGAAGCGTTTTCTGACATAATAATCGAAGCCGGACAGCAGAACTGTCCGGCTTGTTTTATTGCGTGATTTCGTTGAAAAACGACGTGCCTGCGAGCGTTTTCGCGTCAACACCGAGTGCTTGCGCGACCGTTTGCCCGATATCCGAAAAGCCGCTTCTGCACCCGAGATTCACGGGTTTGATCTGTTTGCCCCAGACCAGAACCGGGATATATTCGCGCGAGTGGTCGGTGCTCGGAGTGGAGGGATCGCATCCGTGGTCGGCAGTCAGAATCAGCAGATCGTCGTCGCGAAGCTGCGGCAGCAGCGCCCCGAGCTGTGCGTCGAATGTGTTCAGCGCGGTGGTATAGCCCGGAACATCGTTGCGGTGCCCGTAGCTGCTGTCAAATTCGACGAGATTGACAAAGCAGAGCCCGGAAAAATCGCGCGTAGCCGCAATAGCGATCGTTTTGCCCATGCCGTCATTGTTCGATTTCGTGCGATTCCCCTCGGAAATGCCCTGTCCGTTGAAGATATCCGCGATTTTTCCGACGGAAATGACCGTCTGCCCCGCTTCACAGATTCGGTCGAGCAAGGTTGGCGCAAACGGACTGACGGAGTAGTCGTGACGGTTCGGCGTTCTTTGAAAATCGGGATATTCGCCGATGAACGGTCTTGCGATGATTCGCCCGACTGCAAATTCGCCCTGCATGATCTCGCGCGCCTTCTTGCAGATGTCGTAAAGCTCCTCTACCGGAATGACATCCTCGTGCGCGGCGATTTGCAGAACACTGTCCGCCGAGGTGTAGACGATCAGCGCACCGGTTTTCATGTGCTCCTGCCCGTAGTCGCGAATGACCTCTGTACCGGAATACGGTTGATTGCAGAGGATCTCGCGACCGGTCGCAGCGCGCAGGCGCTCCAGAACCTCCTTTGGAAAGCCGTTCGGGTAGGTGTTCATCGGCGTTTTCGAGATCAGACCGGCAATTTCCCAGTGCCCGGTCGTGGTATCCTTGCCCTTGGAGCGCTCTGCACATTTTCCGTAAGCAGCGGTCGGCGCTTCAACGGGCTCGCCGCAGCCGATACCTTCGATATTGAACAGTCCCATGTGCTGCATATTCGGCACATGCAGCTTCCCGGATCGCCAGCAGGCGCGCAGCGTATTGCTTCCTGCGTCGCCGTAGCTTTCTGCATCGGGCATTTCGCCGCAGCCGCAGCTGTCCAGAACGATCAGAAATACACGTTTCATCGTCTTCCTCCTTTTCGATTGCTCCGCACGGAACAATTATTGACCCTTTTGTTCCACGTGGAACATACTTCGCGGAAAAACGCCATGTTCCACGTGGAACATTCTCAGTATAGCACGAACCTGCCCGAAAGTCAAGCCTCGGCGGGAAAATCGCTGAGAATGTGAGAAAAATACGACTCGGTCGATTCAAGCCCGGAGCGGTTGTAGCGCCCCAGTCCGTACAGACATTCCGCATCATGTGTGAGCCTGTTCACTTTTTCGCGGCAGGACAGCGTCACAAGAAACCCGAGCTCGTGCAGCACTGTCTCACTCTCGGGACAGTCAAAGCCGTATGGATAGGCAAAGACGAACGGTACACGCCCGGTTTCCTGATAGAGAAAGCGCTGCAGTGCCGTGATATCACTGCGCAGCACTGCCTGATACTGCTCCTCCGGCTCGCTTTGCATGATGCGGCAGCCCATTCGCTCGGAGATGTGATGCATCATGTCGGTGTGGTTGCCGATCGTGATTCGCCCCGAGGCGGACAGCTCGCGGAGATCCGCTGCTGTCAGGTAGGAATATGCGGCAGTATGCGCGTCGTTTTCAGCCAACTCGCGGCTGAATTCCCCGACCACATTCACGTTTGCGCACATATCAAATTGCTCCAGCAGCGGGAGCGCATACACAAGATTATTATAAAAACCGTCGTCGAAGGTCAGCAGAACCGGCTTCTCAGGCAGCGGGACACCGTAAAACACGAAATTGACAAGCTGCTCCGGTGAAACAGTCTCCCACCCGAGCTGCTGAATATAGCGCAGGTCGTCCTCCAGCGTATCCGGTGTGACGGCATAGTCCGTCTGCGGACCGCGCCGGATGCTGTGGTACATCAGCACCGGGAGGGAAACCTCTTCAGCGTTCTGCACTGCCGGCTCGGCGTTTGGCTGACAGCCGCAGAGTGTCACGATCAGGCGCAGCAATGCAAGTACGATCGCGTCGATCAGCAGCAGCCGCAGAAAATTTCGCACAGACACTTGATTTTTCATACGCATCCCTCCGGTGCAGAATATGTGATGCCGCATGTCCGACAGCACATATTTTTTTGCGCGCATACATATTCTGAATTCAGGAGGGAATGCTATGAACAAAGCAATCATTCGGTGCGGAGCCTCGGGAATCGCTGCGGCGATCGCATTCAGCGTGATGCTCGAAACCGTGATCCCGCGGCTGCAGCAAATCGAGATCGGAAAAGCGGATTCGTGCCTGACTGCTGAGACCGTCCGCGACAGTGCGCCCGCGCAGACAGAAACCGTCTACCGGGTGGAGCCTGCAATGGCGGCTGTACCCGAAAACAGCGCAGATACTTGGGAATCCGACGGGTCGCGTGCGATGTGGAGCAGCCTGCCCTACCGGAATTCACATGCATCAGACGGCGGCAGCATTGTCCGAAAGCAGTATCAGAATCTGCCCGGGTTGATGTTTTTCCGGCTGGACGGCGGCGGTCAGGTGCGCAACAGCACCTTCTGGAGCAATGCCGATCTGCTCGAGGAAAGCCGAAAGCTGCCAACGCTCGATCTCAGGCTCGACGGCAGCCCGACGGTGCTGATCTATCACACGCACACGACCGAGAGCTACATGGACGGCGAAGCGGACAGCTATCCGGCGGGGTTCAATTTCCGCACGACGGAGCCGGACAAGAACATGGTTTCGGTCGGCGACGCGATCACGCGTGAACTCGAGGCTGCGGGCATCGGCGTCATTCATGCGGGCGAGATCCACGATTATCCGCAGTGGAACGGCAGCTACAGCCGCAGCGCCGTCACGATCAAGTCGATTCTCGCGGAGAATCCTGGCATCTGCATCGTGCTCGATATCCACCGCGACGCGATCTGCTCGGGCTCCAGCGTGATCGCGCCGGTCGTACAGGTTGAGGGAAAACAGAGCGCACAGATCATGATTATCTCCGGCTGCGACAAGGGCGACATGAACATGCCGAATTACCGCGAAAACTTTCATCTGGCATGTCAGCTGCAGCAGACAGCAGAACAAATGTTCCCAGGATTGACCCGCCCGATTCTGTTCGATTACCGCAAATACAATCAGAATCTGACGACCGGCAGTCTGCTGATCGAGGTCGGGTCGCAGGGCAATTCGCTCGAGGAGGCGCAGTATGCCGGAACGCTGACCGGACGCGCGATCGCGGAAACGATTCGCAGGCTCGCACAGGAAAACTGACGCGGATACGCGGTTTTACATCATTCAAGGGAGGAATGTCAGAATGCGAAGAGACATGAAACGAGCGATTCTCTGCGCCGTGATCGGCTACCTGATTGCGGTCGGCTTTGCCTGCGGCATGCTCCGCACCGCGCAGAAGACCCGTCAGACGCTCTACGGCGGAACACCTGTTCTTGCACAGGTCACAAAAAAGCTGCCGGACACAGAGCAGTCCGGCAGCTATGAGTTCTGTTTCGGCGGCGGTGAATGGCAGCTTTCGATGCCGCTTGCAGGCGGTTCGCCCGATGCTGACGGCTTCCCGCCCTGCACGGCGTTCTGGCTGCTGCGCCTGCGGAATCTGTCTGTCCGTGCAGCAGATCAGACCGCGGAGTGGATCGCGGGCGCCGCGAAGTAATCGTTGACGTCCTGATAGTAGCGGTTGAGCTCGCCGCGGTAGAGCAGCCTCGCCTGCGGCAGATAGCGCAGATCCTCCGGGGAATAGAGGCATGCCGGCTTTTCGAGCTTCACGCCGCACTCACGGAGCACATAGGCGACAAACTGCGAACAGACGAATTTGCGCGAGAGCTCCTTTTCGATCTGCATTTTCACGCGCAGCAGCCCGATCAGGCTGTAGGAATACTGCTTGCGGCAGGCATGAAAATGGTCGATCAGCTGCAAAAAGGTCTGATATTGCTCCTCTGTGACGGGGATTTCGTAAATCTCACAGGGGATGACACTGAATTTTCCGAGTGTGCCCTCCCCGATGTATTCGGGATTGAAGGTAGCGGGGAGCGGAACGGGCGTATAGCTCCGGGCAAAGCTGTAGAGCTCGCGCAGGGAAGAATCTGCGGCGAGGGATGCGTGGGAATAGGGCATTTTGGTGACAATGCGAATCGCGCGTGCGACGCTGGTTCCGGTGCAGCTCACGACAACATAGATCGCATATTTCTTTGGAATCGTGCTGATCATGGGTATGCACTCCTTTCTGTCGGCACAGTGAATTACACCGCGCCCGTTATATCTGAAAAAATATCGGAAAAGGGCTTGCAAAAATGCAAGGAATCTGGTATAATAGGAGGGTACACGTTTGATGTACCTCATAGACGCGCCCGTAGCTCAGCTGGATAGAGTGTCAGACTCCGACTCTGAAGGTCATGCGTTCGAATCGCACCGGGCGTATTGAAAAAACACGCTTCGGCGTGTTTTTTCAATTAAATCCGCCTTTTGGCGGGAGAAATTGCGCTGGCGCGCAGTGAAATTCCTGCGGAGTGAAATCGCCTTCGGCGGTGAATCGGCGGATTTCATTTCATCTGCGAACTTGTGAGCAGATTTCATTGCGAAGCAATTTCACCATTTGCGAAGCAAATGATTTCATTAAAACACGAGAGAACATATAAGAACAAGGGTGTGTACAATGTCTGAGAACAAACTCATTGATCAATCAATGGATTTTGCAGTCGCTGTGCTGGAATTATGCGACTCGATAGAAGGGCATTTTTCGTTGAGAAATCAACTGGAGCGGTCCGGTGCTTCGATCGGCGCAAATATCCGCGAGGCAAATTATGCCCAAAGCAGAGCGGATTTCATTTCAAAGCTGCAGATCGCGCTGAAGGAATGCTTTGAAACGGAATACTGGCTTGAGCTGTTCATGCGGGCGGGTCTGGCAGAAGAATCTGCCGTTCAGCCGCTTCTGCAGCATGCCGGCTCCATTCGCAGGATGCTGATCGCATCCGTCAACACTGCAAAAAGCAAAACTGATTGATAAAGCCGGGCTCTCTTTTTCGGGAGCCCGGCTCCCTTTTTTACGCCTCAGACTGCTCAAACTGCGACTCATGCCGCGTGAAGAAATCCGTGCGCGGCGGAAGGAATTTCAGCTTGTGGTTTTCGCCGGTGAATGCCGTGAGCGGCTCGAAAATATGGTCCCAAGACCAGATCCTCTCATCGACCTGCAGATATTCGCGGACCTTTTCCGTCCCGAAGGGCGCCATCGGATGCAGCAGCACCGCAGCCGTGCGGATCATGTGGAAGATGTTTGCGAGCGCCTGTGAGGTTTCATCACTCGCCTCAGTGTCGGCTTTCAGCACGCGGCTCATATATTTGCTCGCGCTGCGGATATAGCCGTCGAGCACATAGGTGCACTGATGGAACGCAAATTTTGCCATGTGCCGCTCATATTCCAGCACCGCCTTCTTCGCGTCCGCCAGCACAGCCTCCTCGGGCGCGGCTGCGGGCAGAATGCCGTCATAGAGCTTCTGCGCCGTGTAGAACGCCGTGCGGATGATGCGGTTGTAGACATTGGTCAGCAGCGCATTCTTGACGACCGGGTCGGGGAATTTCTCGCCGGTGCCGGCTTCCTTCGCCTTTGCCTCCTCGTCGAGCAATGCCTGATTGAAGGGCTTGGGCATAAAGCTGACTGACTGCTGCCCGAGCCCGAGCTCGAGCCAGTGCATACGCAGCTGCTCGGGGGTGTAGTAATTCAGCAGATCGTCTGCCATCGGCGGCTTGACCGCGCCGGAGCTTGACGCCTTCTTGTCGAGGAAGAGAATGTGGTAATTCGCGACGATGGTCGGCATCTGCAGCTCGCCCTCGGGCGGGTCGCAGGTCTTTTCGGCAGAAGCCTGCTGCGCCATCCACATGGCAGGCTCCGCGATGCCGTAGAAATAGATATTGTCCTGCCCGATGAACTGGTAGACCTGGGCGTCCTTGCTGCACCAGTAATCCTTCCACTCCGCGCGCGGTCTGCCGGTCTGCTCGAGATACGCCTGCGTGAACGAGATCGGCGCCCAGAGCGATTCGGGCCAGACCCACACGGTCAGACCCTCGGCACCCTCCAGCACGGGTGCGGGCACGCCCCACTCGATATTGCCGGTGAGGCGGAAGGGCACGAGCGTCTTGCCGGTGCGGTAGCGGATGCCGTTCTGCGTGAGGATGCGGCAGGCTTCGTCGCACTGCGGCAGCGTCTCAAACTGAACCGTGAACGAGGGCTTTTTCGGCTCCTCGAGATATTCGTGCTTCGGCATCGAATCGCGGAGCGCAAAATACTGCGCCTCGAATTCGCGCTTGATATAGATGACCGGCGGATTCAGGAATTCCGAGATGGTCTTCCAGACGACCGGGCGGATTTTCTTGTCCTTCTGCATCATGCCGACCCAGTTTTTCATCAGCCCCTCGTAATCGCGGAGCTTGAAGTACCAGTTGGTGACGGGCTTCATGGTCGGCTTCTCGCCGGTCAGCGCCGAAACCGGGTCGATCAGGTTTTCGGGCATATACTGATGCCCGAGGTCACATTCGTCGGCATAGCCCTTCTCGGACTTGCAGCCGTCGACCGGACATTTGCCGGTGACCTGCCGCCCGTTGAGGAAGACGCCTGCCTTTTCGTCGAAGAACTGCATCGTGGAGATGCGCTCGAGCTGCCCCTTGTCATAGAGCGACTGCAGAAATTCCAGCGTATATTCCGCGTGGATCTCCTTGGTGCGCCCGAGCCCCGAGGCGCCGAAGAGGTTCGGTGCGATGCCGTATGCGGCGAGGGTCGCCTTCTGCTTTTCGTGGTTGCGGCGGACAAAATCCTCGAGCGAGCCCTCGAATTCGCCAGCCTCGACCTTTTTGCGCCAGCCCTCGGCGATCGGCGAGCCGTAGCAGTCGGTGCCCGAGACGAAGATCACGTTTTCGCTGCCGATGCGGTCGCGCAGGAAGCGCGCGTAGGTATCGGCGAACACGAGCATGCCGCCGACATGCCCGAAATGCAGCTCCTTGTTGCCGTAGGGCATACCGCCCGTGACGACTGCGCGCTTCGGAAATACCGGGCGCGGAATTTCAAACGGTTTGCCGTCTTTCCCGGCGTAATCTTTACCCATTGTTATCATATCCTTTCCAAAAACAGTGCTGTTCAATTTTGTATTATAGCACAAAACGGGGCAAAAAGCAAGCGTTCAGACGGGATTTTCGCATTCTTTGTGAATAACGCCAAAAACGGAACGTATTTTATTTTACTGTCTGAAATTCCTGCAGATTTAATATACCGATCGTATAATCAAAACGGCGAGAATGCCCGACCCGCACGGACAGAATTGGCAGGACCAGTCTGCATTCAAGCGAAACGGTATCAAATTATGTGCTGACCCATTGCACTTTTTGGCGGTTTGTGCTATAATGAAAGCAAGGGCACTTGAATCGCCCGCCGACTGACGAAAGGATGGTGCAACATGAAAATACATCAACTGCTGTCTGCCCTGCTGTCCTGTGTGACAGCGATCTCTGCGGTTTCCGTGTTCCCCGCCGCCGCGATGGAGCCGGAGCCGGCAAAGCCCGACTGGGTGCCGACGAGCCGCATCGAAGCGATCGACTTTCTCAACAGCTACGGCGCGACCCATGTCGCGGACTACACCGTCTGCGTGGTGCGCAGGCTCGCGGCGGGCGATTATTCCGATGTCGAGACGCATGACCGCACAAGAGTGCGCAAGCCGCTGGGCAGCGACGATCTCGTCTACGGCACGCTGATCGACTGCGAGAGCTACTGGGAGTTCTGTGACACGGTCTTCACCTATGAGATTCCCGAGGACCCCGGCGAAAACGACGGCAGCAAGGAATACTGGGAGAAATATAAGGCATACGAGGATTATCAGCGCGGCGTGGAAATGTACGGCGAGGAGGCGTTCAAAAACCTGCCCGCCTATGAGGTCATCGCGTTCATGCCGGAGCATGTCGGCGAATTCTATGTCGAACTGCAGGAAAGCCGGAGAAGCTATTTGGAACAACCCGGACCGGACGGGGTGCTCATGACGGATGTCGTGCAGGATGACTATGCGACCCGCTATTCCTTTGCGCTGTCCGATGACGGCACCGTTGCCGAGACAGACGAATTGGCATGGCTGCCCGACTGTGAAGCGGAATTCACCGCCTACAAAAAGGAGAACAGCGCCATTTCCGTGCATGACAATCTGGTCGTCGTCTGCAAGGAGGTCAACCGCAGCACCGGTGCGGAGATCTTCTTCGGGCAGAACGGCACGCCCTGCACGCTGCTGAAATCCAAACGCATCGACTATGAGCGCGAGCTCTCGACGGTTCTGGTCGCCGGCGAAACATCGCGCACGATCGAGCTCTGGCAGGCGACCAAGGCGGGCAAGACGCAGTTCGCGCTGATCGTCGCAAGACCGTGGGATCTGGAGCATATCGACAATGAGGACCGCATCTTCTTCCTCTCCGATATCGACGGGGAGATCAGGGAGGAGCTGTACGGCTGCACAGCCTGTGACCTCGATGCAGACGGCTGGATGACGGTCAACGATGCGGTGATGCTCGCGAAATTCCTGTCGGCGCAGCTCGAATTCAACACCCCGCAGATGCTGCTCGCGGATTACAACAATGACC
Organism: Oscillospiraceae bacterium; assembly: GCA_016288755.1. Taxonomy (GTDB): domain Bacteria; phylum Bacillota; class Clostridia; order Oscillospirales; family Ruminococcaceae; genus Firm-04. Next base: position 99,186 of record JAEELE010000059.1, read on the forward strand.
GCAAGGTCAATGCGGTCGACCTGAGTCTGGTCAAGAAGGCACTCATGACCGTCCCGGTCACACCGCCGCCGGTCATCATTGACGATCCCATCGTGATCGATGATCCCATCGTGATCGACGACCCGATCTATATTGACGACCCGGTGCTGATCCCGTCTGAGTCGTAACTGTTTCACAAATGCGTTCCCATGACGGGATTCCAAGTCCCGGCGCGCATCCGATTCAGCACAGGAAGCGAAACTGACGGTACAACTCCTCGCTCCTGCCCGAATATAGATTTACCGCAGATGAAAGCCCCTTCCGTTCACCCGGAAGGGGCTCTCAGTCTGTAGATAAAGTGTCTCCGACGGATTTATAATGGAGCTCCGCCCCAAACCCCGCTTAAGGGTCACTACCCCTTAAGAATCCCATTATGGATGAATGTGC
>JAEELE010000060.1 GCA_016288755.1 Oscillospiraceae bacterium
GGAATAGCCGACCGCGCGGATGACGTCGCGGTAATACGGCACGGGCTCACAGTCGAGCTGGATCAGCCCGCAGATGCCGCACTGATACAGATTCAGGTCGATGCCGCGGTCATTGCCGAGCGTCTCCCGGTCGGGGAGGTCCTGCGCACAGGCGGGGGCATTCGGCATACTGAGCACGGGCTTTCCGCCGAGCGCTGCGCCGCAGACGATGCATTTGTGCGCGCTTGGGCTCATCTGAAATCATCTCCTTGTCTGACCCATTCGACCGTTCGGCGGATGCCCTCGGCAAAGGGTACCTGCGGGGTGAATCCGGTGTCGGTCTGCAGGGCGCTGATATCCGCTGCAAGATACATGATCTGGTTCGGCGCATAGTCCCGCGCACCGAAGGCGACCGGCAGTGCCGGGTCAACGGCATCGCGCAGCATTGCGATATATTCGCGCAGGGGCTTGGGGCTGCCGCTGCCGAGCGGATAGACCGCGCCGTCGCGCCCGCTGACTGCCATACGGAAGAGCGCTTCAGCCGCGTCGTCCGCATAGAGGTAATCCCAGATCTGTTCGCCGGGGGTCATCTGCGGGATCTCGCCGTGCAGCAGCTTTGTGATGGTGCTGATCGTCATGGAGGTGGACTGCTCAAACGGTCCGTAGACGCTGAGAATGCGCGCCCAGACATGCGCCATCCCGAGCCGGTGACATTCGCTGCGGGTCATCTGCCCGGCGCAGAGCTTTGCCATGCCGTAGCCGATCTCGGGAAAGCAGGGCGTCTGCGGGGTCAGCGGGGCATTGCTCCTGCCGTATTCCGCCTGACTGCCCGCCCCGACAAACACCGAACAGCCCAGTGCGTGTGCTGCCTCGCAGGCATCGAGCGCGTATCGGATATTCGCGGTCTGGAGCGGCATATTGTCGCGGTTGGGTCCGTCGTTGCCCGCCCACGCAAAATGGTAGAAGGCATCGGCACGCACGCCCGGCAGCAGCGCCGGGAGCGTCCGCAGCGACGTGATATCGCACGGGACGATGTGCAGCGCCGGATGAACGGGAAAGCGCCGGATCTTCGGGCTGTCCGGGCGGCATACCGCGTAGACGGTGATGCCCTGCCGCAGCAGCAGGCGGCAGAGCGTCTGCCCGACCGACCCCGTCGGACCGGTGATGATGACTGTTCGCAGGTCGCGCATGCCGCCTGACTCCTTCCCTCTCGTGAATTACAGATTCTTCAGCAGATCGGCGGTCAGATAGACCTTCGTCTTTCTGGGGCTGACGAACTTGTCGGCGTCCGCATAGAACGAATCATTGCCGAAGTGCGTGGTGGAGATCTCCTCGAACACGCAGCCCTCCTCAGAGGAGAATGCGTGGTTCATGCCGCGCTCGACGACAACGGTCTCGCCGCGCGTCACATGGCGCTTGACGCCGTCGCAGACCACATCGAGGCTGCCGTAGAGAACGAGGAAGGTCTCCTCCTTCTGGATATGATAGTGCGCGGGGTGGGTCTGCCCGGGGAGCACGATCAGAATTTTCTTGCAGTATTCGCGGTTGACGCATTCGATCATCGCGAGCCCGACCTCCTCAAAGCGGTCGAGACCGTAATGGTGCGAGATATCGCAGCGGCTGCCCTCGGGAATGACCACATGGCTCTTCTCGATCATCGCGAGCAGCTTGCGCACGATCGCGATGACGGCGGCGCGGCTGTTGTGCTGCGTCACCTGACCGAGCATGATCGCCGCGTCCTTCGCGATCGGTGCATCGCCGACCGAGACCGTGACATATTTGGAGAGGCTGTTTGCAAGCAGCTGCCCCGCCTGACACGGAAATGCGAGGTAGTAGTCATCCTTCGAGAGCGGCTGCCCCGGCTGCAGGTCGTGCTTTGCAAAGACGCCTCTGCGCAGTGCCTGCAGGTCGGCGAGCTCCTTGGCAGCGGGCTCACAGCGCCGCCCGGAGACGCCGCAGAGCACGAAGGTGCGCTTTGCCGCCTCAAGCCATGCCGCGACCTGCTGCGGATTTGCCGAATAGCCGTTCAGCGTGACCGTGTCGGTCGGGACGCCGACATGCTTCTCAAAGATCATTGCGCCCTTGGCGACCGCGACCTTGACCGGCTCGAGATTGTCCGGCGATTCGTGGGTCGAGAAGCCGATGCGCAGATCGGGATAGCGCTGCTGATAGAAGGTGAGCTGGTTCATCTCCTGATATTCGTCGGCGGTGGGATACTGCGCGACACAGTGCATCAGCGAGAACGGCAGCTTTCTGTGGCGGAAGAACGCGACCACGCTGTCAACATCCTCGATCGTGCTGCCTGCGCCCGAGGCGATCACCGGCAGACCGGTCTCCGCGACGGCTTCGAGCAGCGACCAGTCGGTGAAGGAGCAGCTCGCGATCTTGATGATATCGTAGCCCTGCTCGCCGATGCGCTTTGCCGAGACCTCGTCGAACGGGGTGCACATCGTGAACATGCCCTGCCGCTCGACCTCCGCCTTTAATTCGAGAAACTGCTCCTGCGACAGACGGGTGTCCGAGAAGCGCTTGATGTTCTTGATATCCATGCGGTCTTTATAAGCCGGATGGATGAAGGTGTCCAGATCGCGGTACTGGAACTTGAACGCGAAATCGAAGATATCCTTATAGGGTGCGGCGACCTTCGCGATCTCCTGAATGATGCGCTTGCCGTGCTCCACGCTGCCCTGATGGTTGTTTGCCATCTCGAATGTGAACAGGGGCTTTTCAAATAATGCCATAGCTGCTTCCTCCTCTCAGTCTGCAAGCATAAAGGTTTCGATTTCCTGCATTTCCGCGTCGCTGAGGAACGGGAACGGGTTCTCGAGGAATGCGGAGACCCGCTGCCCGGTCGTTTCGTCGATGCGGGAAATGCACTTGGGTATCTCGTCAAAGGTCAGCGCACCGCGGATATCCACGATGCAGCAGCCCGGCTGCTCCTCCATCGCCCAGCGGACGGCGCCGTCGATCTCCGCATCGCTTTCGATCCTGCGGTAGGGGAGCCCGTAGGCGCCCGCGAGCTTTTCGAGGTCGGGCATATACAGCCCGCTCTGCGCGTTGCTGCCGACGTAAAAGCTGTCGAAATTACGGTCCTGCATCGTGGTGATCGCCGCGTAGCCGGAATTGTTGAAGATGAACAGCTTGGCATCCATGCGGTTTGCAGCGACCGTCTCGAGCTCCTGAATATTGAGCTGCAGGCTGCCGTCGCCCTCGAGCATGATGACGCGGCTCCGGTTTCCGGCGTAATACGCACCGACGACAGAGGGCAGCGCAAAGCCCATCGAGCCGAAGCCCATCGAGGAAATGCTGATCTGTCCGCGCTTGCGGTCAAAGGCGATATGCCCCGCAGTGTTGCAGCGGCTGGTCGAGGAGATCACAAGCGTGTCCGATGCCTTTGCATACTGCGAGACCGCGTGTGTGACCCTGTAAAGATCGACGCCGCCCGAGACCGCCTGTTTTTCTGCGAGCAGCGGGAAGCGTGCCTTGATCTGCCGGCATTTCTCCAGCCAGCGCGTGTATGCCGGGAGCGGCTCCTGCTCCGCCCTGCCGAGCAGTGCACAGAGGAATGCGCCGCAGTCGGCATGCACGGTCTGCAGGCGCGGCATGTGCAGCTTGCGCATTTCGTTTTCGTCGATATCCACGACGACGGTCTCTGCAAGCCGCGCAAAATGCGCCTCGCTGAACGCGGTAATCATATTGTCCAGACGGCTGCCGAGCACGATGAGTGCGTCACAGTGCTGGAGGATCAGGTTGGAATAGCGCGGTGCCTGCAGGCCCGGCGCACCGTAGAAGCCGTCCTCGTCCGCGCCCATGATATCGAGCACGCGCCATGTGGCAAGCACCGGAATGCCGGTCAGAGCCGCGAATTTGCGCAGTGTCTCCTTTGCACGCGCGGCATTGACGCCGTGCCCCGCGAGCAGCAGCGGACGCTTTGCCTTTGCGAGCAGCGCATCCGCCGCCGCTGCACCCGCTTCCGCCGCACCGGCATCCGACTGCTCCGGCTCGGGAGCATAGTGCCGCAGCGATCCCGGGTCGATCTCCGCGGACTGGATATCCAGCGGGATATCCAGCCAGACCGGACCCTTTCTGCCGTGGGTCGCGAGCCACACGCATTTTTCGAGCTCATAGGGCACATCCTCGGGCTGCATCACGGTCACGGCGTATTTCGTGACCGGCTTTGCCATCGAGACGATGTCGTTTTCCTGTGCACCGAACTGCCGCACACCGCGCAGCGAAGCGAAATCCGCACGCTTGACCTGCCCGGAGAGATACAGCACCGGCGTCGAATCCATGTAAGCCGCGCCGGTGCCGGTGAGCGCATTGGTGCCGCCCGGACCCGTCGTCACGAGGGCGACGCCGAGGCTGTCGTCATACATGCCGTAAGCCTGCGCCGCGATCGCCGCGGACTGCTCGTGATGGCAGCAGACATATTCGAGCCCGCTGTGCCCCAGCGCATCGCAAAGATACATAATGCCGCCGCCGGACAGCAGAAACACATGTCCGACGCCGCATTCCTTCAGATATTGAAAAACATAATCGGCTGCACGCACTTGAATCTTGTCCTCCTGACTGTCGGTTCCCGTGAAAATGCCCGAAAACCGACATACTTCCATAGTAGAATTATATCACAAACCGATCGGACGTGTCAAGCGGGAACCGGAAGAAATCAAGGGGGACGCAAAAAAGGACCGATGCCGCACTCCGTAGGGGAGCGCGGGCATCAGCCCCGTTTTCACTGTGCGGAATGCGGCTCCGCGCGCTGCGTGCAAAGCCCGCATTCGGCGCAGTACCACAGCAGCCTTCCTGCGCGGAGGTGCGGCACCGTCACCTGCAGGTCCCACTCGGGATACTGCTTGAACAGCATGAGCGTGCTGTCGTTCTGATAGGCGACAAACGAGATGTGGTGCGCCTTGGTCATCGGGTGGTGCGAGGTGATGAACCAGTCGCCGTCCGCCTCCTCGACGCACAGACGCTCCTGCGGCTCCGCCTCACGCGGCTGGAGCGCGGTGAGCCTTCTGCCGCAGCAGGTGATCTCCGCATCCGAGGTCGCGGTGAGGATATTTCCGCAGCCCGCGCAGACATAGAATCTCAGCTTATTCATATTGCCCTTCTCCTTTTCGTTCGGGTGAATCTCACCGGAGAGAAGCACATGGACCTCCGTGCCGAGCAGCTCTGCCAGCCGCCTGAGCAGCGAGATATCGGGACAGCCGCCGCCCGTCTCCCACTTCGAGACCGCCTTGTCGCTCACATGGAGCTGCTCTGCGAGCTGCTTCTGCGTCAGCCCGTGCGCTGTCCGCAGCTGCCGGATGAGCGCGCCTGTTTTGATCTGATCCATGTCCTTGCCTCCTTTGCGGTTTCGGGTACCCTGCCTACAGTATAGCAGAATGCTGCGCCGCTGTCAATCCACGCTCCGTAGAGGCGCGGGCGGGGCAGCCCGGAGCCCGGGCAGGCATTTCCCTCCGAGTGCATTTTCGCGGAGCCAAAATGCCAGCGCGGGCTCCGCGCCCCGCCTCAGCCGCCGGGCAGTACGCTGTCCGTGACAGCCGTGACCCTGCCGTTTTCGTCAAAGGAGATCCAGTAATAGTGGTCCAGGTGGTCGGGCATGATCGGTCCGTTGTCGGTGTAGATGTAATACCCGATTCTGCCGCGCTCCCCCGGAATGACCTCACCGCGGTCATAGCTGCCGTAGCGCTGCACCACACTGTCGATATCCAGACGCAGGATCAGCCGGTCATTGAAGCGGTAATAGGTCGGGTGTGAAGCGCAATACATGAGCGCAGCGGTGAGCAGCGAAGCACTCATCAGCAGCAGAATGATGCGGTCGCGGAGCCGCTTGCGGCGCTGCACTGCGAAAGCCAGCCGCATCACGCTGATCAGAACGCAGACCCCGAGCGCAGCGACGATCAGCAGCTCGATCGCCTTGGCATACCACGGATTCATGGCAGCAACTCCCTTCGTTTTCGGGATGAAAGCGCTGTGCGGATTTATTTGCGGAAAATCCCGAACAGACCGCCGGTTTTTCCGTCGTCGGCTTCACCGGGCGCCGCCCTGCAGTCAGTGATGCATTCGAGCGCGGTGAGCTCCGCGAGGGCTTCGTCCGGCGCTGCGGCATCGTAGTCGAGCATGCGCACCGAGCGCCCCAGATAGGGCACGAGCAGCTCATTGCCGGTCAGGTCGCTGCCGTCGAGGAAGAGCAGCACATGCTGCCGCTCCAGCTCACATGCCGCGGCGAGCTGTGCCGTGCAGAGCCTGTCCTCCAGCCAGTTTGCCGAGATGAGAATGAGCGCGGTGCGGCACTGCGAGAAGCGCTCCCTGTCCGATTTTTTTGTCAGCCTGCAGCCGCGGTCATTGCACCAGACGCGCAGCCCTGCAGCCTGCAGACGCTCCGCGAGCTGCTCTGCGGTCTCCCTGTCCTTCTGTGAAAAGCAAAGCGCGATGAAATCAGCGCTGCCCTGATAACCCTTCATTTGGAACTCCTTTCTGTTTGGCGTCCGGCTGAGAAAATGCCATTTCAGCACCGCCGTACCGATGATGATTATATAGCCCGCCGCGCTGAGTCCGTCGGGGAGCTGCCCGAGGAACAGATAGCCGAGCACTGCCGCAAAGAGCACGATCGAGAAATCAAACACGGAGATCTCCCGCGCGGGCGCCCTTGCATAAGCCTTGGTGATGAATATTTGTCCGCCTGCCGCCGACAGCCCCGTCAGGCTCAGAAAGCACCACTGCTGCGCCGACATCGGCTGAAAATGCAGCAGCAGAGAGGGCGTCAGCATCAGCGTCGTGAATGCGGAGAAGAACGCGACGATGATCATGCTGTTTTCGCCGCGCACGCCGAGCTTCCGCACATTGGCATAGGCGAGCCCCGCGCCCAGTCCGCCGAGAAAGCCCGCAGCCGCCGGCAGCGCGGACAGCCCGAACTGCGGCTTGACGACCAGCATCGCGCCGCCGAACGCGCAGAGCACCGACGCCCATTCGGGCAGGCTGACGCGCTCATGCAGCAAAATCGCGGAGAACAGCATGGCGAAAAAAGGCGAGAGCTTATTGAGCATGGAGGCGTCGGAGATCGCGAGGTGATCGACGGCATAGAAATTGCAGACCATGCCGAGCCCGCCGGAGATCGAACGCACAAGCAGATATCGCAGATTGCCCCTGCCGATGCGCAGCGGCGTGCGGGTGCGCAGGAGCGAGAAGCCGGCAATCAGCATCGCGACGAAATTGCGGAAAAAGCATTTTTGCAGGGTGGGGACGTCTCCGGCGAGACGGATGAACAGGTTCATCAGCGCGAAGCAGAACGCAGAGCAGATGATGAACAGAATGCCGAGTCTGCGGTCGGCGCGATGATCCGCAGCCATGTGCTGCCCCCTTCCGTGCAAATCACTGCCCCTATTATACTACAATTCAGCCGCGCGTGTCAAGGAGGAAAGCGGGTCAGCTGCCGGTTGACATCGTGCTGCCGTTGTGGGATAATGATCTCAGCGATCAAAGGGGGGTGCGCCGATGTTTCTGAAATCGTTTTCGTTTCCGACTGTCGATGATGAGTGGAGCTTTTTCATGCGACCGCGGGAGACGGTCTGCGATTCGTACTATCCGTTTCAGATCATCGCCCGGGAACACCGCACAGAGCTGGAATTTGCGCCAGTCACGATCCTTTATGGCGAAAACGGCAGCGGCAAATCGACCGCACTGAATACCATCGCGGGCTGTCTGGAGCTCGACCGGCTCTCACCCTACAATCAGACGCCGTTTTTTGCCGATTATCTGCGGAAATGCAGCTGGATGTTTGACGATGAGGGCTTGCGCGGGAAAATGATCCTCACCAGCGACGATGTATTTGACGAGATGTTCCGGCAGCGGCGGCACAACCGCAGTGTCGATGCCGAACGGTACGCGGTCGGGGATGAATACAGCGCCATGCGCGGCGCGCCGTTTCAGATGCAGTCGATGGACGATCTGGACGCGCTCAAAAAGCATATCGCTGCGAATCGGCGCTCGCGGTCGCAGTATATCCGAGAGCATCTGAGCCGGAGCAATATCCGGACGCACTCCAACGGCGAAAGCGCGATCGCGTTTTTCTCGGCGCATATTATCGAGCAGGGGCTCTATCTGCTGGATGAGCCGGAAAACAGCCTTTCGCCCGCAACGCAGCTGGAGCTGA
>JAEELE010000006.1 GCA_016288755.1 Oscillospiraceae bacterium
CACCGCAACACGGGGCAAAAAGCGTGGTCGCGGTACGGAAAAAGCAAAGGTGATCGTTGCGGTATCGCAGAACGAAAACGGCAAAGCAGCATACATCAAAATGCAGACCGTTTCAAACCTGAAAGCAGTCACATTCGGAAGGTTTGCAAAGCAATATATCGTTGCCGGCAGCCGCATTGAAAGCGATAATTGCCGTGCTTTGAAGAAGGGTCTCGCCAAAAAGTACTTTGTTCACTATCAGACTTTTTCTCCTGAGAAGGAGATGCTGACCCAGCACGATGTTATAATCCGTATACGCGCAGACAAAATCACCCTTGTCGTCGTAGAGATATTTGCCTGTTTCATCACGGAGCGCAATCTGAAACGGCTTTTCTTTACTCGCCAGCGCACGGATTGCCTTTTCATCTGCCCATTTCGCGGAGCCGTGCTCGGTGCCGCGCCGATGCAGACGTTTCGGTTCTTCACTGTACTTGTAAAGGGCGAAGATGCCAATAACACAGACACCGACAAACAGCATTTTCGGCGCATAGCCGCCCTTTTTACTCAATGAAGCGATGATGAGATTCGGGTGAGACAGTACATAATGCAGTGCCGGGCTGATCTTGCTTCCGTCGATCGAGCCGTCAGCAGCGAGGGCATAGTCAAAGGCAGCACCGAGCACGACACAGCCGATCAATAGGACAACCCCGATCACGCAGAGCACGATCAGGGTTGTCTTGTCCATTTTCTTTCTGGGATGCGGGACGGTCAGCTTCTGACTCATCTTCTCGCCCCTCTCGGCGGGGTCGGAAGATCGGGAACATCAGGAATGTCCGGTATATCGGGCACAGGCAGATCAAGCTTTGCATCAGGCAGCGGCGAATCCTCGTGCAGTGCGCCGAGCACATCGCCCTCCGGGTGCAGCTCATGACCGTTGCCGCGCGCGGCTTCTGCGAGATCGTCCGCATCAGGCATTTCGTCAGCAGATGTGAGCGTTTCCGTATCTGCGAGATACTGCTCGTATTCCTCCATGCTGCCAAAGGTCAGCACCGCATCCTTGTCCACACCGGACGCTTCGAGCATTTCGGCTTTGAGCTCTGTCCACGCAGTCTTGCCGCTTTCCGTGCGGACAGCCTTGCCCTCCGCGTCCGTCGTTTCCGCATCCGAGAATACTGCGAGTTGCTTCCCGCCATCGCACACAGTATAATCATGAACCACACGCGCGCCATTGTGTCCTCCTTCCACCACGATATGCTTCTGCGGCTCGGCGGCGCTGCACACGATCATGCTGTCAATGCTGCGCTCCTCGCGGTCGGTCAGGTGATTCATCGCCGTGTTGAAGTCGGTCTGCTGCGCCTGTACCGCCGCGACGCGCTCCTTTACCGCGTCCACGCGCATTTCCTGTGCCTTTTCCACCAGACTTTCCGCGGTATCTCTGGAAACGCCCATGCCCGCGATCTTCTCCGCCGCTTCCTGCCGGTCTGCTGTGGACAGCGTGACCGCGGCTTTTCCGTAGGCGACCGTCATGGAATCCTGCCGCACTTCTTCGATCCGCACCACGGTCTCCGGACTCTGTGCCTCCGCTTTCAGGTATACCTCCTTTGCCATTGCTTTGGCATCGGCTTCGTTCATGCCCGCGTCCATATACATCGCGGAAAGAAAATGCAGCGTATACTTCTTGTCTGAAAGGGAAAAGTCCAGATTTTCCGTCTTTTCATGCGGCAAAGATTCGCCGTCCGGCATCAGCTCCGTTGAACGGAAGGTCGTCTTGACATTGAATGTGTCTATGCCGGTGCGCTTGATACTGTTTTCGACGGAATCCAGCGGTTTCTGCTGTGTGACATACTCCGTGCCGCTCGGACCGGTGTGCCTGATCTCGGTCAGCTTTTCGGGCGGAAAATCGTCGAGCTGAAAGGTGCGGTCGGCGGAGAGCAGCTTGTCGTCCTGCCGCAAAAAGTAGTCTGTCACGCGGTCGGCTTTCTGCACCAGTGCATCGAGCGTTTTGCGGTCGGTGATGCCGAGCTGTTCGGTCAGCGCCGCACGCATCGCCCTGCGGGACATCTTTTGCGGCTCCAGAATCGCAAATCTGCCGTCCTGACTGCGGAATACCACGTGCGGCTTTTCGTCCTTTTTCGGCTGGAGATACCAGCAGCTGTACGGTTTTGCGTAGATGCTTTCGCCTTTCAGCGTGACATTGCTCTCGATACGCGAAAATTCCTGCTGTGCGCTGCCGCTGAAAAACCGCTCCTTCTGCTTTCCTTTCAGCGCTTCCTCGCCGAATTTCGATGCGGCAAGGTCTGCCTTGACCGCATCATAACCGAACTGCGCCTGAATCTGCCGGGAGAGCGCTGCCTTATCCGGAATCTGATCGAATGAGATCTCTCTGCCGGAATGGAGGTCTTTGAGGGTATAGAAGCCGTCCTCGTCGCGGTCAAAGGAGAACTGCTTTTCCAGCTCCTTGCACTTGGCAACAAACTCCTCACGGACGATTCGCACTGCATCAGCGTGCTTCACATCGTGCAGGCAGAGCGTGTCGCCGCCCTTTGTCTCGACGAAAACAGCGGGGAGATCGTGAGCTTTCAGCATCGCGGTCAGATGCGGGATTTCCCAAGGCTGCACCTTGAAATTGCCGAGGGTTTCCGGTTTCTCCGCGATCTTCTCACGGATACACTCGGTACAGATTTGCTTGAAGATCGGCAGATCGCCGCTGCGGACATTGGCATAGAGATTGTTCTTGCCTTTCGTATTGGAAAACGCGACCGGAATGCCGTATTTCTTCGCGGCGCGGGCGATCGCCCTGCGGTCCTCCTGCGAGATACCGTGCTGCGAGACTGACAGCGATTCGCCGGTATTACGGGCATTTTCGGCAAGGTCTTTGAGACTGACCTCGCCGGGCTTGATGCCGGTCAGATTCGTTGCGGTCACATCGGGCGGCTTTGACCTTTCCATGCTGCCGCCGCGCCCGCCTGCATTGGTCGCCTTGATCTGGGCCTTTGCTCTGGCGCGGTCATGCTCCATCCCGAGCAGCTCGCGGAACAGTCTGCCGACCGAGTCCAGCACCGATTTGAACGCGGAAAGTGCTGCTTCTGCCGCCTTTTCCGATACCTGCATCGAGACAGCGGTCACATCTTCGCTCATGTTCATAGGGGTTCACCTCCGTTTAGAGACAAAAAAGAGCCAGATATTATAGAAAGTAGTAGGCATCATAATATCTGGCTCACGGAAATATTCAGTTGAAGAAGGGTGTATCGGCAAGATTCTGTCGAAAATAAGAAGGGGATTTGCCGGTAGCGGCGCGTCAGAAGTTGATCTTGTCGATCTCGGACTGCATCAGCTTTTCGATCTGGGTGACGGTGTGTTCCTGATAGGATACCTCGCCTCTGCGGTAGGCGATCAGCGGGGCGCAGTCCTCATCGACCATCACGCCGCAGACCTGCGGGAGCATATCCTCGGTGAGCTGGAAAACGCTCTCGTCCATCGGCGCATTTTCGTCCATATTGTTCGGCTCGTACACGCCGGAAATCTCATAGGGGTTGAAATCCGGGCAGGTGTTGATGTAACGGATCAGGCTGTTCGCCTCGACGAAATACTTGCCGTTCTCGTCCTTGAGCACGAAGAACGGGCGGCGGCTGCAAAATGCGCGCTGACAGATCTTGTTCATGAACGGCAGGCTGTAGCCGAGCATATTCGCGGCTGCAAACATCGAGTAGAGCTTCAGAGTCACGGTCATCTGTTCCATATTCATAATCCTCCTGTTTCTTCGGGCGGCTCGCGGTCGGAGCCGGTTTCATGTTTTTGCCTGCTCACTTCGCAGGCGGCTGACGGGTTGAACATCGTTCTACATCGGCATCACCTCCGGCGACAGGGCATAGAAAAAGCCCGGTTTTTCATGGTCGAAAAATCGGGCATACGGATACTATTTAATTGTTATATGAGTTGTTATCTCCAAGTTTCTAACGCACATTCCCATACGGTTTGAGGGCTAGTGTATGCAGATTGTGGGAACTGTTTTGTGGGAACTTGTGTGGGAACTCTGGCTGAAAATGGGCTCAAAATAGCGATTTTTTGTTCGGATTACAGAATCAGGATTCAATCGAAAAGTGGTGAAAATAACGCAGCATCTTGATTTTCACGCAGATAGGTCATTTTGAGAAATTATTGCCGGGCGGGGGCGATCTTTTTTTCTGTTCAAATGCATGACTGCACGCGGTTTCATTTCTTATTGCATGGGAACCGAATCAGTTGTTGTTCACTGCGCTTGCATTGTTCAATTTACATGTAACAGCGCAGATTCCAGAATATGCTTGAGGGCCGGTGTATGCAATTCGTGTGAACTGTTCATGGGAACTTGCGTGGGAACTGCAGGTGCAAATTCTTGCAAATGAGTGCAATATCTTGCTCGAATCGGCAATATTTTGCACTGGTGATTGTAGTAAAAGGATCGCACCTGCTTGATTTTTGCGAATTTACGTCATTTCCGAGTTTGAAGCTGGTTTGGGGCGCTGCCCCCGCAAAAAAACCGCAGGCTCTTCGGAAAGCCTGCGGTTTTTTTGTGTTTGCGTTATCTGACCGTCACTGTGGCCGCATCGGATGTGACCGTATTGCCGTACTGATCGGTGACGACGCAGCGGTACTGATAGCCCGAGCGGTTCGCATTGGCGGTGAACGTCAGAAGCTCGGTCTGTGCACCGATGCCGTTGGATTTCTTCCAGCCGCTGCCGCTGTTATACTGCCACTGATAGCTGAGCCCCGCACCGGATGCCGTGCAGCGGAGATTGACCGTATTTCCGGCAGATGCCGTGATACTCTTCGGCGACCAGAGAAGGGTCAGTTCGACCGTCACGGTCGCGGCGCCGGAGATGACACGGCTGCCGAACTGATCGGTGACGACGCAGCGGTACTGATACCCGGAGCGGTCCGCGTTTGCGGTCAGCGTCAGCGTGTCGGTCTGTGCGCCGATGCCGTTGGATTTCTTCCAGCCGCTGCCGCTGTTGTACTGCCACTGATAGCTGAGCCCCGCGCCGGAGGCTGCAACGGTCAGGGTCACG
>JAEELE010000061.1 GCA_016288755.1 Oscillospiraceae bacterium
ATACGCTCGGCTACAGCAGCAAGGTGGTGCCGCAGTTCGAGAAGGTGCTCAGCTCCGCGAAGGAGACCACGCCCTTCTATCTGCCGGTCGCGAGCCGTGCGACGCTCTACCGCCACGCGGGGCGCACGCCGCTGACCGAGGCGCAGATCGGCGATGTGAACAGGGACAGCACAGTTGACACCCGTGACGCCAACAAAGTGCTGATCTATTTCAATCTGGTCGAGAACCTCGGATTTGAGGAATCCGAAATCGACAAGGAATATGCGCTGACGACCGAGCAGAAATACCGCGGTGATGCCAACGGCGACGGCAAGGTGGCACCGAACGACGCGAACCTAATCCTGCGCCATTTCAACATCAACAGCATCCTCGGCGAGGAGATGAACTGGGATCAGACCTTCCTCTCCTGAGGCGATTTGTACCGGAAGTAGAATCAGCAGCAGAGCTGTTCCCGAACTGGGAGCGGCTCTGCTTCTTTTTATACAGGCTGTTGATTATAACGTGCTTGTCTACTATATGTTTTTGCTTATATCAGCTATCAAAGAATACCTATTTGCTTTTTCTCTGTGAGTGTGGTACAATAAAACCAGAGAAGAAAACCGGAAAATATAGAAAAGCACAACAATCATTTTAAGGGGGAATCTATCATGAGAGCGAAAAAACTCATGGCGGGCGTTCTGTCCGCAGCAATGTCGTTTTCGATCCTGTCGGTTCTGCCGTTCGCACCGGTGAGCGCAGAGACCCTGATCGGCAATGACTTCGAGCGCAACTATGACGGTTGGACCAATCTCGGTGAGACCGCAGCCCTGACCGCATCCGCAGACGCCGCATACGATTCCGCACGCGGCATGCGCGTCACGGGGAGAGAGACTGCCGCTGACGGCGCCTACTCCGAAAAGGGCTTCTACATCGAGGGCGGTTATGAATATAAGTACAGCGTTTACGTCCGCTCCGCTTCGGCAGAGCACTTCCGCCTGACGCTGACATGGGACAACGCCGACGGCACGACCGGTGAGGCACTGATCGCAGAGGCGGATACCGAGGCAGGCACATGGAAGCAGATCGCCTGCAAATATGAGGCACCCGCCGGTGCCTATCACCTGACATTGAAGCTGACGACCGATTCGACCGCAGACTTTGACTTCGACGACTTCTTTGTCACCGGGCAGACGCCCTATCACAGCGAGGCGGAGATCAGAGCCTACGCCGCAGACGCCGGTCTCAAGGACATGTACGCGAATTACTTCCGCGTCGGCACCTGCCTGCCGAACAACGGACTGAGCAATTCGACGATCACCGGCATCATTCTCCGCGACTTCAATTCCGTCACCTGCGAAAACGAGCTCAAGCCCGACGCCACGATCGTGACGAACGGCAGCTCGGATGACAATATCAAGGTCTCGCTCAGCAGAGCGGCAGGCATCATCGACTTCTGCGTCAACAACAACATCGCAATGCGCGGTCACACCTTTGTCTGGCATTCCCAGACGCCGACGGAGTTCTTCAAGCAGGGCTTCCAGAAGAACGGCAGCTGGGTCGACAAGAGCACGATGAACAAGCGCATGGAAAGCTACATCAAGAACATGTTCGCTGCGATCGCTGACCAGTATCCCGACCTGAACCTCTACGCTTACGACGTCTGCAACGAGTGCATCGCCGACGGCAACTCCGGCGGTCCGCGACAGGCAGGCGACAACAATACCAATCAGGGCACGTCCGCATGGGTCTCCGTCTACGGCGACAACAGCTTCATCAAGCAGGCGTTCACCTATGCACACACCTATCGCCCCGAGGGCTGCAAGCTCTTCTACAACGACTACAACGAGTACGAGAACGCCAAGATGGGCGGCATCGTCAAGGTGCTGCAGGACCTCAAGGATGCAGGCGTGATCGACGGCATGGGCATGCAGTCGCACATCACCCCGCAGTACACCTCCTCCAGCCAGTATATCAGCGCCCTGAAGAACTACGCCAGCATCGTCGGCTGTGTTCACATCACCGAGCTCGATATCTCCGGCGCGGACGCCAACTACTACAAGGCGATTATGGAGGCTGCACTGGAGACCCCCGAGGTCGAGGCATTCGTCGTCTGGGGCACCACCGATAATACAAGCTGGCGTTCTGGCAACTCCCCGCTGCTCTTCGACGGCAGCGGCAACAAGAAGGCAGCCTACAATGCGCTGGCACAGCTCGTGCCGGAATCGCAGTGGGGCGACGGCAACAACCCGGTCGGCGGCGGCAAGACCCCGACGGTCTATGAGCCGGATGAGAAGGGCTGCTACTTCTTCTGTGATTACGAGGACGGCGAGCAGCGCTGGGATGTCCGGGGCAGCAGCAAGGTCGCGCAGAGCGGCAGCGATGCCTATGAGGGCTCCAAGTGTCTGGCGGTCACCGGCAGACAGAGCAACTGGAACGGCGCTTCCCGCTCCCTGAGCAGCAACCCCTTCAAGCCGGGCGAGACCTTCTCCTTCGGCGCAGCTGTGAAGTACACGGACGGTGAGGCGACCGAGCAGATCAAGCTGACACTCCAGTATTCCGCAGACGGCGATACCCACTATGATGAGGTCGCGACCGTGACCGCGAAGAAGGGTGAGTGGACGCTGTTATCCAATGACGCGTTCACGATCCCGAGCGGCGCGACCGGCATGCTCCTCTATCTGGAGACTCCGGAGGAGGGCGGCAGCCTGATCGACTTCTATGTCGACAACGCATACGGCGGAATCAAGGGCGCACATCCGGTGAATCTGACAGGCAGTCAGGAACCGGAAACCACCACGACAACAACTACCACCACGACGCCGGAACCGGGCAAGGATGCCCTTGCCGGTGATGTGGATGAAAGCGGCGACGTCAATGTCGCAGACGCGGTCCTGCTGGCGCGCTTCCTCGCAGAGGATGCAGACGTGACCGTCAGCGCGCAGGGCAAGCTCAATGCCAATGTCGACGGCAAGAGCGGCGTCACCGCGGACGACCTGACGAAGATCATGGAGTATCTCGCAGGCATCGTGTCCGCACTGTAACCAGTTCCCCCTAGGCGGAAGCGTCGGGCA
>JAEELE010000062.1 GCA_016288755.1 Oscillospiraceae bacterium
AACGCCTGCGGCACGACGATCCTCATGGTGACGCATGCGCACGAGATGGTTCGCCATTTCGGCGGGCGCATCATAAATATCAGTCAGGGCGAGGTCGTCTTTGACGAGGTCATTGAGGGCGCAGATGCAGAGCTGATCGGCGAGGAGGCACAGAATGCCGTCGACGACGGCGAGGTGTCCGACCCCGCGCTGATCGCCGAGGCGATCCGGGCAGAATCTGAGGTCATCACCGAGGAGGCAGCTGCCGGCGAGCATATCGCCGAGGACCCCGAGACTGAGCAAACCGCCGCAGAGGAGCTCACGGTTCCCGTAGTGAACGGAGGTGAGCGCTCTTGAAGCTGAGCAGCTTTCGCTATTTGGTCCGGCAGGGTTTTGACAATGTATGGAAAAACCGCGTGATGGCATTCGCATCCTTCTGCGTGCTGCTGGTCAGCCTGCTTCTCGTTGGCTTCTCCGTTCTGTTCTATATCAACATCAATGCGATCATCGGCGGCATCGAGCAGAAAAACGAGGTCATCGTCTACATGCTCGACAGCACCGACGACGCCCGCATCGCCGAGATCGGCGAGGAGCTCCGCCGCATCCCGAATGTCAATCAGGTACAGCTCTACACCCGCGAGGAAGCCTTCGCGGATGTCAAGAGCAAGATGAGCTCCGCCTCCGAGGTCTTTGATTCGCTCGGCGACGACAATCCCCTCCCCGACTCCTACCGCGTCAAGGTCTCCGTGCTCGCGCAGATGGACGACGTTGTTGCACAGGCGGCAGAGATTCCCGGCGTGGAGACCATCCGCTCGCCCGATACCTTTGTCGCGCTGCTGACCGAGCTGCGCAGAGTGATCACCTTTGTTGCGACCGCGATCATCGTTGCCATGCTGATTGTTTCGATGGTCATCATCTCGAACACGACCCGCGCGAGCGTCTTTGCACGCCGCCGCGAGATCAGCATCATGCAGAGCGTCGGTGCGACCAACAGCTTTATCCGCTTTCCGTTCTTCGTCGAGGGCATGGTCAACGGCTTCATGGCGGGCACCTTCGCGACGATGATCACTTGGTTCTCGTATGATTCACTCGTCAACATGCTGAGCCGCTTCAATGTGCTCAACACCATCGGGCTCGGCAGCATTATCCCCTATGACAGCATCGCGATCTTTGTCACGCTGAGCTATGTTGTCATCGGCGCGCTGGTCGGTGCGATCGGCAGTGTGCTCTCCACAAGAGTGCATCTGAAATACCGCGCCGCGAATATGTAAGAAAGGACGTCTGAAATGAAACAGCAGCTTCTGAAGCTCCTTGCAGTTGCATCTGCCGTGTGCATCACGGCAGGCTCGATGATCTTCCGTGAGCAGCAGCCGTGGGAGCGCGCTTCGGCGAAAACGCTTGCCGAGATCGAAGCAGAGAAGAAGGAAAAGCAGGAGCAGATCGACGCCAAGCGCGCAGAGATCGAGCAGCTATCCAAGGATATCACGAAGGAGACACAGTATCAGACTGCGCTGCAGGAGGAGATCGACCTGATCAACGGCAAGATGCTGCTGATCGACAGCCAGCTGCAGAGCCTTGACAATGAAATCGCTGAGAAAAACAGCGAGATCCTCACGCTGCAGGACGACATCGCCAAGCAGCAGGTCAAGGTCGAGGAGGGGCTTGCCAATTTTAAGGCGCGCATCCGCACGCTCTATGTCTACGGCAACGACAGCATTCTCTCCGCGCTGGTCGGTGCGACCGATTTTTATGATGTGCTCGCAAAGATCGACCTGATCAACCGTATCGCCAAGCACGACGACAAAATGATGAACGATCTGACCGAAGAGCTCCGTCAGCTCAATGCCGATCAGCAGGACCTGACTGCCAAGCTGCAGGCACTGAGCATCAAGCAGACGGAGATGGAGGGTCTGCAAAAGGAGTTTTCCGATTCCCGCAATGAGCTCGACGCCGCCTATGCGGCATCCGGCACGGCACGGGCGCTGCTCGAGGACAGCCACGAGAAGGCGACCGGTCAGCTCGAGGGCATCGAGCAGGAGCTTGAAGCGCTCGAGGCAGAGGAGGAGGAAATGATCCTCGAGGCTGCCCGCAAGGCGGCTGAGGAGGAGGAAGCCAGACGGAAGGCTGCCGAGGAGGAGGCTGCACGCAGAGCCTATGAGGAGGCTTCCAGAGCCGCTTCGATCGAGGCTGCGCGCACCACCACGACCACAACCACTACTACTACGACGACCACCACAACGACCGCTGCGACGACCGTCGGCACGGCGAAAACCACAGCGACGACCCCGGCTGTGACAACGGCATCGACCCGCATGTCAACGGTAACGACGATGGCGACGACCAAGACGACGACCACCACAACGGCCACGACGGCAGCGCCGCCGAAATCCGGCAAGCTCGCGTGGCCTGCTCCGGGCTTCTATCACGTCTCAAGCCCGTTCGGCTATCGCTGGGGCAGGATCCACCGCGGCATTGATATCGCAGGTGCAGGCATTCACTATGCCAACGCCTGCTCAGCGGCAGCGGGCACGGTGATCAAGGTCAAGGGCGGCTGCGTGCACGATTACGGCGTCGCGTGCTCCTGCAACGGCGGCTACGGCAACTATGTGCAGATCGATCACGGCAACGGGCTCTGCACGCTCTATGCGCATCTGGCTTCGATCTCGGTCTCTTCCGGGCAGAAGGTCTCGGCGGGAACCGTGGTCGGCAAGATCGGCGCGACGGGCAATGTCGTCAGCAGCGGCGGCGGCGGCTACCATCTGCATTTCAGCGTCATTGTCAACGGGACCTTCGTTGACCCGATGCCTTACCTTAACTGATAGACAAAACGGCAGGAAGTACGCTTCTTGCCGTTTTGGGCGTGAAAGGAGAAGGGTATTGTGAACAAAAAGATCAGCCTGAGCCTGACAATCAGTCTCATGGCACTGACTGCAGCAGTCACATTTATCCTCACACTGTCGTTCAGCAGAACTCAGTTCAACAACAAGGTGCGGGAGGTCGACCGCCTCTCTGAGAAATATCAGCGGCTCGAGGAGCTCGACCGCGTCGTCGCACAGGAGTATTACACCGATATCCCCGAGGATCAGGTCATGGACGGTCTGCTGAGCGGCTATGTCAGCGGGCTCGGTGACCGCTACAGCACCTATCGGAGCGCTGAGGAATACAGCGAATATCAGGACAGCAATCAGGGCGTGTATACCGGCATCGGCATCACGGTGCAGCGCGTTCCCGACGAGCCCGCAAACATCCTCTCTGTCGGAGAAAACAGTGCCGCTGCGGTCGCGGGGATCAACGCCGGTGACAGGCTGGTCGCGGTCAACGGCGTTTCCGTGGCTTCGCATTACGAGGAAGCGATCAGTCAGATCGACGGCGAGATCGGCGATCTGATCACCGTGACGGTTTTGCGTGCAGACACCGGTCTCGAGCGTGATTTTCAAGTGCGGCTCGCGCAGATCGAGGAGAAAACGGTCAGCTACGAAATGCTTGCGCACCGCATCGGCTATATTCAGATCACCAAATTCCGCTCGGTGACCGTGCAGCAGTTTGAGGAGGCGATCCACGCGCTGACGAGCAAGGGCGCTGAGGGCATCATCTTTGATGTGCGCGACAACGGCGGCGGCGTGCTCTCCGCGCTCGAGGCAATGGTCGATCCGCTGCTGCCGGAGGGCGAGCTCGCCTTCTCCTGCAACAAAGCCGGCGAATCGGAGACGATCATCCGCTCCGACAACACGTCGCTGGAGCTGCCCTATGCCGTTCTGGTCAACGGCAATTCCGCAAGTGCCGCTGAGCTGTTTGCGTGCCTCATGCGCGATTACGGCGGCGCTGTGCTCGTCGGGGAAAAGACCTTCGGCAAGGGCATTATGCAGACGTCCTTCAATCTGTCGAGCGGCGGCGTTACGCTGACGACCGCGACCTACGCGACCGGCAAGACCCCCTGCTATCACGGCGTCGGTCTTGAGCCGGATATTCTCTCGGTTCCCGATGCGGAATCTGAGGAGGACACCCAGCTGAACGATGCGCTCAATGCGCTGACGGCTGATCAGAGCGCCGCAGACGGTGCAGCTTAACGAAAGCGAGTTTTTGCATGGCAACATCCAGATTATGGTATACCAAACCGGCTGAGCGATTTGAGGAGGCACTGCCGATCGGGGCGGGACGCTTCGGCGCGATGCTTTACGGCGCTCCGGACTGCGAGCTGCTGCGGCTCAATGAGGATTCTGTCTGGTCGGGCGGTCCGCGCGAGCGCCTCAATCCGGACGCCTATGAGGGCTTGCTCGAGGTCCGCAGGCTGCTGCGCGAGGGCAGGATCGCCGAAGCAGAGAAGCTGTCCTTCCGGACGATGCAGGGCTGCGGTCCGAACATGCGGCATTATATGCCATTGGGCGATCTGTCGCTGCGGCTCACGCTCCCGAAGGGCGAGATCACCGATTATTACCGCGCACTCGATCTGGAAAACGGCGTTTACAGCGTCAGTTTCCGGGTCGGCGGCGCACAGTTCCGGCGCGAGATCATCGCGTCGTATCCGGCACAGTGCATATTCATGCACCTGACCGCCGATATCCCGTTTGACATCTCCGCGTCGATCGACGGGCGCGACGATTACTTTGACAACAACCGTGTACAGATGCACGAAGGTATTCCGTATCTCGAATATGACGGCGGCTCCGGCACAAAAAACGGCATTTATTTTGCGTGTGCCGTCTCCGCACAGACTCCGGACGGCTTTCCGGCGCCGGTCGGCAACCGCCTCGAGGTGCAGTGCACGACCGACGTGACCTTTGCCTTCGCTGTCAGAACAAGCTATTATCACCCCGATGCGGACTGCATGACACTGGCACGCAGAGACCTCACCGAAGCACTTCCCCGCTTCTGGCAGGCGCTACTCGAGGAGCATATCGCGGATCACCGCGCTCTGTTTTCCCGCGTCAGACTGGAGCTGCCGGGTTCCTCGGCGCTCCCGACCGACAAGCTTCTCGCCGCTGTGCAGAACGGCGACACCGAAACACTGCCGCCGCTGCTGCAGCTCTATTTCGATTTCGGACGCTACCTGATGATCGCGGGCAGCCGACCGGGGTCACTTCCGCTTAATCTCCAGGGGATTTGGAATGTGGACATGTGGCCGGCATGGGGCTCGCGCTTTACGGTCAACATCAACACGGAAATGAACTATTGGGCAGCGGAGGTCTGCAATCTCTCCGAATGCCATCTGCCGCTGTTCACGCTGCTCAGAAGGGTCGCGGAGAACGGCAGACGCACCGCCGCGGAGATGTATCACGCGCGCGGCTTTTGCTGTCACCACAACACCGACCTCTGGGGCGACACCGCACCGCAGGACCTCTGGATGCCCGCAACCCTCTGGAATATGGGCGGCGCATGGCTGTCACTGCACATCATGGAGCATTACCGCTGCACGCTGGACACCGGTTTTCTGCAGGAGTATTTCCCAATTCTGCGCGATGCCGCACGCTTCTGCGCCGATGTGCTCACGGAAAACGCAGCGGGACAGCTCGTCACCTGCCCGAGCGTATCGCCTGAAAACACCTACCGCCTGCCGAACGGTGAGCAGGGCTCTCTCTGCGAGGGTCCCAGCATGGATACGCAGATCATCACAGAGCTGTTTCAGGACGTGATCGAGGCGGAGCTGGTGCTTGGCATCACCGACGGCATGACAGACGAGCTGCGCGAAACGCTGCACCGTCTTCCGCCGATCTGCGTCGGAAAACACGGGCAGATCATGGAGTGGGCAGTCGACTATGACGAGGTCGAGCCCGGACACCGGCATATCTCGCAGCTCTTTGCGCTGCACCCGGGGCATCAGATCAGCCCGCGGCGCACCCCGGAGCTTGCAAAGGCTGCCGCAGCGACGCTTGAGCGCCGTCTCTCCAACGGCGGCGGACACACCGGCTGGAGCTGCGCATGGATCGCGAATATGTATGCGCGGCTGCTGGACAGCACACAGACACTTTCGGCGCTTCGCAAGCTGATGTGCCGTTCGACTGCCCCGAATCTCTTTGACATGCACCCGCCCTTCCAGATCGACGGCAATTTCGGCGGCACTGCCGCGATCGCGGAATGCCTGCTCCAATCCGACCGCGACGGCATCACGCTGCTGCCAGCCTGCCCGGCACAGTGGCATTCGGGCTCGTTTTCAGGGCTCTGTGCCTGCGGCGGATTTCAGATCAGTGCGGTCTGGAAAAACGGCGCGCTGACAGAATGCACCGTGCTGTCGACCCGCGGCGGAATCTGCCGCATTTACGCTGAAAACATAAACATCAGCAAGGAAACGGAACAAAAGATCGGAATCAGAAAGGAGGCAGACGGTTTCATCGCATTTGAAACAGTCTGCGGCGGAACCTACCGCCTGATCACAGAATGAAAAAATCAACAGTTACATGGCTTGGCAGACGGTTCGTGCTAGCGATCGTCATCTTCGTGCTCGGCGTCGGCGTATTTTTGATCCCATACGGCAAGGCGTCTGTGCGCATCCGGTCGCGCTCACTCGCTCGGCTCGCGATCTATCAGAATGAAGCCTCCCTCGCAGCAGACGAGCTGGAGCCCTATCGCTACACCGCAGAGCTGCCCGATATCGAGCTTGCAGATGCCGGGTGGAGCGTTGAGGCGGAATCGGCTGAGCTGCCGCACGGCGCGCGGGTCCAGCGCAAGCGTGACGGCTTTTCCGGCATCGGCTATGTCACCGACCTGCCCGCACACACCGAATCCGCACTGGTGATCCCGGTCACGGTCCCCTATTCGCAGCATTATTCGGTCACGCTCTGCGTCGCCTCCAACTTCCCGGCAGACGGCATCATGCGCATCAACGGCGCAACGGCTCTGCCCTACACGCTCAGCGGCGGCGCGGAATTCATCCGCATCACCTTCTACGGCATCTTCCTGCAGGCGGGCGAAAACGTGATCTCCATTGACACCGGAGACGGCGAGACCGAATGCGATTATGTCGAGATGAACAACGACAACTCAGTCTACAACATCGACTTTGATATCCGCGCGGAAAACTGCGACCCCAATGCATCCGTGCAGGCGAAAAAGCTCTACCGCTTCCTGCGTGAGAACTGGGGCTCCCGCATGCTGACCGGGCAGTATGTCTCCGGTGCGCAGAACCGCGAGCTGAGCCTGATCTACGCGCAGACCGGACAGCTCCCGGCGATCCGCTTCGGGGAGCTCGGCACGGACAACGACGCCGCACAGATCGAGGCAGCCTGCGACTGGGCACTCACGATGCACGGCATTGTCGGCTTCATGTGGCAGTGGGGCGCCCCCGATTCCGGCTCTGTCTACGCGGCGGAATCAGAGTTTAACCTGACAAACGCGCTCGACCGCGTCGATCTGTCGGCGCTGGCGGTCATGTCCTATGACGATGCTGCATCCGCGGTCTCTGCCGGACAGCTGCCCCGCGGCGTGCTGCCCCTCCTGCGCGATATCGACAGCACTGCGCGTTCGCTGCGCGTGCTCGCCGATCTGGATATTCCGGTGCTGTGGCGTCCGCTGCACGAAGCAGGCGGCGGCTGGTACTGGTGGGGTGCATTCGGCGAGGAGAGCTATCAGAAGCTCTGGAAGCTGCTCTTCCAGCGGCTGACCTCCTTCCACGATATCAACAACCTGATCTGGATCTGGAACGGACAGAGCACCTCGTATCTCGTGCCGGTAAACACCTTCGATATTGCTGCGGTCGACGTCTATCTGCCGCCCGATCACCTCTTCGGCAGCCGCTATGAGCAGTATCTTTCGCTGGCGCGCATCACCGACGGCAAAAAGCTGCTCGCACTCAGCGAATGCAGCTCCCTGCCCGATCTGGAAATGGTGCTGCTCGATCAGTCGATCTGGTCGTTCTTCGGGCTCTGGTACGGCGAATACCTCATGAATGCGGACGGCAGCTTTGCAGATACATATTATTCAAGTAATGATTTGTATAATCTGTACAACTCTGAATTTGCTTTATCACTGAATGATTTTCTGTCAGTTTACCAATAATCTATTGAAAACCTCCCGCCGATGTGGTATAATATGACCATAACGTTTCGCAGACGCGGACAGAAAGGCGGATTTGAATAATGAACGTAAAAGTGATCAACGGCACTGCCATTCCGAATTTACCGTGGCAGGAGAAGCCCGCGGGGTGCACCGATGTCATCTGGCGCTATGAACAGAACCCGGTCATTCAGCGCAATCAGGTGCCGAACTCCAACAGCATCTTCAACAGTGCAGTCGTTCCGTTTGAGGGCGGCTTTGCCGGCGTGTTCCGCGTGGATGACCGTTCGCGCAATATGGAGCTGCACGCAGGCTTCTCGAAGGACGGTCTGCACTGGGATATCAATCCCGAGCGCATTGAGTTTGTCTCCGACATTCCGGATATGCAGGAATTCCAGTACGGCTATGACCCGAGAGTCTGCTGGATCGAGGACAGATTCTATGTCACATGGTGCAATGCCTACGGCTGGAAGCCTACCATCGGTCTGGCATACACCTTTGATTTCAAGACCTTCCATCAGCTTGAAAACGCCTATCTGCCGTTCAACCGCAACGGCGTCATGTTCCCGCGCAAAATCGGCGGCAACTACATGATGATGAGCCGTCCCTCTGACAGCGGTCATACGCCGTTCGGCGATATTTACGTTTCGCAGTCGCCCGACCTGACCTACTGGGGCAAGCACCGCCACATGATGGGTCCGTCCAAGGGGTGGGAATCCACGAAGATCGGCGCGGGTCCGATCCCGATCGAGACAGACCGCGGCTGGCTGATCTTCTATCACGGCGTGCTCACCTCCTGCAACGGCTATGTCTACAGCTTCTCCGCTGCACTGCTGGACAAGGACGAGCCGTGGAAGGTGCTCAAGCGCGGCAGGGATTACCTCATCAGCCCGCAGACCTACTACGAGTGCGTCGGCGATGTGCCGAATGTCACCTTCCCCTGCGCAAACCTCGTCGATGCCGAGACCGGACGCATCGCGATCTACTACGGCTGCGCGGATACGGTCACGAGCCTGTGCTTCACCACCGTCGACGATGTGATCGACTACCTCGATCATAATTCGCAGGTGTAAACATTTCCATAAGGGATGCTGTTTTGTGCAGCATCCCTGTTTTTATACTTGACGGACAATCAAAAATGCGGTATAATAGGGATAATACCGGGAAAGGAGGCGGTGCCGATGCATGATTTCGTCGCGATCATGCGCCGTCTGGCTGACGAGGGTCGCAGAATCGACCCCGGGCTGAAGGCTTTTGGTGCATGCCGGCATGAATGGCGCTTCAACCCGCCTGCGCGCATCGAGGAGGTGCAGGCGCTGGAGCACGAGCTGAACATCACGCTGCCGGAGGGTCTTGTGCGCTATCTCACGCAGCTCGGAAACGGCGGCTGCGGTCCCGATTACGGCATCTACAGCATCGATGAGATTCGCAGAAAGAGCAGCTGGCTCCCGGACAATCCCGATCTGCCGGTCCTCCTCTCGCCCGAAATGAACAAATCGGAGTGGGAAGAATTTGTGCGCGGCTACGATTCCATTCCCTATGATGAGAACTACGACGACGCGGCAGCGCGTTATCTGGGACGACTGACGGCGGGAACCGTCGCGGTCTCCGCGCCGGGCTGCACGTTGCAGTCGCTGCTGATCTGCCGCGGCGCCTATTCCGGGCGGATCGTGACCGTCGATTTTGATTTACGGACGAACATGCCGCCGCTTTTTTGCGAACGCTTCGCGCAATGGTGCACCGGAGAGGTCGCAGCGGCACTGTCGGAGCGGAAGTGAAGGTCTTACAACACCTTGACAGGAGTGTGCAATATGAAAAACGAGTGCTTTGAAAACCGCGAGCTGTCGTGGCTCCGGTTCAATCAGCGCGTGCTGGAGGAGGCACAGTGCAAGAGCAATCCCCTGCTGGAACGGCTCGGATTCACTGCGATCTTCCAGAGCAATCTCGATGAATTTTTCCGCGTGCGCGTCGGCAATCTGCTGCGCAATGAGCACGAGGAACCCAAGCAGAAGGACGCGCTGAGCGGCATGCAGCCAACAAAGCAGCTGACGAAGATCTATG
>JAEELE010000063.1 GCA_016288755.1 Oscillospiraceae bacterium
GCCCCGCTCCGGGTGATACCGGAACGGGGCGTTTGGACTGATTCAGCCGATCTGCGGGAGGATGCCTGCCAGATATTGGAGAATCACAGCCAGATCGTCGCTGGTAATGTATTCATCGTCGTTGCAGTACGCATTCAGCTTCCCCTGCATCGTGACCTCGATCTCGTGATCCTCGGCGAGGAACCGCGCCAGCAGCACGGCATCCGCGACATTGACATCGCCGGAGCAGTCAACGTCTCCGCGCAGAAGCTCCGAGACAGGCGGTTCGTCGACCGGCACGGTCGTGGTTTCGGTCGTTGTCTCGGACGTCACGGTGGTCGTGGTCTCAACAGCGACCGTCATGCCCACCGCGAACACTGCGTAGTTCACGCAGTTGGAGGACTGCCCGTTTTCGCCGAGCGTGACCGTCTCGCCCGCCGCAAAATCCTTCGCGTAGCAGAGGTATTCCACGTCGCCGGTGCTCGAAAAGCGCAGATCGGTCTGTGCCCAGCCTGAGAGCCATGCGGGCAGCGACGTGACGCGGGTGTCCATCGCGACATAGACCGTGATATCGGTTTTTGCGACGCACTCCGCGAGCGTGCCCGAGGTGTATTTGGAATCGCATGCGGTCACGACGGTCTCCGCGCCGACGAGTGCCTCGGGGAGACCCGTAAAGGTCACCTCGCGGTCGCCGTAGATCAGCACGCCGTCGGAGGCATGGCGCATGAACCAGTAGCTTTTCGCATGCTCGCTGTCAAGCACATTGAGCGCGGAGAGCAGCCTGCCCTCGATCTCGATCGCCCAGTGCTGATTTGCAGAGCCGTCGCATTCCCAGAGCAGCACATTCGCGCCGGGATCCCGCGACCCGCCGGAGACGCCGATGCAGGAGGCGTCGTCGTTGAGCTTGGTCACGATCTCGTAGCTGCCGTCTGCCGCGGCAACGAATTTGAACATCGAGCCCTCAACCTTGCCGCTGCCCGCCAGCGTGATGTTCGCGCCGTTGTCGGAGCTGTCGCCCTCGATGCGTGCGGTGCCGTTGTTGCCCTCATCGCCGAGCAGCATGTAGTAGCCGCTCCCGCAGGGCTCGAGCATCCAGCGCTCGGCATTCGCACGCGCACCCTGCACGAGGTTGCCGTCTGCTTCGCGGCACAGATACAGCCCGCTGCCGACATTGCGCAGCACGATCGTCGAAGCGCCGCTCAGCTCGGTGCCGACCTTGATCGTCGAGCCGGTGAAATTATAATAGTAGGGCGTCCAGCTGCCGAAATACTGCTCTCTGGTCGCGTCGCAGCTGCTGAGCACCGTACCGCGCGTGCGCGAGCCTGTGTTGACGCCGCCGCCCGAAGCGGTCTTGGTGTTGTATTCGCGGAAGGTCGCCTGCGAGGGGTCGACGCCGCTCATGCTCGTCCAGCCCGCACCCTGAATGATGCTCTCATATTGCAGGGTCGTGTTGTAGAAGAGCACATGCGCCGTGTCGCGCCACGGTCTGCCGAAGAAGCCGGAGCCGACCTTTTTGGCGGGGTTGGCGGTGACATTGCACTCCCAGAAGAGATAACCGAGCGTCTGCTGCCTTGCCGCGGTGATATAGCCGCCGACCGCGTTGTCGGAATAGCCGCCGAAGCAGAGCTCGCAGGCATCAAAGACCACGTCGCCGCTGCCGAAGATATAGTCGGTGTTGCCCTGAATTTTGCACTCCTTGAAATAGGCGGGGTTCGCGGTATAGAGCGTGTCCTGCGAGCTGTAGAAGCTGCATTTGTAGAATTCGCAGTAATCCGCCTCGACGCACATTGCCGCGGCGCGCTCGGTCGCGGACTTCGCCGTCACATCGAGCCCGGATCTGCGCTGAACGGTCAGTGTTTCGCCGGTCGGCTCGACGCCGTCTGCGATCTCCTCATCGGTCATGTAGCGGTTGAAGCTGTTCTCGAAGGTGATATTCTCCGCGCGGAAATATTTGGCGCCGCTCTGCAGCCGCACGGCAGTGCCCCAGCGCTGCGCAACGCCCTTTGCGGATTTCGCATTCGCGTCCTCCGCCTTGTAGTAGCCGCTTGACGCGCTCGAATAGTATTTGTAGCCGATGCCGTAATACCATGTGAGCAGCACCTCTCCCCCGCCGGGGTTGCTGTTGACAAAGCTGAGGTAGGGCGTGTTGATCAGCAGCTGCTCGCGGTAGGTGCCCGGCTCGATCGCGATGGTGACGCGGCTCGATTCTCCGGCAGGGTTGAGCTTTGCGGCAGCGCTGACCGCCTCGCCGACGGTTTTGTAGGTGCCGTTTTTGCCGACGGTGAGCGTGTTCGCGGCGGCGGCGTGCGGCAGCTGCGGCATCATGCAGATGCACAGGGATGCGGCGGTCACGGCTGCACAGAGCCGCCCGGCACGGCGTTTCACAGTTCTCATAGTATTCCTCCCAATATCTTCCCGTTTTTTTGTTTCTCCCATCTCAGAACAGTGTTCCTGCGATAAGCCGGAATTTGCCCGGGCTCCGGGCAGCCCAATTCCGGAATGGGACTTTCGGCATCTCTGCCGGCGGGCATACACCCGCATTTTCATTATAGCACGGGATGCGGCGCGCTGTCTAGTCATTTCTGACATAAAACATGACAAATCGTCTCTGGTTTTATGGATTCACGCCGCAGTGACGGTCTGCCCGATGCGGGCGCGGGCGAAATATGCGGAGGAGTTTCCGCGGAATTTGTGGGAAATGATAATTTTTTTCGGAAATTGCAAAAAGGGGCTTGCTTTTTTCGGCGATATCTGTTATAATATGTATCGTCCACTAGTCTGTAAAGGAGGTGCCATCCATGGCAAAATGTGAAATCTGCGGCAAGGGCGTGACGTTTGGTATCAAGGTTTCCCACTCTCACCGTCGTACCAATCGCACCTGGAAGCCCAATGTCCAGCGCGTGAAAGCCATTGTGAAGGGGACGCCCTGTCACATCTATGTCTGCTCCAGATGCCTGCGCTCCGGTAAGGTCGAGCGTGCAAACGGCTGATGCAATCAAACAAACCGGGGTGTCCGTTCGTCGCGGGCGCCCCGGTTGTTTATATCCAGGAAACGGAGGGAATACCTATGCACATCGTCATGCAGATCCCCGCGAAGGTCAATCTTTCGCTCGATATCACGGGCAAGCGTCCCGACGGCTATCACACGCTTCGCTCGGTCTTTCAGACGGTCGGTGTTTTCGACCGTCTGACGCTCACCAAAACCGGCGCAGATACGCCGCTTTCGCTCTCCTGCGACACAGAGGGCGTCCCCTGTGACGCGCGCAATCTCGTCTGGAAGACGGCAGTCTGTCTGCTCGGGGAGAACCCCTGCGGCGTCGCGATGCATCTGGAGAAGGGCATTCCGGCGCAGGCGGGCATGGGCGGCGGCTCTGCGGACTGTGCCGCGGCGCTGCTCGGCATCCGGGCGCTGCTGGGGCTCGATGTCTCCGACAAGGCGCTGCACGGCTTTGCGGCAAGGCTCGGCGCGGATGTGCCGTTCTTTCTGGCGGGCGGCACGGTGCTCTGCGAGGGCATCGGCGAATTGCTCACCCCCCTGCCGGATATCCCGGAATGCACGCTGCTGCTCGCAAAGGGCAGCGAGGGCGTCTCGACCCCGGAGGGCTACCGCGCGCTCGACCGGCTCGCATCGCCGCCCGCCGACGACACCGACAATCTGCTGCGGGCACTCGAAACCCGCGATCCTGCGTCGATTTTCGCAGCCTGCGGCAATCATTTCGACGCGGTGACCGATCTGCCGGAGATTCAGCGCATCCGCAGCATCATGCGGGCGCACGGCATCCGACCGGTGCTCTCGGGGAGCGGCGCGGCGGTCTTCGGCGGCTGCACGGAGCCCGGACAGGCTGAGAAATGTGCGGAGGCGCTGCGTCAGGCGGGACTGCCGTTTGTGCGCATCGCCAAAACCGTGCCCTTCGGCGCACGCATCGAGACAGAAAGTGAGCAATGAGAAATGGCGAGGTAGGAGGTAGGAGGGAGCAGGGAGGAAGTCAAGTTAGGAGTGAGAAGTGAGGAGTGAGGAGTTGTTCCGCAGCCTGCGGTTGATGTGCTGACCGCGGAATACCGGCGCAGAGAAAAACTGCGTGCTCTGACATGTTTCAACAGTATTGAGAACCCCCGCAGCGCGGAAAACTGCGGGGGTTGCTGTATATCGGGATCGCTGGATATTGGGAGCATTACGCCACAGAAGGCGCTTTAGCGCCGTGCAGTTACGCTGCTTGGGAGGCTCCGCGTAATTGTACCCGGAGGAAATCGCCCCGTTTGCTTGCAAACATGGGGCTCCGCGCCGGGTCATGCGCCGATCAACAGTTCATCGTAGGCGAAGAGGACCTCGTTGATGGTGAAGACGTCGTAGATGCCCTTGCGGATGTGATACTGCACGATGATATCGAAGCGTCTTGCGGGCGAAAACGCATAGCCGGCACTGCGCAGGAGCAGCTCGGTCTCCTCGAGGCTGAGCTCCAGCGCGATCGCAAAGGCGAGCACCGTCACCTTCTTCGGCTGATAGTGCCGGTCGGAGCGGATCTTCGAGAACAGCTTGCGGTCGATATTCGCGCGCTTGTAGCATTCGGCATCGGTCATGCCGCTCGCGTCGATCAGACGCAGCAGCATCTGTGAGAAGCTCTCGTCGGGCTGCTCCAGCGCACGCGCCAGCGAGGACGACACCACAGCCGGAACCGCCGCGGGGAGCGCTGTCTCCGCACACATGTCCGCCCCGACAAAGCTGTCCTCCTTCGGTGCTTCGGCGGATTTCGCCCGAAACAGCGAAAAGCGGCTGCCGCCGAAGAGACGCTGTCTGCCCGCCGCATTGAGCCTGCGCATGTCGCCGGTGCCCGGCTGCGAAGAAGCGGTCGGTGCGATCAGCTCCATGATCTGCGGATACCAGCGCTCGCGGGGCAGATCAGGCAGAACCAGAAAGACCGTCATGTCGTGCGCGGCGAGCCAGTCGGCAGCCGCCTGCACGGCAATGCGCTGTGTCCCGCGTTCGGGCTTGCTGCCGTTTGCGGGCGGGAGCATCTGCAGCTGAACGGTCTGATATCCGGCTGCCAGAGCGGCATCGAGCGCGCGGAAATAGCTCTGTGCGGGCGAATCGCCGGGCATCGGCTGCGGCGTGATGATACCGTCCGCAGGACGCGCACCGGCTTCGGATTGACGGAGAAACAGCAGCGGCACTGAAAACACCACCTTTGGGAATGAGAAATGAGAAGGGAGGAGGGAGGAGGGAGGAGGGAGGAGGGAGGAGGTAGGAAGTCGAGTTAGGAGTGAGTAGTGAGGAGTGAGGAGTTGTTCCAGCCCGGAGCCCGGGCGGGCGATTCGCTTCGCCTTTATTCAGTCAATCTCTGACGACGGCAGCACATACCATTCAGGCACTGTACCGGTAAGCCTGAAACTGGGAGCCATTACGCCATAAGAAGGCGCGAACAGCGCCGTGTGTCAAGCGAAACTGGGAGGCTCCGCGTAAAGGTCACCGAAGGGAAATGCCCGCGGGGGCTGCCCCGCCGCGCCAGCGCCGTGCAATTACGCAACTTGGGAGGCTCCGCGTAAAGGTCTCCGGAGGAAAACGCCCCGTTTGCTTGCAAACATGGGGCTGCCCCGCCGCGCCAGCGCCGTGCAATTACGCTCACTGGGAGGCTCCGCTGTCATGTACCCGAAGGGATTCGCCAGCGCGGGCTCCGCGGCGTTGGCGTTTGCCGGTGAGGAGGGCATCGCGGTCTGCCATGAGGAGCTCGGTGCCGTCATCGGTGAGGACGGTTCTGCCGGCTCTGGTGAGCTCGAGCACCGCAAGAAACAGCGCGACCCGGTCGGAGCGGTCGGTCACGCCCTCGAACAGCTTTGTGATATTCACGCGCTCCTGCGTGAAAAACTGCCGCAGCAGATACACCACCTTCGAGAAGACCGAGGTCGTCTTGTGGTGCAGCTCGACCACGGCGCGGATCTTCTCATTCGCCGCGCGGGTCTTTTCCATTTCCGGCAGCCTGCGGATGCCGATGCCCTGATAGACCGCGACCAGCACCGAAGCCGGATGCTCCCGCCGATAGGTCATATCGACCGGCAGCTGCACGGGCTTGCGCACAAAGAGCTGATCACCGATATACTGCTCACGGAGCGTGCCTGCCGCCAGCTTGCACAGGGAATATTCGATCAGTGCGCCCTCCAGCTCCTTCTTGACCGCCTCTGCCTCCTCGGGGCGCGGCAGAAGCGCTGCGGTCTTCATCCAGATCAGACGCGCCGCCATCTCGAGAAATTCGCCCGCCAGCTCGTAATCCTGCTCGGCGCACTGCTGCATATAGAGCAGATATTGCTCGAGCAGCACGGAAATCTCGATATCGTGGATGTTGAGCTTGTGCTTGGCGATCAGATGCAGCAGCAAATCCATCGGACCGTCGAAGACCGGAAGGTGAAACGAAAGCTCTGCCATGCGATCACCCGAACAGCGCCGGAATCCACGACGTGATGAACTGCATGAACCGCAGCACCCATCCGCTGATGATCGAGAGCGGCACGCTGAGCAGACCCGTGATCACGACGATGAGGAACACGATGCGCACGATCTGCTGATTGCGGCGGAACCAGTCGTCGACGCGGGCGCTGGTGAAATAGCTCAGCACCTTGGAGCCGTCGAGCGGCGGGATCGGCACGAGGTTGAACAC
>JAEELE010000064.1 GCA_016288755.1 Oscillospiraceae bacterium
GATGATATTTTGTTTGGGGAAAACTGGAACAACACCGACATTGACCTGAAAACTCGGAGCATCATCACGGTGGTCGCTCTGATGTCGCAGGGCGTGACAAGCGACGCGCTGAAATTCCACCTGATGAATGCGAAAAATCACGGCGTTTCGCAGAAGGAGATCGCAGCAGTCATCACGCACACAGCCTTTTATGCAGGCTGGCCGCACGCCTGGGCAGTGTTTAACCTTGCAAAAGAAGTATGGAATGACAAATCTCCCGAACTGACCGATAAGGACAGGTATCAGAACGAGATTTTCTTCCCGATAGGCGAACCTAATCCATATGGCGATTATTTCGTTGGAAACAGCTATCTTGCTCAGGTATCAAAGGAACAGCTCTCTGTTTTCAATGTGACCTTTGAGCCTGCCTGCCGCAACAACTGGCATATCCACCACGCAAAAAGCGGCGGCGGTCAGATGCTGATATGTGTCGGCGGTCGTGGATACTATCAGGAATGGGGCAAGGAAGCAAGAGAGCTTCACCCAGGCAACATTGTGAATATCCCTGCGAATGTTAAGCACTGGCACGGTGCTGCACCCGATTCGTGGTTCTCACATCTTGCTATCGAGATCGAGGGTGAGGACAGCAGCACGGAATGGTGTGAGCCTGTTTCTGATGATGATTACAACAAACTGAAATAAACGGAGGTAACGCTATGCAGACCTATATCACATTGAATGACGGCACGAAGATCCCGCAGTTCGGACTTGGCGTATATATGGTGCCGGAGGGCGAACAGACCTACAATGCCGTGATCAATGCGCTGAAAATGGGTGTACGTCACATCGACACGGCTCACGCTTATCAGAACGAGAGAAGTGTCGGCAGGGCTGTGAAGGACAGCGGTATTCCGAGAGAGGACGTGTGGATCACCACAAAGCTGTGGCCGCACGAATACGGCGAAGGCAAGACTACAGATGCGATTGACAAGATGCTTGCAAGGCTCGATACCGACTACATTGATCTGCTCCTGCTTCATCAGCAGTTCGGTGATTATCTCAGTGCGTGGAAGGATATGGAGAAGGCTGTTAAGGCAGGCAAGGTAAAGTCTATCGGTATCAGCAACTTTGAGAGTGAACGCCTTGAAGAGATATGCGAAGCCGCATCGATCAAGCCGTCCGTATTGCAGGTGGAATGTCACCCGTACTATCAGCAAAATGCGTTGAAAGAGCGTATCGCAAAGTACGGCACAGTCATTGAGAGCTGGTATCCGATCGGTCACGGCGATAAAATTCTAATCGGTGAAGCGGTATTCACAAGACTTGCGGAGAAATATGGCAAGAGCAATGTGCAGATCATTCTCCGCTGGCATATTCAGGAGGGCAATATCGTATTCCCGAAAACAACGAATCCCGATCACATGAGGGACAATTTTGACATTTTCGACTTTGAGCTGACAGCTGAAGAAATGGGCGAGATCAGAGCACTCGACTGCGGAAAGCGGTTCTTCAATATGTCGCTTGAACAACAGGAAGGACAGCTCGGAGCCTGGCATCCTGCGGACTGATGTACAGTTTATAAGTTACGAAAAGGATTCAGAGGGGGGTGAAGCCTGCGGAGATCGTGATAATTATCGGAACATAATAACTTTGAACCCAGTGGATTCAAGTTTTCATATGCCTGACGGCTCGGAGAATGCTCTCTGAGCCGTCTTTTGTATCATATGGTTGCTGTGTGCAATAAGGCATACAGAGCGTTCTGGAGGCTTTCCCGCTCGTTTGAGCACGTTCTGTATAACGTGTTAAAACAGCATTCCTGCATCACCAGTAATAGCAGCCTGTTTGCCGCCTGAGATGTGAACTTCCTGCACAACAATTTCTGCGGAATGATCGGGGGCATTCCTGAGCGTCCCTACCATAGTAATGAGATCTCCTGCCGAGGAGATGTATTCCAAGCTCCTGAAATCCGGTTTTGACAGAACCTATGAGGGCTTTGTGTGCCGTGATGCATACGGTAAGTTGATCACGCCGAACTTCGTCAGCGATCATTTCAAGAACATGGTCAGGAAATATGGTCTCAGGAAACTGCGGTTCCATGATCTGCGACACAGTTGTGCCAGTCTTTTGCTTGCAAACGGAGAGTCCATGAAAGCCATCCAGGATTGGCTCGGACACTCGACATTTAACGTAACTGCGAATTTTACAGTCATCTCGATTACTCGTCAAGGATTTTCTCGGCAGAAACCATTGCAAGAGTCCTCGGCGATGATGACGATGAAAATGAAGAAAACGAAAAAATCGCAGGCTCTGTGTAAGAACCTGCGACCGTGAAACAATCGGAAATACGCTCAAATAGGAGCAAAAAAGCGATAACTCCCACACATCGCTGTATGGGAGTTATTACGGAAGTCGGCACTGCCGACTGGTGCCGGCGGCGGGGGTCGAACCCGCACGGTATCGCTACCAACGGATTTTGAGTCCGTCACGTCTGCCAATTCCATCACGCCGGCGTACATATCAGTATACCACATTTTCTTCCGGTTGTCAACCCTCTATCAGCCGCGCAGTGCACCGCTATCAGCCGCGCAGTGCACCGCGGCAATCCCCTTTTCCGTTCTGCGGCAATTTCCTTTTTCCGTTCCCCATTGCATTTTCCGGCAGAATGTGGTATAATAAGAGTGTATTTTGCTGAGAAAGGCGGTTTTACCCATGAAAAACACCGAAAAATCAATGGAACAGCTCGTTGCGCTCTGTCAGGGCAGAGGCTTTGTCTATGCAGGCTCCGAGATCTACGGCGGTCTGGCAAACACTTGGGACTACGGGCCTCTGGGCGTCGAGCTCAAAAACAACATCAAGAAGGCTTGGTGGCACTTCTTCGTGCAGGCGAATCCCCACAATGTCGGGCTTGACAGCGCGATCCTCATGAACCCGCAGACTTGGGTCGCCTCCGGTCACATCGGCGGCTTCTCCGACCCGCTCATGGACTGCAAGGAGTGCAAGACCCGTCACCGCGCCGACAACCTCATCGAGGACTTCGACGGCACCAATGTCGCGGGCTGGTCGAATGAGCAGATGCTGAGCTACATCCGCGAAAAGGGCATCACCTGCCCGAACTGCGGCAAGGCGAATTTCACCGATATCCGCCAGTTCAACCTGATGTTCAAGACCTTCCAGGGCGTCACCGAGGACTCCAAGTCGGAGCTCTATCTCCGCCCGGAGACCGCACAGGGCATCTTCGTCAACTTCCAGAACATCCAGCGCACCACCAGAAGAAAGGTGCCGTTCGGCGTCGGTCAGATCGGCAAATCCTTCCGCAATGAGATCACCCCGGGCAACTTCATCTTCCGCGTCCGCGAGTTTGAGCAGATGGAGCTCGAATTCTTCTGCAAGCCCGGCACCGACCTCGAGTGGTTCCAGTATTGGCGCAGCTACTGCAAGGACTTCCTCATCAAAATCGGTCTGAAGGAGGAGAACCTCCGCCTGCGCGACCACTCCCCCGAGGAGCTCTGCTTCTACTCCAAGGCGACCACCGACTTTGAGTATCTGTTCCCGTTCGGCTGGGGCGAGCTCTGGGGCGTTGCCGACCGCACCGACTACGACCTGACGCAGCACAGCAAGGTCTCCGGCAAGACGCTCGACTACTTCGACCCCGAGACCAACGAGAAGTATATCCCCTATGTCATCGAGCCGTCGCTGGGCGTGGAGCGTCTCTTCCTCTCCGTGCTGACCGAGGCATACGACGAGGAGTCGCTCGGCACCGATGCCAAGGGCAAGGAGGATGTCCGCACCGTTCTGCGCCTGCACCCGATGCTCGCGCCGTTCAAGTGCGCCGTGCTGCCGCTCTCGAAGAAGCTCTCCGAGCAGGCATTCAAGGTCTACGAGACCCTCTCGCAGCACTTCATGGTCGATTTCGACGACACCGGCTCGATCGGCAAGCGCTATCGCCGCGAGGATGAAATCGGCACGCCGTTCTGCATCACCTACGATTTCGACACCGACGAGAAGGATCAGTGCGTGACCGTGCGCGACCGCGACTCGATGGAGCAGGTGCGCATCCCGATCACCGAGCTCGTCTCCTACCTCACCGAGAAGCTGCACTACTGATCGGAAGTGAGAAATGAGAAGTGAGAAGTGAGGAGTTGTTCCGGCACCTCCGTTCGCGTTGTGAATCCCTCCTACCTCCTACCTTCTCCCTCCTACCTTCCTCGGGAATTCTGATTTCATGCAGACATTTGTTTCTGAAACGAAAAACAGCCCCCGATATCCGTTTGTTGGCGGATACCGGGGGTGTTTTTGTCAGTCGTCGATGCCGGAGACACTCGGAACAAAGTCGTTTGCAACACCGCCGAATATCTCAAAGAGCTGCGGAAACAGCAGCGAAAGAATGCCGATGAAGATACCGACGATGCCGAGCACCAGCCCGACTTTCGCGAATTTCGCGCCGCCGTAGTCTGCGGCAAGGATCTCGCGGATGCCGAGCACGACCGCGATCACGCCGAGCAGGATCGACGCTGCCGGCACACAGCACATGACAAGAGAAGCGATTCCGAGTGCAAGCACCGCGATCTCGAGACGCCTGATCGGAGTACCGGACTCGCGGAAGCTGTCTGCGGGGTCGACGAATTTCAGCTGGTCGGGCGGAAGCTGATCCTCCGGCTTCGGATGCTTGGTCTCGCCCCACATCCCGTGTGAATTGCCGCTCATATCAGATTGCCTTGCCGAGGAATGCCGCGCCGATGATGCCCGCATCGTTGCCGAGCTCCGCGATCACGATCTTCGTATTCTTCTCGGAATTGCGCGTGTAGACCTCCTGCTCGACGAGCGCTCTGACGGGCAGGAGCAGTGCGTCGCCCTCATTGCAGACGCCGCCGCCGATGCAGAGCACATCGGGCTGGAAGATGTTGATCGTGTTGGTGATGCCCGCCGCGAGCGCCTTGATGTAGAAATCGACGACATCCTTTGCGGCGGCATCGCCCTGCCGCATGCAGTCAAACGCGGTGCGCGCGGAGACCTTGCCGTGCTCGGCAGCCATCTTGTGCATCGCGCTCTCGGGGTGTGCCTGCATTGCCTCGTTGGTCATGCGGATGAGCCCCGTCGCGGAGGAATAGACCTCAAAGCAGCCGCGTCTGCCGCAGGTGCAGAGCGGACCGTCCATGTTCAGCACGGTGTGACCGAGCTCCGCGCCCGCGAAGTTCGAGCCTGAATAGATTTTGCCGTCGATGATGATGCCGCCGCCGACACCGGTGCCGAGCGTGATGCAGACTGCGTTGACCGCGCCCTTTGCGGCGCCCGCGACAAATTCGCCGTAGGCTGCCGCGTTGGCGTCGTTCTCGACAAAAGCCGGACGCCCGGTCGCCTCGGAGATCCATTTGACCATCGGGACATTGTGGAAATCGAGATTATTGGAATATTCAATGATGCCGGTCGCGGAATTCGCGATGCCGGGCGTGCCGATGCCGATCCACTCGACCTGCTCTGGGGTGAGCCCCTGCTGCTTGATGACGTCGAGCGCACAGGCAGCCATGTCCGCCGCGATCTCCTCTGCGGGGCGCGGGCGGTTGGTCTTGCGGGAGACCTTGCCGAGAATATTGTACTGCTCGTCCACCAGTCCGGCGACGATGTTGGTACCGCCGAGGTCAATGCCTACATAGTATTTCATGTTTTCCTCCATATTTCGCACCGTTTCAGTGCGTTGATGACTGTTTTGTCCGTTCAGAAGCCGCAGTCCGCAAGGAACTGCGCGTCAAAGCATTCTGCGCCGTTGACCCGCACCGCACGGACCGCGGTTTCCGGGTCAAACTCCAAATCTGCAATCAGCACCGGGATTCTTCTGCCGAAGCGCTGCTCCGTAAACTGTGCCGCGTGCAGCTCTATGACGGCAGCCGCCGCCAGATCGTAAATGCGCGTGATCATTTCGTCGCCGTCGTGATCCTCGTCAAAGTCCTGCGCCAGCCGCCATGCCGCAAAGGGCGCATCCGGCAGCTTGCGGAAGCAGTCGTCCGTCCAGTTGATCTGATTCCACACTTCACTGCCGTACCGCGCCCGGTTCTGAGCTGCGGTCTGCGCCGTGTTGTAGGAGAGCCAGACCGTATAGCACACGCTGTCGTCTTTGCCGAAGGTCGCCTCATAGCCGATGCCGAGCATGCAGACGTCCTGCGCCGGAATCTCGGAGACAGACTGCACGATCCAGTCCTTCAGTGCCGCAAGAAACGCACGGTCAGCGTCATTCTCTGGCTGCGGCTGATAGGCTGCGGCTTCCGCTTCAAGGTCGAAACCGGCAGCTGCCGCTTCGCGTTCCGGACATTCTCCCGTGCCGGATACCCGAAGCCCCTGCAGATCACCGGGGGTGATGCCCGCCTGCTCCATCATGCTGCTCAGATGCTGCAGCGATGCCTGCATCTGCGGGTCCTGCATCAGTGCCTTGACCTTCTCCGGCGTAAGCCCGAGCGGTCCGCAGATCTGCTGTAAATCGTTCAGATCCATTCCGCAGTTCCTCAGTGCCTGGGCAGCGTCCGCGTCATGAGGAAGGTGCAGCCGCTGCTGCGGACGGTATATGCACCGAAATTCGCGGGCATGAAGACAGAATCACCGCGGGAGAGCGGCATGACAACGCCGTCGTCATAGATCAGCGCAGCCTCGCCGTCGGTGACGAGAATATGCGTATACGACACGCCCTCGGAGGCGGGGAAGTTCACCTGCTCGTCCACCTGATATTCCCACGAGGTGAAGTAGGGGCAGTCCGCAATGACGACCGATGCATAGCCGCTCTGCTGGATCGGCGGACGCTTCATGCGCGGGGGAGCCGCCCATGTTTTCGTCACGTCGACCGCCTTGTCGATGTGCAGCGCTCTGGGCTTGCCGTCCGTGCCGACGCGGTTGTAGTCGAAGACGCGGTAGGTGATGTTGGAATTCTGCTGGATCTCGGCGATCAGCATGCCCGCGCCGATCGCGTGGAGCGTGCCCGCCTCGATGAAGAACACATCGCCCTTGTGCACCGGCACGAGCCGCACGACGTCGAGCAGCGTGCCCTTTGTGATATGCGCGCGGAACTCCTCCTTCGTCAGCTCGCGGTTGAGCCCGTAGGCGATGGCAGCGCCCTCCTCACAGTCGACGACATACCAGCACTCGGTCTTGCCGTTCTCGCCGTTCTCGTTCTCGCGCGCGTAGCGGTCGTCGGGGTGCACCTGAATGCTCAGGTCCTGTGCCGCGTCGATCAGCTTGACGAGCACGGGGAAGGTCGAGAAGCTCGCGGCGCCCTCGCCGACGCGCGCAGACCAGTCCTGCTCGAGATATTCCTTGAGCGTCAGCCCCTTGTTGACGCTGTTGACGATGACAGCAAGTCCGGCGGGGTGGCAGGAGAGCTCCCAACTCTCGGCGACGCGCTCGAAATCGCAGTCCTTGCCGAATTCGTCGCGCAGACGTGTGCCGCCCCAGATATAATCCTGAAATGCGGGCTTTAATTTCAACGGTTCCATACGGATAACCTCCCTCTGTATAAAATGCGAAGTGAGAAACGCGAGGTGAGAAATGCGGAATGCGCTGCACTGCGAAGGGAATCATCATTCCGCATTCAGAATTATGCGTCCGGCAGCTCCTGAATGACCGCATAGAGCTGCTGCGCGGTCTCCATATTCACGCCGGCGGTCTTTGCGAGCTGCTCCGGGGTCGCCCCCCTGAGCTGCGCGCGGGTCTTATAGGTCAGCAGGAGCTTCTGTGCTTTCTTCTCGCCGATGCCCGGCACAGAGGTCAGCGTCAGCGAATAGCTCTGCTTTTTGTGCTTCGTTTTCATATAGGTGATCGCATAGCGGTGCACCTCGTCCTGAATGCGCGTCAGCAGGTGGAATGCCGCCTGCTTTTCTCTGACGGCGATCTCGCCGCCGTTGGTCGCAATGGCTCTGGTGCGGTGCTTTTCGTCCTTCACCATGCCGAAGAGTGCGATCGGCAGCCCCGACGCCGCAATGATCGGTGCGATCGCGCCGACATGTGTTTTGCCGCCGTCGAGCAGAATCAGGTCGGGCAGCACGCCGAAATCGTTCTTCGGATTTCCGTCCTCGCCGAGATCGTCCTTGCACCTGAAATATTCGTCCAGGCGCCTGCGGATGACCTCCTGCATCGAGGCGTAGTCGTCCTGCCCGTGGCTCTCCTTGATCGAGAAGCGGCGGTAGGCTTTTTTGAGCGGGCGTCCGTTCTCAAAGACGACCATGCCCGCGACCATCGCCGCGGAGGAGAGATTCGAGATATCGTAGGATTCAATGCGCACGGGGGGCTTTTCCAGCCCGAGCACGCGGGCGAGCTCCTCGAGCGCCTGCACCTCCTTGCCGGTGCGTCCGGCAGAGATCGAGAGCTTTTCGGCGGCGTTTTCGCGCGCCCGCTCGACCAGCCGGTGCCTTGTGCCGCGCTGCGGCTGCCCGATCGTGACATTGCGCCCGGCACGCTCAGTCAGCAGTGCGGTCAGGAGCTCGGGCTCTGCGGGCATCGTCTCCAGCAGAATGACTTTGGGCAGGTCCTCGCCGCTTTTTCCGCTGTAATACTGCGTGAGGAAGTCGTCGAGCGGCTGCTCGGAGAGCGCG
The DNA here is from genome assembly GCA_016288755.1 of Oscillospiraceae bacterium. Lineage (GTDB taxonomy): Bacteria > Bacillota > Clostridia > Oscillospirales > Ruminococcaceae > Firm-04. Next base: position 8,550 of record JAEELE010000064.1, read on the forward strand.
TCTGCGGAGACGGAAAAGCTGCTCTGATCGCAGAGCCGTCCGCCGCGGTAGATCAGCACGGAAAAGACCGTTGTGCCGTTGTGCTCCGCGGTGCCGATCACGTCGGTGTCGGTGCGCACGGCGTCCATGATGTCCTGCTTTTCGCCCGCCTTGCGGATCGCCTGAATGCGGTCGCGGAGCCTTGCCGCCTCCTCGAAGTCGAGGCGCTCGGCGGCATCACGCATCCGCTGCTCCAGCTCGGAGACCGTGCGGTCGCCGCCGTTTCTGACAAAGCGCACCGCATCGGCAATGATCTCCGCATATTTGTCCTCGGGGATATCCCCGCGGCAGACGCCCATGCACTGCCCGATGTGGTAATTCAGGCAGGGGCGCTGCTTGCGGAAGCTTTCGGGGAATGCTTTTTTGCAGGTCGGCAGCCGGAAGATGCGGTTGACCGCCGTGACGGTCTGCCGCGCGGTGAATCCGCTCATATAGGGTCCGAGATAGGTGCCGCCGTCCTCGGTGATATGCAGCTCCGCCGTGATCTTTGCATATGGCGGGGCAGAGATTTTGATATAGTGATAGCCCTTGTCGTCCTTGAGCAGAATGTTGTAGGGCGGCTTGTGCTGCTTGATCAGCGAGCACTCGAGGATCAGCGCCTCGTATTCCGAGCCCGTGACGATGAAATCATAGTCATAGACCTGCGAGACCATTTTCGCGGTCTTGGGCGTGTGGTCGGGGTGGTCGCGGAAATAGCTCGTGACGCGGTTTCTGAGGCTCTTTGCCTTGCCGATATAGATGATCCTGCCCTGTGCGTTCTTCATGATATACACACCGGGCGAGAGCGTCAGCGCGGCGGTCTTCTGCTGTAAATAGGGCAGCCTCGGATTCATTTGCCCTCACCGCCGTCCTCTTCTTCGTCGCCGTCATCCTCGTAATCGTCGTCATCGTATTCGTCATCGTCGTCGAAATCGTCGTCGAAATCATCGTCCTCATCCTGCACGCCGAATTCGTATTCAAACTTCTCCTGCTCATCGGTGAGGACAAGCTGCTCCTCTCCGGTGATGCGGTCTGCGGCATCCTTCGCAAGCTGCCGGACCGTTCTGCGCTCCTTCTTGGGCTTTTCCTGCAGCAGCGGCGAATCGGTGAACATCGTCGTCGAGAAGCTGGTGACCTTCGCGCGGTCGCCGTGGCAGTCGACATCGACCTCCTCGTTGACGAGCTGGCGGTGCATGGTAAGGAAGAAGAAAATGTACGCAAATGCGTTGATCAGCACGCTCGAATAGACACGCAGCCCGGCAATGCCCGGCAGCATGCCCGCCAGACAGATGCTGACCGTGACCGCGACAATGAGCTGCACGCGCCTGTTCTGCGGGTCGAGCTGGATCAGAGAAAAGGCGACGGCAGCCGAGCCGATCGCATGCGTGATGATCAGCGCAAGCGAGAGCCCGTTATACGGGATAAAGGGGAGCAGCTCAAATTCCAGCAGCATCAGCAGCACCTCGATGCTGATATAGACCGGCAGCAGAATCTTGAGCAGCGTGCGCGCACGCATCAGCTTGTCCATCCAGATCACGCTGAGAATGAACAGCATGAAGCCCATGACCTCGACCGTATATGCGACGACCTCGAAGGGGATCACAAATTTGCCGAATTTTGCCAGTGAGTAGTAGTAGATCAGACAGATGACAATGAAAATGACAAAGAGCAGATTCGCAATGAAGCCGAGCTTCATGCAGTCGATCAGCGTGTAGTCGCGGATGATCTCCCGCGCGGTGCGCTTTTCGGTCTGCGGCGGCTCCTCCTTCGGCGGAAGCGTCCGCTTCGGTTCCTTATGCTTTGACATAGACGCCTCCCTTCCGTGTTCTGCGGTTATTTTGCGGCAAGTGCGCGCTTGCCGATGTCGGTGCGGTAATGCACGCCCTCAAAGGACACCCCTGCAGCCGCCTTGTATGCGGCGTCAAGCGCCTTCTGCAGCGTCTCGCCGCTCGCCGTGATGCCGAGCACCCGGCCGCCGGCAGTCAGGAATTCGCCGGAATCGGAGAGCTTCGTGCCCGCGTGATACACAGCGGCGCCCTCGCACTGCCCCTTTTCGTCGAGCCCGGTGATGACCTTGCCCGTCTCATATTTCTCCGGATAGCCGCCGCTTGCGAGAATGACGCAGGCGCAGGCGCCCTTGTTCCATGTGACGGACAGATCGCCCAGACGCACATCCTCGACCGCCTCCATGATATCGAGCAGATCGGTGTGGAGCATCGGCAGTACGACCTGTGTCTCCGGGTCGCCGAAGCGGCAGTTGTATTCGATCACCTTCGGACCGTACGGGGTCAGCATCAGCCCGAAATAGAGACAGCCGCGGAACGTGCGGTTTTCGCCGTTCATCGCGTGCATGGTCGGCAGGAAGATCTCGCGCATGCACTGGTCGGCGATCTCTCTGGTGTAGTAGGGATTCGGGGAGACCGTGCCCATGCCGCCGGTATTCTTGCCGCGGTCGCCGTCGAGGGCACGCTTGTGATCCATCGAGGAGACCATCGGCAGCACCGTTTCGCCGTCGGTGAAGGCGAGCACGGAGACCTCCGGACCGGTGAGAAATTCCTCAATGACGACCTTTGCGCCGCTCTCGCCGAAGATGCGGTCCTCCATGATCGCGTGCACCGCCTCGACCGCCTCGTCCTCGCTCTGCGCGATGATGACGCCCTTGCCCAGTGCCAGCCCGTCCGCCTTGACAACGGTCGGGTAGGTGTTCTGCGCGCGGATATAGGCGATCGCCTGCTCTGCGCTGTCAAACACCTCGTATTTCGCGGTCGGGATGCCGTATTTCTTCATCAGATTTTTCGAGAACACCTTGCTGCCCTCGATGATCGCCGCCCGTTTGGACGGTCCGAACACCTTGAAGCCGTTTTCGCGCAGCAGGTCCGCCATTCCCATGACCAGCGGGTCATCCGGTGCGACAAAGACCCAATCGACTGCGAGCTCCTTGGCAAGCGCGAGCATGCCGTCCAGATCGGTCGCCTTGACCGCATGGCAGACCGCAAACTTTGCGATGCCTCCGTTTCCGGGCGCACAGTGCAGCTCGGTGACACGCGGGCTCGCTGCGAGCTTCATGACGATGGCGTGCTCTCTGCCGCCGCCGCCGACTACAAGAATTTTCATAGGTTTCTGGTTCCTTTCAAAAAGGTATCCGCTTTGCGGATGATTCTGAATGGGGCTCCGCCCCAAGCCCCCGCCGGGGACGCAGTCCCCGGACCCCATTACGGGAGAGGATTATCCGAGGCATTCCAACGGTAATTCCCGGATTTCGCAATAGTGAATTTTTTTCAGCGAAGGGGTATTCAGCAGCGCGCGCATGATGCCGCCGTGACAGACGATCAGCAGCTTGCCGATATCGGTGCGCTCCAGATAGGGCTTCAGCGCCTGCAATGCCCTTGCGCGGAGCTGTGCATGGGTCTCCCAGCCGGTGTAGGTATCGCCGGGCTTGGGCACACCGCCGTTTGCCTTGTATTCCTCCCAGCGCGCGCGGATCTCCTTTTGCGATACCGCCTCGTGATCGGTGCGCGGCAGCCATTCATAGATGCCGACCGCCACCTCGATCGGGCAGTCAATCCGGCGGGAGATGATCGCCGCGGTGTGCAGCGCTCTGGGGTAGGGCGAGGAGACGATCAGGTCGGCACCCTGCAGACGCGGGTCCTTCGCCGCCGCCTCTGCCTGCGCGATGCCCGCCGCCGTGAGCTGCCCGAGCTCCGCGCCCATGCCCGGCAGCCCGAGCGCCTCGGTGTCCGCATAGGTCGGCTCGCCGTGGCGAATGAGGTAGATGTTCAATAGGATGCCCCTTTCTTGCTCCGGGACCGGAGACTGCCGCACTCAGTGGTGGAACAGTCTCAGCCCGCAGAATGCCATTGCAATGCCGTACTTATTGCACTGTGCGATGACGAGGTCGTCGCGGATGGAGCCGCCCGGCTCGACGATGAACTCCACGCCCGACTTATGCGCGCGGTCGATGTTGTCCGGGAACGGGAAGAACGCATCGGAGCCGAGGCAGACGCCCGTGTTCTGTGCGATCCAAGCCTGCCGCTCCTCCTTCGTGAAGACCGGCGGCTTCTCGGTGAACACGCGCTCCCACTCGCCGTCCGCGAGAATGTCCATGTAGTCCTCGCCGATGTAGAGGTCGATCGCGTTGTCGCGGTCGGGGCGCTTGATGTCATCGCGGAACGGGAGGCTCAGCACCTGCGGCGCCTGTCTCAGCCACCAGTTGTCCGCCTTCTGACCGGCGAGACGGGTGCAGTGAATACGCGACTGCTGTCCCGCGCCGATGCCGATTGCCTGACCGTCCTTGACATAGCACACCGAATTGGACTGCGTATATTTCAGCGTAATCAGCGAGATCAGCAGGTCAAATTTCTTGTCGTCGGGGATATTTTTGTTCTCGGTGACAATATTCGAGAGCATGGTATCGGCGTTGATCGCAAGGTCGTTTCTGCCCTGCTCGAAGGTCACGCCGAAGACCTCCTTGTGCTCGACCTTCGGCGGCTCATAGTCCGGGTCGATCTGCACAATGTTGTAATTGCCCTTGCGCTTGGTCTTGAGAATGGCAAGCGCCTCCTCGGTATAGCCCGGGGCAATGATGCCGTCGGAGACCTCTCTTGCGATCAGCGTCGCAGTGATCGCGTCGCACTCGTCGGAGAGGGAGATCCAGTCGCCGAAGGAGGACATTCTGTCCGCGCCGCGTGCTCTTGCGTAGGCACATGCCAGCGGCGAGAGCTCACCGAGATCGTCGACGAAATAGATCTTCTTCAGCGTGTCGGAGAGCGGTCTGCCGATCGCTGCGCCTGCCGGAGAGACATGCTTGAAGGAGGTCGCAGCGGGCATGCCGGTCGCAGCCTTGAGCTCGCGGACAAGCTGCCAGCCGTTGAAGGCGTCGAGCAGATTGATATACCCGGGATTGCCCGAGAGCACCGTGATCGGCAGTGCGCTGCCGTCATTCATATAGATGCGCGCAGGCTTCTGATTGGGGTTGCAGCCATACTTCAAAAGACGTTCGGTTTCCATTGTGTTCGACCTTTCCGCGGCATTGCCGCAATGTATTTCACCAGTGATATACCACATGGGCTTTGAATTTGGAAAATACGCTTCCGCGTGAGCAGACTGCCTCGGTGACGATGCCGGGCACGACCTCGACCTCTGTGACCAGATGCAGCACCGGGTCCTTGGTCAGGAGCGCCTCTCTGTGCTCAAATGCCCCGTAGGCGGCGATGAGCAGCGGCTGCACGCCGGGCTCGAGCAAAAAGACAGCCGAGCGCGGTGTTTTGTCCGCACGGAGCACCGTGTAGCCCAGCGCTGTGCAGAAGACGTAGTCTGAGCCGTCTGCCATGCAGAAGAGCCCGCTCCCGCCCGGCACGGTCACCAGAAGCATGCCGATCTCCGGCTGCACCAGTGCGCGCAGCGCATTGAGCTGCATCTGCGCGGGCTCGGGCGTATTGGGAAACGGGATATATCCGCGGCTGTTTCGTGCCGCTTCGACTGCCGCGACCGCTTCGGTCAGATAGCTGCGCGGCTGCAGCGGCGGGCAGCTGTTCAGGATCGCACGCAGTGCCGTGAATCTGCCGCAGCTCCCCGCCTCTGTGATCGCGTTGAGATAATCCATCTTATTTCTGCCCCTGCGACTGCTTGTCCTGATCCTTTTTCCGCTTCAGAATCAGGATCACGATGATGACAATGATAATCAGCAGGATGAGCAGCAGCCAGAGAATCCAGACAGAGCCCGGAGTCGGCGGCTTTTCCTGATAGGGCGTCTGCGAGGTATCGGAGACGCTGCTGTCGGACGGGGGCGGGGTGCTCTGCGTCCCGATCTCATTGGTGCCGAAGGTCAGAACGGCGGAATTGTCGGTCTCAAAGTCGTCCTGTCCGGGCTGCGAGATGCAGTAGCGGCAGCGCAGCTCGACCGGCGTATCCTTTGTGATCGTCTTGCCCTCCTCGAGGAGATTGAGCAGTGTGACCTTCATCTCGCCGGCCTTGACGACCCAGTCACCCTGCATCCCCTTCCACTCCTCGGTGCCCTTGACGCGGCACTCGGTGATGAGGGAGAGACCGCCGCGGGCTGCACCCAGATCGGTCAGTGTTTTCTGCAGCTCAGCGGGGACGTCGAGCGTAAATGCGATGACCGGCTGCCCGTTGAACTCCTCGTCGGTCATGCGCAGGTCGTGTATGACCGGTGCAGCAACGTCGCCGGGCTTGTAGACCTTTGACGACGCGGCGTCCTTGCCGACGGCTGCGATCTCCGACCAGTCCGAGGCGACCGTTTTATCGTCGGCACCGGCAAAGCGCTCGGTCACAAGATAGCGCATCCGCACATAGATCGTGTGCTTGGTGAGGTCGATCTTCGCATACGAGCCGTCGTCGTCCTTGACGACCTCGTACTGATCTTCCTTCAGCACATCCTTCCAGCCCGGAGCGTCATGCCATTCATCGTGGTTCCCGTACCATGTGGTATCCGTCGGGTCGCTGATATTGCCCATATAGCGGAATACCCAGTCCTCCGTGACTGTATCCGCGCCCTCCAGAAAGCTGGTGTACGCCCAGTCGCCGAGGTGCTGCTTATGTTCCGCGTCATAGCCGTCGGTATCCCAGTACTGGTTGTAGTGCCAGTCGTCCTGCGTGTCAATCGACCAGTCCATCTGCGCGGTGTACCACAGATCGTCAAAGCCCGCCGCATTGAGCTCCTCCACGGCGGCGTCATGGGTCTCCGGGTCTGCCATTTTCGCAGACCACGCGCTCATGGAATTGTTCTTGCTCCATGCGACGCTGCAGGTGTTGGCAGAATCGCTGCCTTCCTGATAGGTGATCGCGACATTCCGGGGCGGCGTCAGCTCAAACGGCAGCTTTTCCGGCGCAGCGGCAGCGGGCATCACGAAGGATGCCGCTGCCGTCAGCGCGGAAATCACAAACGATACGACTTTTTTCATCGCAGTCTCCTTATCCGAACAGCCCGCCGAGCAGTCCGCCGAGTCCGCCGGATTTCTTCTGCGGCTCCGGCTTCTTGTAGTCATAGCCGCCGTAGGGATTGTCGTGATTGAAGTAGATGCTCGGGGACTCCGAGCCGCCCTCGAAGCAGTGTTCGGTATCCACATGGCAGCTCACGCCGTTGATGCGCTTGTAGAGATGCTCGTCAGAGGGATACTGACCCTCCTGCTTGAAGCCTGCGCTCTTGACCAGCGCGCGGTAAGCCTCGACCGCCTGCTCTGCCGAACGGCTGTCGGGAAACTCCGCGCCGAACATGATCGCGCCGTCGAGCTGTTCAATCTGGAAATCCTTGCCGCCGCAGCTCCAGACCGGGAATTCCGGCATCAGCTCCTGCCATTTTGCGAGGACAGCCGCGTCCTTGTCCGCCTGTGCCTGCTCCTCCATGAGGGCAGCGGGCAGCTTTTCGCCGCAGCCGGTGCAGAATTTCTGCCCGACCTTGTTCTGCTTGCCGCACTTGGCGCAGACAAGGCTCTGCGCGACGGTCATTTCCGGCAGCTTTGCGCCGCACTTGGGGCAGAATGCCTCATCTGCCTCGGCTGCCTCACCGCAGCTCGGACATACCTTGAGATTCTTTGCGGCGCCGTCCGCCATGCCCTGCATCATCTGCCCGAGCATGCCGAACGCAGATTCCAGCTCCGCCTGAGACGGCATTCCCGTGCTGCCCGAAGCGGCAGTTCCCTGCGCCTCTGCGGCGGCTGCATTTGCCTCTGCTGCTGCGGCGTTCGCGGCGGCTGCGCTCGCCTGTGCCGCCTGCACGCTCGACTGTGCCGCCTGCACGCTCGACTGTGCCGCCTGCGTGATGGAATCGGCTGCCTTCTGTGCGGCTGCGTCTGCGGCAGGCTGCACTGCCTTGCGCACCGCGCCTCCCACTGCGTCGCTGACCGCGCCGCTGACAGCCTTCTTGATCATATTATCCAACAGTCCCATAATTGTACGCTCCTTTTCATTCACAGATTATCATTGCGGTTGATCGTTCGTTGTGTCACAGCCGGAGGTCAGGGTGAATGCGGGGTATTGCATACGGGCATGCAGCCCGGGATTGTCGCGGACGTGTCATGCTGCGGGATCAGGTCTCCGAGGGCTTCGCGCCGTGGCGGTTGACGATCTTGCTGTAGACCTTGCCCTCCTCGGGGTCGATATAGCGGACGAACAGCGAGACGCGGTTGTCGGCGTTCAGGCTGCTCCACAGCAGATCGGTGAAGCCGTCGATGTCATCGGGGATCGAGACGAGCTTGGGCTCGCCGACAAAGCTCGGCAGCGGATTGCCGTCGCCGACATAGGTGTGGATGAAGTGCCCCTGCCCCGCGATCGGGTTCTCATAGGTGAAGGTGAAGCGCTGGCAGGAGGACGGGTCGCCCTCTGCGCTCTTGAGGATCGACAGCGCATAGTTGAAGCTGTTCTTCTCGCAGCGGACGATGCCGGAGATTCTGGGCGTATAGTTCGGCGCATCCGGCTCGAATTTGCGCGCGCGCAGACCCTGCTCGAACGTGAACTGGTGGTCCATCGCCTCATAGATCGTGTCGGTCTGGTCGCCGTTCGTAACGATGGTCTTGTTGCCGAGCACGCGCACCGGCGCATAGATGATCAGCGAGGGGTCGGTGCACTTGGATTCGTCAAATGCCTGCGTGCGGATGCCGGTCCCGTCCTGCACAAAGATGCGGTTGCGGGAATTCTCGCTTCTGCCCATGATGAAATAGGCGATGACGGCATATCTGCCGTTTGCCGAGCGCCCGAGAATGATGCCGCGCCCGGGGTAGCTGTTGCCCTGAAGCTCCTGTGCCAGTGAGATCATTGCCATAATCTTGTCCTCCTGTTTGTTGTTTGATAGAGGGTCATTGCTTATGTTCCAGCAGCGCGCAGATCTCCGTCTGCCCCGCCGCCTTAGCATACTGTGCCGCAGCCCTGCGCTGTGCCGGTGTCCCGCAATCCGCGTCCAGCAGCAGCGCGGTCATGTGCGTGTCGCCGAGGTCGGTGTAATCCGCCGCGATGCGCTTGAAGCCCCTGCGCAGGAATGCCGCCGCAGCCTCCGAGCCTCCGAGCTGCATCAGGAAAATCGCCGCGGATGCCTTGTATTCAAAGGTTTTCAGTCCGTTTTCAAAGATGCCCTCCGCATCGGCGCGGACCTCCGCCGTGTGCTGCAAAAGCGCGTACAGCGCCTCGATATCGTCGTGATAGTCGTATTTTTTGCGCGGTGCGACTGTGATCTGCCCGACGGACGAGGGCAGATGCAGCGCGGCCGTTTTCTCAAAGGGGTAATCCCCGATCTCATGCAGATGCGCCGGGAAAACGGCCTCTTTGATCCGATAGCAGCCCGTGAAGGCGCAGAAGCCGAGGCACTCCAGCGATTCCGGCAGCGTGACCGCAGTCAGACCGCGGCATTCCCCGAATGCGAGCTCCCCGATCTCCGTCACGGTGTCGGGGAAGGTGACCGATGTGAGCGTATCACAGCGGAAAAATGCGCCGTTTCCGATCGCGGTCACACCCTCGGGAATGACCGCGTCGGTCTCGTCCTGCGCATGGAGCAGCACGCCGTTTTCGATCTGCAGCGGCATCGGGAACACCTCCTACGGAATCTGATAAATGCTGTAGGACGGGGTGCCGTCGGGGCGATGCAGCGTTTCGGTCAGAATACAGCGCTGCCGGATGCTGTCGATCGCATTGAGCACCTCTGCGTCCGCAAAGCCCGGCACAGACTGCGATTCCGCATCTGCCCAGACGATGAAATAATGCCCCGGTTCCGCCGCGACCGTTTCGTCAACGACCTGCTGCGGCGTCCTGGCGCCGAGATTGCCGGAGAGAAACAGGTCGTAGTATCTGTCATAGCGGTCAAAGGGGATATTGTAGAATGCGCCGAGCGTATCGGCGATGTGATATTCGGAAATTGTATCGCGGCGTGCCTCGAGATAGGGCAGCAGACCGTCCTGAAAGCGGCTTTCCAGATCGGCGGCGACCGCTTTGAAGTCGCCGTTTTCCGGGTACTGCACCGTCCGCGTGTCGGCATAGTAGAGGATTTCGCCGAGCTTGCCGTTGATCATCAGCTGGAAATAGGCTTCCGCGACTGCATGATCTCCGAGTATCAGACAGCCGGCGGAGAGCAGCACCGCTGTGCCGTACCGTTTCAGCCTGCCTGAATCCGGCAGCCTTCCCGCAGCGACTGCGACCGCGAGCATCGACAGCGCGGGCAGCTGCATCGGGCTGTTCCAGATCGGATAGGCGAGCCAGAGCATACATACCCCGGTGATGCCGGGCTCCGGTGCTCTGAGCAGCAGACAGACAGCGAGCAGCTGCACCGAGCCGATCAGAGCGCTCCTCAGCGCATCCTGCCGATAAGCCTGTGCCGAGACAAAGCTCCCTGCCGAAAACAGGCAGTGCTCGGCGAAATCTCTGAGGATGCCCTGTGCCGCGAACAGCCCGAGCCAGAAGCCCCAGCATGCCGCATAGCAGAGCACCAGCACCGCCGCGTGTGCAAATGCCGTTTTCAGCGGCGTTTTGCTGCGGATCCAATGCAGAAGGAAGCACAGCCCCAGCGACAGCAGACAGAGCGCGCCGGCGTTCTGCTTTGCGAAGAAGCAAAGCCCGCACAGCAGCGCCGCCGGGATCAGCCAGCCGATGCACGGCTTGTCGCGGTACCGGTAATAGCAGTACAGCGCCGCGACCCAGAGCAGCACGCTCATGGAGGTGTAGATCGAGCCCTGCCCGAGCAGCATCGCGGCTGTCCAGAGCGCGACGGGCAAGAACCCCGCGCCGGGCTTTAAGCGCCTGGCGATCAGATAACAGAACAGCGCGGTCAGCAGAATGAGCAGGGACGCCGCGAGCATTCCCGTGTGCAGCGAACGGCTGAACCGGAAAAACAGGCTGTAGTAATAGAGCGAGAGCGGCGTCTGCAGCATGCTGAAATCGCGGTAGGGCAGCAGCCCTTCGGTCAGGCATTTTGCCCACTGATACCGGTCCTTGTAGTCGGGCTGGCAGAAATTGCCTGTCACCCGGAACACCAGTGCCGCGGTCACGCAGAGCAAGCCGATCAGGGTCAGCGCTGCGCCGCAGAGCCGTTTCCGCCCCTTGCTGTCTGCCATATCACTCGCTGACGGAAACAATATTGTCCTTTACGGTCAGCCTGCCCTCGCAGAAAAGGCGCACCGCCTCGGGCAGCAGATGCCATTCCGCCTGCTCCATGACGCGCCTCTGCAGCGTCTCCGGGGTGTCGCCCGGCTCGACGGCAACTGCCTTCTGTGAGATGATCGGTCCGCCGTCGCAGACCTCGTTGACGAAGTGCACGGTCGCACCGGTGATCTTGACGCCCTTTGCGAGCGCCGCCTCGTGGACATGGAGCCCGTAGAAGCCCTTGCCGCAGAAGCTCGGGATCAGCGCGGGGTGCACGTTGATGATCTTGTTCGGGTAGGCGCGGCAGACCTTTGCGTCGAGAATGGTCATGAAGCCCGCCTGCACGATCAGGTCGGCGTATTCCTCATAGAACGCCTCGAGCATTGCCGCGCTGTAGGCTTCGGTCGAGTCAAAATCCTTGCGGCGGAGCACTCGGGTCGGAATGCCCGCGTTTTTCGCGCGCACGAGCGCATAGGCATCGGGGCGCGAGCTGATGACGCAGGTGATGCGCCCGCAGCCAAGATCGCCGCGCATCTGTGCGTCGATCAGCGCCTGCAGATTGGTGCCGCCGCCGGAGACCAGCACAATAATATTCTTTGTTTTGGGCGGCTCATTGACATCGCCGGTCCATTCCGCCGCCTGTGCCCGGATCTGATCCTCCATGGGAATCGCCTCCTTTTATTGTTTCCTGCGGCTTTCCAGCATCGTCTGCCGCATATCGATCATCGTCGAATAGTCATCGTTCTGGTTTTTTTCCTGCCACAGTGCCTTGCGCGCTTCGGGGTCGACGGTCTCACCGAGCATGCAGACCTCTCTGAAAAGGAACTCGCTGCTCTCTTCGGTCCGCTGCTTCAGCGCAAACACATAATTCTGCGGGCCCCATTTGCGGTAATCCGCCAGCGCAGCCTCAAACCACTCCTGATACATGGCGGCATCGGCATCCTCTGTCAGCGAGATCACGAATGTTTCGTAATACCGATCGTCTTTGACGAGGTCCTCCGGTCTGAGCGTGCAGACCTGAATGCCGGTGTCCGGCTGAAGCATCTCCTTCGCCAGCTTGCTGGAAAGCTCGTCGTCACTTGCGACACTGACCAGATTGATGCAGCCCGCTATGATAAAGCCGTCCGCACCGTCGGGACCGAGCTGCGGAGAGCCCTTTTCCGTAAAGGTCAGCGTCGGGAAGTGCGGCTTGAGAATCTGCTCAATGAAACCGTCCGCGAAAACATTGTCGACCTCCCCGTCGACCAGGAGCTGCATCTCCTCATAATAGTAGTCCTCCTTCGAGGCGTACTCATCCTTGAAATCACTTTTGGCATACGGTGTGATATCCGCGTGTGCGGAGCGCTGCTTTCCGGTGATGTCGGTATAATCGAGCCGGAATATGTCATACTGAATCCCCGAAACGGCGGTCTTCTCGGTCTCCTCATAACTGTACCGGTAACCGTCGCCGAAGGAATAGCGGAAATAATCGGGGAAGCGCCCGGCAAGATCGGTGTCCCTGCTGCATCCGGTCAGAAGAAGTGCACCTGCACAGAGAATCGCCGGGATGATACTGCGTCGTTTCATGAATCTGCTCCTGTTGTGATTTGTCTGTTCGGGTACCGCACCCGGAGCTGCTGCTCGAGTGCAGAGACTGCGTCCTCCGCGCTGCCCTCATAGGGCTTGCCGAGCAGCACGGCGATGCAGAGCGGCTCGGCGTCCGGAGCGGCGTCCGGATTTGCCGGTGCAAACGAAAAGATATAATTCTGCGGACTGCCCGCACATGCGATATAATCCTGACAGAGCGCCTGCAGCCTTGCGCGGTAATTCGCTGCCGCCTCCGCCGACACCGCGCCGGTCACGCTGACCGACACATGCAGCAGGAAAAAGGGATTCTGCGCGAGCGTTTTCAGATCGCAGCCGTAGGCTCTGCACGAGACGCCGAGGCTGTCCGCATCCGCCTGCGAAAGCGTAAAATATCCCTCGCAGTCCGCCCAGAGCCCGTCAGCGCTGCCGTAAACACTGCTGTTTTCCGTTTCGCTGAACCGGATGCTCCAGTCATCGGCGCGAAACTGCTCGTCAAAATACTGCGGCAGCAGGCGCTCTGAGAATTCCGCCATAAACGGGATCTGCATGGCGCGCTGATCGAGCGTCAGCAGATCGCGGAAGGCATCGCGGTCCGCGTCCCGGCGCACGATCTCATACTGACAGCTGCGCTGCGTGCCGTCCGCGTCGGTGTAGTACAGCGACCGGGTCTCGGTGACCGTGCCCGACGCATCCGCCGAAGCGGCGAGAAGCGTGTTTTCAGCCTGCCCGCCGAAGCAATAGCGGAATTGCTCAGGGAAGCGCTGCGACAGGTCGGCATCCCGCGTTTCCGCACAGCCTGTCAGCAGAAGCATGCCTGCACAGAGCAGAGCCGGAATTCTTCTGTTCATGCAGTCACACTCCTGTTAGGGCGCGCATCCCCGTATTCACTCCGCCGGAGCTGTCTCATATTTCTGATTCAGATGCTCCGCCAGCGCATTCATGAGATTCCACCAGAGATCGACGCTGTCACCGCCGCCGAGCTGCGCTTCCGCGTTGATCTCTCCGAAGCCCTCCAGCTTTGTCCGTTCAAAGAGGGTATCTGTTCTCTCGACGCCGAATTCTTCGCGGGTGCGTGTGACACAGAAGCGGTAATTCTTCGGCGCGCCCGTCTCGCGCAGGAAATCAGCGCAGATCTGCTCCGCCTGTTCGGTGAAATGTCTGACATCCGCATCATCCGAGGTGATCTCCGTCTGAAAGCACAGGATAAAGCTCTCGTCCTGTGCGATGCTTTGCAGACCGGCAGTGCGCACGCAGAGACCGGTCTGCGGGTCAGCTGCCCGTGCCGTCGGCGCCGGACAGGGAATTTTAGCATCCGTCGGCGCATGATAGAGCCAGCACGATACGTTCACGCCCTGCTCCATCGGAATGCTGATCACATCCGAAAAGCTGTTGATAAAATAGTATTTAGAGAGGATCCGGTCTGCAAAATCCTGCAGCGCGGCATGCTTTGCCGCGGGGACGGTCAGATGCAGCAGCTGATAATCGTTGTAATTCTGCTCTGTGGGGTGGTTGACCATCCCCGTGAAAAAATCGTAGGTCGTGTAATGCAGCTCCCGCGGGGCATCCGCGCCCTCCGGCGTATACTGCGCCGTCCATTCGGAATAGTATTCGCCGTCGGGACCCTGCCGGCTGCGGTCCAGCGTGATCTGACAGTCCTCGCCGAGGCTGTACCGGAGATAATCAATGTACGGCGCCTCCCGGAAATCCGGTCCGTAATGATCCTTCGCCGGCTCGCAGCCCGTCAGCAGGAGTGCGCCCGCACAGAGCAAAGCCTGTTTTCTGTTCATGCAGACGCACTCCCGTCGCTGCTCATTCGATGATGACGCCCTCGTCGCTTGCGACCAGCTCGCCGAGGACATAGGCCGTCTCGCCGGCTGCATTGAGGACCGAGACCGCCTTGTCGGCATCCTCTGCCGCGACGGAGACGATCATGCCGACGCCCATGTTGAAGGTGTTGAACATATCGCGCTCGGGGATATTGCCGGTCTTTGCGATCAGGTCGAAGATCGGCAGCACGCGCACATCGGCGCGCTTGATATGCGCAGAGATGCCGTCGGGCAGGCTGCGCGGGATATTCTCATAGAATCCGCCGCCGGTGATGTGCGAGATCGACTTGACCTTCACCTCTTTCAGCAGCTGCATGACCGGCTTGACATAGATCCTTGTCGGGGTGAGCAGGCACTCGCCGAGCGTCGTGCCGAGGTCGGCGTAGTGGCGCGCGAGATTGCTCTCGTTGACCGCGAACACTCTGCGCACGAGCGAAAAGCCGTTGGAGTGCACGCCGCTCGAGGCGATCGCGATGAGCACGTCGCCGGGCTTCTGGCTGTCGGGCTTTATGATGTCCTTCTCGTCGACCAGACCGACGGAAAAGCCTGCGAGGTCGTATTCATCCTCGGGCATGAGACCCGGGTGCTCCGCGGTCTCGCCGCCGACCAGCGCGCATTCTGCCTGCACGCAGCCCTCTGCGACACCGGAGACGATCGTCGCGATCTTCTCGGGGATGTTTTTGCCGCATGCGATATAATCGAGGAAGCACTGGGGCTTCGCACCGCAGCAGATGATGTCATTGACGCACATTGCCACGCAGTCGATGCCGACGGTGTCATGCTTGTCCATGATGAATGCGAGCTTGATCTTGGTGCCGACGCCGTCCGTGCCGGAGACCAGCACCGGAGACTCCATGCCCTTGACATTGAGCCGGAAGAGCCCGCCGAAGCCGCCGATGCCCTCCATGACGCCCGCGGTCGCAGTTCTTGCGACATACTGCTTCATCAGGTCAACGGCTCTGTAGCCTGCGGTGACGTCGACGCCTGCCTTCGCATAGCTCTCAGAAAAACTGTTCTTTGCGTGTCCCATAGTGATCGTAAGTGCGGATGCGGAATGCGGAACCGGTCTGCATTCTGCGAATGCCGCTGCTCCCTTCTGATGATTTTGTTTGCTGCGTATCCGCGCAGCGGTTACTCTTCTCCCGTGAAGCAATAGGTGCAGAGGCTGTCGGGGTCAATGCCGACTGCCGTCTTGACATCCGCGAGCAGATGATATTTCAGCGAGGTGAAATTCAGCCGTCTCGCGATCTCGTCGACCATTGCGTGATAGCGCTCGGTATTGTCGGTGCAGTAGTCGCTGAGATAGCGGTCGTCACCGTCGAAATCGCGCACGACCTGTCTTGCGATGAGGTCGAGGTCGGATTTGCCCGGTGAGAAGTTCAGATACTTGCAGCCGAACATCGAGGGCGGCGAAGCCGAGCGAATATGCACCTGCTCTGCGCCGTTTTGATAGAGAAATGCGACCGTGTTGCGCATCTGCGTGCCGCGGACGACCGAATCGTCGAGGAACAGCAGCTTTTTGCCGCGGATGAGCTGCTCGACCGGGATCAGCTTCATGTGTGCGGTCAGATCGCGCACGGACTGCTTTGCCGGCGTGAAGCTGCGCACCCATGTCGGGGTATACTTGATGAACGGGCGCGCGAAGCGGATGCCGCTCTCGTTGGCGTAGCCGATCGCGTGTCCGTTGCCCGATTCGGGAATGCCCGCCACATAGTCGACGTCGATGCCCTTGTCGCGCTTTGCGAGCAGTGCGCCGCAGTTGTTGCGCATGATCTCGACATTCACGCCCTCATAGCAGGAGGTCGTGTAGCCGTAATAGATCCACAGGAAGACGCAGATCTTCATTTTCCCGTTCGCCGGCATGACCGTCTCGCAGGTCTCCGGCGTGAAGAAGACGATCTCGCCCGGGCCCAGATCGCGCAGATAGCGGTAGCCGAGATTCATGTAGGAGAACGACTCGAAGGCGGCGCAGTAGGCGCCCTCCTTGTGCCCGAGAATGATCGGCGTTCTGCCCATGCGGTCTCTGGCGGCATAGATGCCGTCCTTCGTCATGAGCAGCAGCGTCATCGAGCCGTCGATCTGCTCCTGCGCATAGCGGATGCCCGCGGGGATCGTGTCGCACTGATCGATCAGTGCCGCGACCAGTTCGCTGGGGTTGACCGCGCCGCCGCTCTGCTCGCTGAAGTGACCGCCCTTCGAGATGATATCCTCGACGAGCGCCGCCGTGTTGTTGATGCGCCCGACGGTGGTCAGCGCATAGCTGCCCAGATGCGAACGCACCAGAATCGGCTGCGGATCGGTGTCGCTGATGCAGCCAATGCCCATGTTGCCGTTCATTTCGATGAAGTCATCGGAGAATTTCGTGCGGAAGGGCGCGTTTTCGATGTTGTGGATGGCGCGCTGGAAGCCATTTTCGCTGTCCAGCACCACCATGCCGCCGCGTCTTGCGCCCAGATGTGTGTGATAATCGATGCCAAAGTAGAGATCCGCCGTGCAGTCCTCGCGGGACGCCGCGCCGAATAAACCACCCATAAAGCTCCTCCGTATTTTTGAATTGTTATGCGTTCTCTCTGAGGCGCTTCATGATCTCCTGATATGCCTCCTCGACGCCGCCCATGTCTCTGCGGAAGCGGTCCTTGTCGAGCTTCTCGTGGGTCGTGGAATCCCAGAAGCGGCAGGTGTCCGGGGAGATCTCGTCGGCGAGCAGAATCTGACCGTGGAATCTGCCGAACTCGATCTTGAAGTCGATCAGGTCGATATTGAGCTTCTTGAAGAAATTCAGCATGACCTCATTGACCTTGAAGGCATACTTTGCGATGGTGTCGATCTCCTCCTTGGTGGCAAGACCGAGCGCCAGTGCGTAGTAATCGTTGATGAACGGGTCGTGGAGATCGTCGTTCTTGTAGCTGAACTCGAGGATCGGGCAGAGCAGCTTTCTGCCCTCCTCCACGCCCATGCGCTTGGAGAAGCTGCCTGCTGCGACATTGCGGACGATGACCTCAAGCGGGACGATCTCGACCTTCTTGACGAGGGTCTCGCGCTCGGAGAGCTCCTCGACCAGATGGGTCGGCACGCCCTCCTTCTCGAGCAGCGTGAACATGATATTGGTCATCTGGTTGTTGATGACGCCCTTGCCCTTGATGGTGCCGCGCTTGGCGCCGTCGCCTGCGGTCGCGTCGTCCTTATAGTCGACGATGACGAGATCGGGGTCGGAGGTCGCAAAGACCTTCTTCGCCTTGCCCTCATAGAGCTGTGCACCCTTTGTAACATTTGCCATTGTAGTTTCCTCCCTGTCTGACTGTTGATATGGACATCCGCCCGGGCTCCCGGGCAGTATATCGGATGAATGGATCAGCCGTCACTGGCTGATATGCGGCGTGCCGTCCGGCTCCAGCAGCGGCGTGACGGGGCAGCTTGCGCCCCCGCCGGTGACATATTCCACGCCGGTGACGGTATCGCGCAGAATGTAGATCACCCTGTCCTGCAGAATGATCTCCTCGAGGATCTCGAGCCTTGCGCGGTCGGGGTCCTCCTTCGGCTTGCGTCCGAACATGCTGCACGCCCCCCTTCAGAGCTCCGCGAGCTTTTCCTGCAGGGCGGCATCCTTTTTCTGCACGCCTGCGATCATCTCTGCCTTGCGGGCTCTGAGCTGCTCCGCGAGCGACTCGTCGGAGAGCGCGAGCATCTGCACGGCGAGGATCGCCGCGTTCTTTGCGCCGTCGACCGCGACGGTCGCGACCGGGATCCCGGGCGGCATCATGACCGTTGCGAGCAGCGCGTCGAGCCCCTCGAGCTGCGCGCCCCTGCAGGGGATGCCGATGACCGGCAGCACGGTGTGTCCGGCGATGACGCCCGCGAGATGCGCCGCCATGCCCGCTGCACAGATGATGACGCCGAAGCCGTTCGCCTCTGCGGATCCGGCAAAATCTGCGGCAAGTGCGGGGGAGCGGTGCGCGCTCATCACATGCGCCTCATAGGGCACGCCGAAGCTTTTCAGCTCAGTCAGCGCATTCTTCACGACAGGAAAATCGCTGTCGCTGCCCATGATCACTGCAACCTTTTTCATTTGGAATGAACCTTCCTTTCCTCAGCGAATCTGCTCCGACAAAGCATCGGAGAAGCCGCTGTATGTATATCCGCCCGCCGCATTGCGGCTGACGGTCAGATACATCGCTGTTTCAATGTCCTCGCTGCCGCCTGCGGGGCGGTCCCACCGGTAGGAGACACGCAGCTGCAGCAGATAGGTCGGGAACCCGGCTGTTTCGAGCAGCTTGACCCGGCTCACCGCCGCATTCTGCAGAAAGCAGCTCTGATAGCGCGGTGCGGCGTAGAGCGAATCGGGGTCCTCGCCGCTGATGAGCGAGGGCTCGATCAGACCGTCGTCGATGAACAGATAGGTCAGATAGCCCGCCGCCGCGTCGCCCAGATGCAGCAGCGTATCGGAATCGGGCAGCACCGCGAGCTGTGCCGCGTCGAAATCAAGCCGCAGACTGTGCAGCCCGACGCTGTGCAGCGAATGCCACGAAACACGCTCTGCCCTGCCGTCCTGCTGCCGGATCACCAGCGCGCAGTTCCCGGCGGAGAGCATCGCGTTGTTGTCCGCATCGGTCTCGCAGCTTTCCCACTCGGTGTCCGACCAGCGCGTGCCGTCGGAATGATAGAGATGGCAGTGCGTGCCGGATTCGGCGGGCAGCTCCGCAATCCAGAGATCGTCGCCCGCCTGCTCGACCGTGCGGTAGAGAAAGGGCACGAGCAGCTCACCGTTTGTGCGGATCAGCCCGGTGCGGGTGTCGTCTGAGATCTGCTTTTTCGCGATGAGCACATCGTCGCTCATCGCACGGAGATAGTACCATTTCGGCTCTGCAAGCACTCTGCCGCCCGGCGTTCTGGCGCCCCAGAGCCCGTTCTCGACATAGAGCTGCACGCCCTGCTGCGATGCGGCACGGGGCTCCTGACTCTCCTGCGCGGCTTCGATGCTGCGCTGCTGCATCTGATAGGCAGTGCGTGCGGAAATCAGGCAGAGCACTGCCGTCATCAGCACAACGGTCAGTATTCGCGTGCGTTGTTCCATAGACGGCAGTTCCTTTCTGTAGATCGGTCCGGTTACGCGGTCTGTGTGCCCGCGGGGCGGTCAGTGCCGCAGATGATCTGTCTTGCCGCAGACGAGCGCATCAGCGCCCACAGCACCGGCAGACCCACGACGACGACCGCGACCAGCTCACCGGCCGCGACGCCGAGGAACGAGAACCAGTAGGGCTCGCCCATAAAGATTTTCAGCTCGGCACCGATGATGAAGCCGTTGACGATCGCCGGAATGAACGACGCGGGCACGGGCTTGCGGATCAGCAGCATCAGCACGGCGGCGATGACCGTCGCGAGCGTGCCGAAGATGAAGTCCAGTGCCATGCCGCTGAAGATGTTCGCGATCATGCAGCCGAGCGAGAGCCCGACGCACCAGCGCTTGCGGTAGCAGCAGAGCAGCATCAGCGCCTCGGAGAAGCGCACCTGCACGGCGCCGTAGGACAGCGGCTCAAAGGCGACCGTCAGCACGGCATAGAGGGCGGCGATCACGGCGATTTCGGTGATCATGAGCGGGGTGATCTTGGTTTTCATTTGTGGTTTCCTCCTTGTGTTTTTTATGCTGGTTATCAAGGCGAACAGCATAATATGGATTTATGTTCACCGTGCGGTGTGCACGGATGAAACCGTTATTGCGGCTTGTCTGCCGGTTTTTCCGGCGGCTCCGGGAACTGGTCGCGGTTTTCCTCGGTCTCGCGCACCAGATAGATCGGGCGGTGCTTGACCTCGAGATAGGTCTTCGAGAGATAGAGCCCGAGAATGCCCGTGCAGAAGAGCTGCAGCCCGCCGAGGAAGAAGATCGAGCAGATCAGCGTCGGATAGCCGAGCACCTGCTCGCCGAAGCAGAGCTTCTTCACAACGGTGACGATGATCATGATCAGCGCGATCACGCACGAGATCATGCCGAGCACCATCGAGACGGTCAGCGGGGCGGTCGAGAAGCCGATCATGCCCTCGATCGAATAGCGGAACAGCCCCCAGAAGCTCCATGCCGTCGTGCCGGCAGCGCGCTCGACATTCTCATACTCGAGATATTTGACGCGGAAGCCGACCCACGAGAAGATGCCCTTCGAGAAGCGGTTGTATTCGGTCATCGACAGCACCGAATCGACCATCTGCCGGCTCATGAAGCGGAAATCCTGCGCGCCGTCAACGATCTCGGTCTGCGAGATCTTGTTCATGATGCGGTAGAAGAGCCGCGCAAACCATGAGCGCACCTTCGATTCGCCCTGACGGGTGACTCTGCGGGTGGTCGCGCAGTCGTAGTCGCCGCTCGAGACCGCCTCGTACATCGTCGGCAGGAAGGAGGGCGGGTGCTGCAGGTCGGCATCCATGACGACGCAGTAGTCGCCCCTTGCATGGGAGAGCCCTGCGTAGATGCCGGCTTCCTTGCCGAAATTGCGCGAGAAGGAGATATAGCGCACGCGCGCATCGCTTCGGGAGAGCTCCCGCAGCTTCTTCAGCGTGCGGTCCTTCGAGCCGTCGTCGATGAACAGATACTCAAAGACCAGCTCCGGGTGCGCCTGCTGCATCTGCGCAGAGACCTTCGTGATCTCCCCGTAGAACATCGGGAGCACTTCCTCCTCATTATAGCACGGCACGATGACCGATATCAGGCATTGCCTGTCCAAGCGGAATCCCTCCTCCAGCGCAGCCGCAGCAGCCTTCTGCGAGTGCGCATAAACATACACCATATATTATACCGCATCACGGCAAAAAAAGCAAGGGGTGCGGCGCGAATTTCGCAAATTGCCTGTGTTTCTGTCCTTCGCAGCACAATGCTTGACAATATTGCCGGATTTGTGTTATACTGTGCGCGGAAACTGACCGAAGGGAGGGACGGCTGTGAGAGCGCTGATCGCCATGAGCGGCGGGGTGGATTCCGCCGCAGCAGCATATCTGATGCAGCAGTCTGGATATGAATGCATCGGCTGCACGATGCGGCTCTTCGCGGGCGGCGAGGCGGATGCGGACGACGCCGGAGCCATCGCCGACCGCCTGCACATGCCGCATGATGTGTTTGATTTTGCGGCGGAATTCCGCGAAAAGGTCATCGGGCGGTTCATCGGCTGCTATTTCTGCGGCAGAACGCCGAATCCCTGCATCGACTGCAACCGGCACTTCAAGCTCGCGGCGCTCCTGCGCGAGGCAGACCGTCTGGGCTGCGACTGCATCGCCACGGGGCACTATGCCCGCACGGCGCAGACCGCGGCGGGCTGGCAGCTGCTGCGCGGTGCCGACCCCGCAAAGGACCAGAGCTATGTGCTGCACATGCTGACGCAGGCGCAGCTCAGCCGCGTGCGCTTTCCGCTCGGAGACCTCACCAAGCAGCAGGTGCGGCAGATCGCGGCGGAGCAGGGCTTTGCCAATGCAGGCAAGCGCGAGTCGCAGGATATCTGCTTTGTGCCCGGCGGCGACTATGCCCGCGTGATCGCCGAATGCTCCGGTCGGAGTGCAGAGCCCGGCGAGTTTGTCGACATGCAGGGGCATGTGCTCGGGCAGCACCGCGGCATCATCCATTATACGGTCGGGCAGCGGCGCGGGCTCGGCATCGCGCTCGGTGTGCCCGCCTATGTCGTCGGCATCGACGCGGCGCACAACCGGGTGATCCTCGGCAGCAATGACGACCTGTTCAGCGACATTGTGCAGATCACCGGCTGCAACTGGATCGCGGGCACGCCCCCGACCGGACCGGTCCGCTGCACCGCAAAGATCCGCTACCGTCACACCGCGCAGCCCGCATGGCTGACCTTCACCGACCCGCAAAACGCCGTTCTGCGCTTCGATCAGCCGCAGCGCGCGGTCACGGCGGGGCAGTCTGCGGTGTGGTATGACGGCGACTGCGTGCTCGGCGGCGGGGAGATCACCGGGACAATGAGAGCAGAGAAGTGAGAAATGAGAAACGTGCGCAGACAGGAACCGCGGGCTCCGCGCCGTTTCTCATTTCTCATTTCTCATTTTGCCTTGCAATACTGCAAAATTTGTGGTATAATAAGGTGAACAGCTATACGATACGACAAACGACGATACGGGGGAACACAAATGAAGCACAAGCACAGTGCCGCCGGGCGCAGCGGCAGCTACCGGGTCGCGCTCGGGGGCATTGTCTCGGCGCTCTGCCTGACGGTGATGTTTCTCGCAGGCGTGATGCCGGCGCTCTATATCGCCGCACCGATGGCGGCGGGCATGCTCATGCTGATTCTGGCGGAGGAGGTCTCCCGCGCGTGGGGCTGGCTGACCTATATTGCCGTCAGCCTGCTCTCGCTGATCGTGATCCCTGACAAGGAAGCGGCGCTGATGTTCATTCTCTTTTTCGGGTATTACCCGCTTCTGCGCAGCATTCTGGCAAAGATCACCCCGCGCGGACTGCGCTTTGCGGTCAAGCTCGCGATCTACAATGTCTTCCTGATCGCCGATTATCTGCTGACGGTCTATGTGCTCGGTCTGCCGACCTTTGCGGACACGCTGCCGTGGATGTACGCCGCACTGCTCATCGGGGCGAATCTGCTGTTTCTGATGTATGACGCCCTGCTCTCCCGCATCGGGCGCTTCTACCGCAATTATTTCGTGAAGCGCGTGCTCGGGCGGCGCAGAAAATAAAAATGAGCGGGGAGCCCGCGCGGGCATTTTGGCTCCGCGAGCCGTTTTGCATCCTCACCCAATTTGCGTGACCGCACGGCGTCGGCGCGGCGGGGAGCCCCCGCTGGGCGCGGAGCCCGCGCTGGCAATTCCCTCCGGGTGCTTTTTCGCGGAGCCTCCCAGTTTCGCGCTACACACGGCGCTGATGCGCCTTCTTGAGGGTCGATACTCCCAGCCCGGAGCCCGGGCTTGGAGCCCCCGCGGGCGAATATCTCCTGTCGGCTCCCTACTGCATGTTCAATGAATCCGAGGTGACAATTATGAAGGTCAGAGGCTTCACATGGCCGCAATGGTGGATGTTCACACTCATATGGTTCGCGGTATGCTTTACGCTGTTCTGGTTCAGCGAGGTTTACCGCGATGTCGATGCCGTGATCTATCCCTGCGTGTTCTTCCTGATTTTTTCGATGCTGCTGGGACCGGGCACATGTGCGGGCTGTATGCCTCCGCCGGAATCGGAGGAGAACGCCGTGATCTGGCAGTTTCGCGTCCTGATTCTGTATGTCGCATGGTGGGGTCTGACGGCACTGCTCGCGCGCGGTTGCTTCCGGCTCGGGCTGCTGCCGCGATAAAATGAGAAGTGAGAAATGAGAAATGAGCCCGAAGCCCCACGAGTGCAGGCAAACGGGGCGATTTCCTTCGGGTACATATTTGCGGAGCCTTCCGATATGCGCAGCTGCACGGTGCCGGCATGCCTTCTTTCGGTGCGATACGCCCGAAATCAGCGGCAGAAACAACAGTGTCGGAACAACTCCTCACTTCTCACTCCTCATTCCGAACCCGCTTCTTTCCTCCTACCTTTACACTTCTCATTTCTCATTTCTAACTTCTCACTTCTGACGCACCGCTGAGGGTTTCGCTATGGTACATTTCAAGTGCCCCTGCTGCGGCATGATGCTGCAGACAAAGGACGAGAACACAATGACGACCTGCACGCTCTGCGGCGAGGAGGTGGGACCCCCGCCCCCGCCGAAGCACACGATGGAGGAGCTCGCCGAGGCACAGGAGCGCCGCGACCGCTGGCGGATCGTTTCCACTGCGGTCACCGGGGTGCAGCTGAGCTTTCTGGCGGCGGGGATCCGCTTTCTGGACCGCTTTGCCGGTTCGCCGTGGCTGGTGCTGCTCTGGGTGCTGAGCGTTCCGGTCGGCTCGGCGGTCATCAGCCTGCTGCGCCCCGATGACGCCTTTCTCGAAGAGCCGCCGCGCCCCAAGAGCCGCGTGCTGCTGTTTCTCACGCTGCTGACGACCATGCTGCTCATTGCAGCCGCAGTCGCCGCCGTGCTCTTTTTCATTGTCGTGATCCTCAACAATTAGGGGCGCGGAGCCCGCACCGGCGCCCGATATGACAATGTGATACCGTCGGAGGATATCGTATGACCGATTTCATGTGCCCGTACTGCGGCGCGATGCCGCTTGCATGGCTGCGCCCCGGCGGCGCTCACATCGAAAAGCCGCCGCGCCCGGTCAGCCGCGGCATCCTCTTCTGCGTGATGACCAGTGCGGTCATGATGATCTTACTCTTGACGGAGGCATATCCATGATCGAATTCCGATGCCCCTTCTGCGGGACCCTGCTGCGTTCCGGGGAGGGCGACCGCGTGATCTGCGTCTGCTGCGGCGCCGACCTTTCCGCCGGCGGTTCCGTGCAGCCGGAAACACAGCATCTTCTGCAGCAGGATATGCCCCGCTGGGGTTCGCCTGTTTCGCAGCAGCAAGGTCAGCAGCCCTATGCACAGCAATATCCGCAGCAGCCCTACGCGCAGCAATATCCGCAGCAGCCCTACGCGCAGCAATATCCCCAGCAGCCCTACGCGCAGCAGTATCCGCAGCAGCCCTACGCACAGCAGTATCCGCAGCCCGCTGCACAGCAGTCAGCTCCGATGCAGCGGCAATATTCAGAGGAGGAACGCCGCGCCGCACAGAAAAAGCGAACCGGCTGGCGGATCATGAATCTTCTGCTCTACCTTGTGCAGATCGTTCTGATCACAGGCGGTGTCTATATGGACGACGTGGGCAAAGAGATCGGCGCGTTCATGATCTGCGGCTGGCTGCTGTCCACGCTGTTTTTCGCGATCGCCTCCGCCGCCGCGCGCCCGGACGACGCCTATCTCGAAAAGCCGCCCGCCATCCGCAGCCGCTTTTTGCAGGGGCTGATACAGTTCCTGATCGGCTGCACCTCGTTCATCACCGGCGCGGTTCTCTGGGCGATCATCTCGGAGATTTTCTGAGCTTCTGAGCAGGTCAAAGTAGCAGGGCTGGTCAGCAGTTCGGAGTCAGGAGTTGTTCCGTTCTCTTTTACTTCTGCCGCCGAAATGACGGCTGCCAACGGGGCTTGCCATTATGAATTCATCCCCGTTTGCTTGCAAACATCAACTCCTCACTCCTCACTTCTCACTAAACAAATGTCAATAATTGCGGAACGGGGTCACCTCCGTCCGCATGAATAATAAAGGAGATTTATCAGGCTATGGACAACATGCAAGGAATGAAGCGCACCTGCTACTGCGGCGAGGTGCTCGAGGCAGGCAAAACCGTCACGGTCGGCGGCTTTGCGGATACCGTCCGCGACAAGGGCGGCATCATCTTCATCGTGCTCAGAGACCGCACCGGCGTGGTGCAGCTCACCTTCGACGACACGACCGACCGCGCCGTCTTTGAAAAGGCAGCCTCCGTCAGAAGCGAATATGTGCTGCTGGCAAAGGGCGAGGTGCGCGAGCGCGAGAGCAAGAACGACAAGCTCCCGACCGGTCATGTCGAAATCTATGTCACCGAGCTGCGCATTCTCGCAAAGGCAAAGACCCCGCCGTTTGAGATCACCGCACAGACCAAGGTCAACGAGGAGCTGCGCCTGCGCTACCGCTATCTCGACCTGAGAAGAGCGCCGCTGCAGCAGAATCTCATTCTGCGGCACAAAATCGCGCAGTGCGCCAGACAGTATTTCTACGAGAACGGCTTCCTCGAGATCGAGACCCCGATGATGATGAAATCGACCCCGGAGGGCGCGCGCGATTATCTCGTTCCCTCCCGCGTGCACAAGGGCGAATTCTACGCGCTGCCGCAATCTCCGCAGATCTATAAGCAGCTGCTCATGGTCGCGGGCTACGACCGCTATATCCAGCTGGCGCGCTGCTTCCGCGACGAGGACCTCAGAGCCGACCGTCAGCCCGAATTCACGCAGATCGACCTTGAGATGAGCTTTGTCGACGTCGACGACATTCTCGATATCACCGAGGGCTTCCTCATCCGCCTGTTCCGCGATGTCATGGGCAGAGAGCTCAGGACCCCGCTGCCCAGACTGACCTACACCGAGGCGATGAACCGCTTCGGCTCCGACAAGCCCGACCTGCGCTTCGGCATGGAGATCACCGACCTCTCGGAGACTGTGAAGAGCACTGAATTCCCGGTCTTTGCCAATGCGCTCGCAGAGGGCGGCTCGGTGCGCTGCATCACCGCGAAGGCTGCAGCATCGGTGCTCACGCGCAAGGAGATCGACAAGCTGACCGAGACCGTCAAGGGCATCGGCGCAAAGGGGCTTGCCTATATCCGCTGGGTCGATGCGGAGCCGTCCTGCTCCTTCGGCAAATTCATGAAGGAGGGCGAGCTTTCCGCGATCTGCAGGGCGGCAGGCGCAGAGCAGGGCGACGTCGTGCTGATCGTCGCGGACAGAAATTCCGTGACGCTCCCCGTGCTCGGTGCGCTGCGCAATATCCTCGGCAAAAAGCTCGACCTTATTCCCGCGGGCGAATACAATCTCCTGTGGATCACGCAGTTCCCGTTCTTTGAGAAGAACGAGGAGACCGGCGAATGGGAGGCGATGCATCACCCGTTCACCATGCCGATGGACGAGTGCCTGCAGTATCTCGACACCGCCCCGGAGAAGGTCTTTGCAAAGGCGTATGACCTTGTGCTGAACGGCACGGAGCTCTGCTCGGGCTCCATCCGCATCACCGATTACGAGCTGCAGCAGAGGATGTTTGAATCGCTCGGTCTGACCGACGAGGAGATCGAGGCGAAATTCGGCTTTTTGGTCGAGGCGTACAAATACGGCGCACCGCCCCACGGCGGCCTCGGCATCGGGCTGGACCGTCTCGCGATGACGCTGGCACAGGCGGAATCCCTTCGCGACGTGGTCGCCTTCCCGAAGGTGCAGAACGCACGCGAGCTCATGAGCGGCTGCCCGTCGCCCGTCGATGCCGACAGCCTTGACGTGCTCGGAATCGCGATCGCAGAGCAAGACGAAGACTGAGCGGAAGGCAGAAAGTGCGTTCGCAGTTAGGAGTGAGGAGTGAGGAGTTGTTCCGTCACTTGCATTCCGCATTCACCGCAAATAATAGCAAAGGAATCAACCAGCCATGACTGTAGATGAAATGATGAAGCAGGTGCAGGGCGAAATGGGCGATGACCCGCGCGCGAACCTGAAAAAAATCGCCGAGATCGCCGATACGCTCCGCAAGGAGCCCAACGCCGCAGAGCTGCTCGAGGCGCTCGCGGGCTACGCCTACGCGCAGATGCCCGAAGAGGACAGAGCCGCGATGGAGGAAACGACCTTCGCCGCCGGCAAGCGCATGGATCAGACCTTTGCCGACGCGCAGAGGCTGATCAGGGAGAACAAGCCCGAGGAGGCTGCAAAGCTGCTCGGGGCGATCTCCGAAAAGATCGAAAAGCACTTTGAGAACGGCGAGACCAAGTGGTTCTCCTTCCGCAACCCGTTTGAATACCATGTGTACCGGTATTACTATCCGAAGGACACGAATTTCGAGCGCGCGCCGTTCGATTTCGCGCACTATCTCGTGACCTATGCCTATACACTGATCGAGATCGGCGAGACACCCGCCGCACGCCGGGCGCTGCTGCGCGCGATCCTCTTCAACCCCGTCGGCGCGGATATCCGCTTTGAGTATGCCGAGCTGTGCAAGCTGGCAAAGAATATGCCCGACCTGCTCGAGAGCTGCCGCGTCACCGCAAAGCTCGCGACCTCGGCAGACCGCATGGCACGGGTCTGTGCAAATCTCGGGTTTTACTGCGAGGAAATGGGCGAGCTCTATGCGGCGGCGGTGTTCTATTTCGAGAGCATGCGCTTCCTGCCGACCAAGCCCGTGGAGGTCTCGCTGCAGGATGTCGTGCGGCACATGAAGGTCGAGGGCATGAAGTTCGTCCCGCCGACGAAGGAGCAGATCACCGCGACCTATACGCAGTTCGGTGTCCCGGAGATGCCCAACAGTGCGCTGGTCAATCTCGCGCTCGTGCTGGCAAAGGAGGCACAGGAGTACAAGCGGCTCGATCTGGAAGGTCTGTTCTACCGCGTCGCATTTGATATGACCAACAACCCCGAATTCAAATCTGAGCTCGACCGCATCGACCGCGCGATCGCCGCGGCAGAACCGCAGGCGTAAGCATCCGCCGCAGACGCCGCACGGGACAGCCGGAGCAGGGAGGTTCTCATGGATATTGCAGCAAAACAGCAGGAAGAGAAGAAAATCTCGAAGGGCATTGATATCGCGTTTATCATCATCGGACTTGCGATGCTGTTCGGGCTCGGCGCGCTGTTCGGCAGCGGTGTATGGAAGCATCTGACATATCTGACCGCAAAGGACAAGATCACCGTGACCGGAAAATATGTCGATTCCGTGCGCAAGGAAACCGGCGTGAAGGTGAAGCAGTACGAGGACGGGACATGGGAATATGCCGATCTGTACGATGTGACCTATGAATATGAGGTCGACGGACAGACCTGCACATTTACCCGCAGGGATGTTTCCACATTCACGAAGGACGACGTCCCGCTCCGCCTCTACCGCACCGGCAGCGGGGAATATCAGCAGACCGATATGTACGGCGCTTGGGCGGGGATGCAGTGGGTACTGCTCGCGCTCTCTGTATATCTCGGGCTGAAGGCAATCCGATTCGGCGTCAGATCGCTGAAACAGGACAAGCAGAAGGAGTCAGTAACCGACACATGAATAAAGGAATCAAAATCACACTGCTCACGCTCGGCAGCATCATCGCTGTCGGCGGCGGCGCGGTGCTCGCATTCGGCGGCAAGCCGTTCGTCACACGCGCAAAGCAGGAATATCCCGACACGGACGCGCTGACCGCGACCCCCTATCCCTACGGCGACCGCGCAGTGCCCGCTGACTATGTTCCCCTGACGCGCGGCGCATGGACGATTTCTGCACCCGCGGAGCTGGTCTGCGCCTACAAGGAGGGCGACAGCGAGGTCAGAAAGCGCTTCTATACCGCAACATACGGCACGGACGGCAGGGTCGGGCTGGTCTTTATGGACCCCTACGCCTTCGGGGAGCTCGATCTCACCGGCGGCGTCGAGAAAAGCAAGGTCGGCGCCGGCATCGCAGACTATGTGATGAGGAGCTATGCCAGAAAGCTCGGCTATCCGATGGACAGCTGGTATACCCTCTACGACCTCTGCTATCACCTGACGAGCAAGGACGCGGGCAGCAGCCTGCGGAACGGCATGGGGTACTATCTGTTTGCCTGCCTGAAAGATGAGACCGTCCTCAGCGACGCGTGGGAATTCCACACCGACACCGCAGACGGCTTCATCCAGATCAATTATGCAGCGGAGGACAGCAGCACCGTAACGCCCTACGGCGTGGTCGTTGACCTGTTCCCGAGATCCGACCGCAACACCGCGCACGACCTCATCATCAAAGCCTCCGACGAGGACACGCTCATCAACATGATCAATTCGTTACAGTTTGACCCGACCAAAGCGGAAGGAGCCGATTCATGAGAAGCATTCTCCCCTCCGACAGCCGTCTGCGCTATATGGGGCGCATCGACCGCGCAGACCCCGACGCACCGGTCTTTTACTGGCCGGGGTCGCTCGTGCAGCTGCGGTTCACCGGTGATACGCTGGCAATTCAGATCGAAAACCACAGCTATGACGCCGGAAACGGCAACGGGCTTTCGCTCGGCTTTCTGCTCGATGACGGCAAGCCGCAGATTCTGACGCTCGCACCCGAAAACGATGTGCCGCAGACCGTGACGGTCAGGGCGGACGGCGCAGGGGAACACCGCATCAGGATCTGGAAGCGGCAGGACGGTCCGCACTATTTCACGCTGCGCGGCATTTCGGTCGCGGACGGCTGTGACATCGCGCCGCTCGAGCTGCCCGCGCGCCGGATCGAGGCATTCGGCGATTCGGTCACGGCGGGCTCGTGGGTCGAGCTGACCGAGCGCGTCGGCAATGTCGATTATCCCGACTACACCGCAAAATACGACAATGCTTGGTACAGCTACGCGATGCAGACCGCGAGGCTGCTGAACGCGCAGATCCATCTGACGGCGCAGGGCGGCATCGCGCTGCTCGACGGCACCGGCTACTACGAATACGGCGCCGTCGGCATGGAAACCGCCTACACAAAGCTCAGCTATCAGCCCGCGTCCGGCAGGCTCACCGAATGGGATTTCTCGCAGTATATCCCCGATACCGTGATCTTCGCGATCGGGCAGAACGACGCCCATGTCGGCGACAGGGACAACGTCATTCCCGATGCGGAGCACCGCGCACGCTGGCTCGATGCCTACTGCCGCATCATCCGCGACCTGATGGAAAAATATCCGCAGGCAGATTTCATCCTCACGCTGACCGTGCTCATGCACGACCCCTATTGGGAAGCGCTGCTCGATGCCGCATGGGAGATGCTCGGCAGCCCGCGAGTTCACCGCTTCCGCTTCACGCGGTCGGGCAAGGCGACGCCCGGGCATCCGCGCATTCCCGAGCAGTGCGAAATGGCGTGTGAGCTCACGGAATTCATCATGGGGCTGCAAGCTGCGGAGAGCTGACGGCAGTAGCACGCCGCGACCCGGCACAGCACGAACCACAGCGCCGAAAAGCGCAGGCAGACCTGTCCGAGCAGATTGAACCGCAGCTCCGAATAATCCCACACATGCCAGCCCATGATGAGATTGTCGAACACACCGACCGTGAATTCGGCGCAGGTGACAAA
>JAEELE010000065.1 GCA_016288755.1 Oscillospiraceae bacterium
CCGATCTCCGTGACGCTCGCCGGGACCGTGATCGCCGTCAGGGCGCTGCACCCCGAGAAGGCATTCTCGCCGATGCGCTCCAGCCCGTCATTGAGCCTGAGCTCCGAGAGCTTTTTGCAGCCCGAAAACGCGCTGTCGTCGATGATGCGCAGAGAATCGGGGCACACCGCGGATACGAGCTTTGATGCGCCGGAGAACGCCTTCTGTGCGATCAGGCGGGTGCCGTCGGGAATTTGCAGGACGATGCTGTCTCCTGCATATTGCACGAGCACAGAACCGACCGTTTTGCAGGCGCCGTCGGAGAAGAGCCGTGTGCAGCCGGAAAAGGCGTCCTGCGCGACCGTCTGCAGCGCATTCCCGAGCGCGACCGATTCCAGTGCTGCGCAGTCCTGAAAGCAGTGGTCTGCGATCGCCGTCACGCCGGGTGCAGAGACCGTCTGCAGGGCGCTGCATTTGCTGAAAGCATAGCGATGCAGCGTGCTGACGGACGCAGGGAGCGTGACGGCAGTGAGCGCAGAATCAAATTCAAAGCAGAATTCCCCGACCGTTGTGAGCGTCTCCGGGAGCCTGACGGATTTCAGCGATGTGAGATACGCAAAGACATAGCTGTCGAGCGCCGTGATGCCCTCGCCGACCTCGAGCGCCGTGATCTCCTCGCGGAACTGCTGCCACGGGCAGGGCGAGGATGCGGGGTCCATTCCGAGCCTGCCCTCGCCGGAGACGCTGAGCAGACCGTCTTTGATGCTCCATGTGATGTTGTCGTAGCTGCCGCTGCGGGGGATGCTGAGCAGCGTTTCGGCTTGTGCATCCGCAAAGCATTTCCCGCACACGGTGCAGCGCCAGTGCTCCTGCGGGAGCGCGGGGTCTGTGCCCTCGGCGACGAGGGTCAGCTGATGCCCCTGTACCGGCAGATCGGTATCGGATTCATAGCCGCATGTCCGGCAGACGCGGTGCAGAGTCCCCGGCTCGGTGCAGGGGAGCGGCTGGCGGATCGTTTCGGAATAATCGTGTGCAAAGACCGCTTCGTCGCCCCGGTCGGTCGTGCGCCCGTCCAGAAGGACCGCGCCGCAGCTGCACTGCGAATAGGCAGTGCGCGCGCAGGGGTCATCGGTGATGTATTGAACGGCGCTGTGAATGTGCGCAGAGGCGCTCAGCAGCAGGGAATCGCCCTGCTCGGTCAGCGTGACGGTATATGTGCCGGGCTCTGCAAAGCTGAACAGATAGTGCAGACCGCCCTGTGCAGCAGTGTGCAGCACGATATCCGTGAACGGCGCGCTGCAGCCTGCCGTATCCGCCATCCAGATGTTGTGTGCGCTGTCCGTGATCATGAAGCTCCCCGCGGCATCCAGGCAGATTTCCTGTGCAGAACCGGGTGTGAGCGTGATCTCTTGTTCCATATCGGTCAGCGTATACTGTTCGGCGGCATCTGCAGGCAAGGGCGCGTGCAGCAGTGCGATACAGAGCGTCAGCGCGGCGGACAGAAGGTGCTTCATGAATGAACCCTCCTTTGTTGGAATGCCATATGAGAAGAGCGTAGTGCGGCGGTTATTCCCGTTCGTCGGTCACGGTCAGCTCGGTTTCAGTTGATTCTTCGGTCGTATCGGTTGTGTCTGTGGTATCGGTCGTGTCTGTCGTATCGGTCTCCTGCGGCTTGTGATCGGGGTCTTCGATTGCAAAGGGCGGGTTCCCCTCGGCGGAGAAATCGAGAAAGCAGAGGTTCATGTCCACCTTGTCCGTGATGCCAGCGACGGTGTTCTTGCAGCTGTACTGCCACATGTCGTAGTTGTAGATGTAGGTCGCGCCGTCGCCGTATTCCGCCAGCCAGAAGGGGATGCCCTGCATGCGCGGCAGATCGTATTTCAGCAGCGAAGTCCGTTTATTCTGATAGATCATCGGCTGATATCCGAGGCTCTCGATATTCTGACAGAAGGCGAGCGTCAGGTCGGTCAGCGTATCGACCGGCACATTGTCCGTGCGCGCGCCGTCGGTGGCGTCGAAGATGATCTCCCAGTCGAACGCCACGGGGAAGTCGAGCTCGCAGCCCTTGAGCATCTTTGCCGTCAGCTCTGCCTCCTCGACCGCCTCCTCCTCGGTGACCGCCTGCGAGAAGAAATATGCGCCGACCTTGAGCCCGGCTTTCTTCGCGTCCTTGTAATACGTCTTAAACTTTTCATCCTCGCGCAGAATCCCGCCGCCGTAGGTGCGCAGCCCGACGCGCAGCATCACAAAGTCGATGCCGTCCGCCTTGACCGCGTCCCAGTCCGTGACCGTGTTGTGCGACGAGATATCGATGCCGGTGACCGCATTCAGCTTGCCGTCCTTATTATAGGAATACATGCGCTCGCCGTCCTGCTCCAGCAGCTCCGTCGGATGCTCCGAGAGTCTGACATCCTCCAGCACCGGGATCCAGATCTGCCCGAAGGTCTCGTCCTTGAGCAGAATCTTATAGCCTGCGAGCGGGTAATGGTGATCGACTGTGACCGGCTCGAAGGAATCCTCCTCAGAGACCTCCGCAAAGGTCTCCTGCACCGTCAGCATGCGGCTGAGGTGCGCGATGGTCTCATTCTTACGGTGCAGCAGCACAGCCCCCGCACCGGCAGCCGCAGCGAACGTCAGCAGCACAGCGGCGATCGCGATGACCTTCCCCCGTGCGCTGCCGGATTGCCTGATCATTTGATTGCTCCTTTCCTTTTTGTATCCGCGGTCTGTCCGCCTCTTTATGATATCATATCCCGTTGCTCTCCGCAATGGAGAAAGTATGAAGAATTCCTGATGATTATCTGAGCATCACTGCACTGCGCACGCCAGCAGATAGAATGCGCCGTCGGTCGGCTCCAGCACGAGCGTGTGCTCTGCTGCCTGCTCATGGCAGAACAGAATGATGCTGCGCGGATTTCCCCAGCCGTAGAGCGAATACCCCGAGAGCAGCGCGCCGTTCATCAGCGGGTGACGCACCGGCTTGCCGTCGAGCGTCAGCCTGCAGGCGCCGTATTCCGGCAATTTGTCCGTCTCAAAGAAGAGAATGACCGCTCTGCAGCTTGCGCGCAGGGTAAAGCTGCCGCTCTCCCTGTCGATCTTCCATGCGCTCCGGAAATACCACTCATTGCGCGGCACGGCATCGGCGCGTGTCTCGATCATCGGCGAAGTCTCTCCGGGAAAGACCGTTTTCAGCGCGGTGAAGGGCGCATCCAGCCACGGCTCCGGCAGCGGCGACGGCTGATAGACCGTCTGTGCGCGGGCTGCCTGGATCAGGTGCATGATGCACTGTGCGAGCAGCCGGTGCCCCTCCTCATTGGGGTGCCCCTCCCGGTCGGCAAAGTCCTCCCACTGCAGCTGCCCCGCTTCGATCGCGGGATTCAGACCGTCACGCACACTGATGCACGGCAAGCCGTAATGCTCAGCCATCGGTCGCATGAAGCTCTCGCAGCTGTAGTCGCTGGCATTGCGCATCATCAGCACGCAGACAGCCGGCTGAGAGGGCAGCATCAGCATCCGCCGCAGCAGGCTCTCAAACGACACGATGCTGTGCTGCAGCGTTGTCTCGTTGATCGCGAATTCCAGAACGATGATATCGGGCTCCTGCGGCAGGATCACGCTGTCCGCGAGCACATTGCCGGCGAGCGTATCCATGCCCGCCTCTGCACAGACCGTGTATCGGACTTTATAGCCGAGGCTTTGCAGGAGCTGCGCAGTCATTGCCGGATATGCGTCCTCCAGCAGATGCTGATCGCGGTAGCCCTGCGTCACCGAGCCGCCGAGAAAGCCGACTGAGATGCTGTTCCTGCCGAAAATGCGCGCCCAGTCCGTGCGCGTGCCGACCGCACAGAGCGTCCGTTCCGCGATCTCATCAAATAGCTCCCGCGCGATCATTGCATGCCTCCCATTCTCCATGTGCCGACGTCGACAAGCTGCTTGAGCAGCAGCGCATACGCCTCCGCAGCCTTTGAGAGATAGGCATTGCGCTTGGAGATCAGCGAGATGCCGAACACAGAAATATCCTCCGGCAGCAGATAATAATTCGGATGCTCACGAAAATTGCCGTAGTAAATCAGCGAATCCGGGAGCAGCCCGATGCCCATATTCGCGCAGACAAATGAGAACACCGTCTCGATCGTCTGCACGCAGTAGGCGATCTTCGGCGTGAAGCCGGTCTGCCTGCAGACCTCGTTCAGGCTCTCCTGATCGTATTCGCCCGCGTTGGCAGCGACGAAGGTCTCGTGCTCGGCAGTGCGCAGGTCGATCGGCTTCTGCCGCAGGAAATGCGGTGTCGCCTGACAGATATCCGCTGCGGTCAGCGGCTCGGGAAGGCGTGCCGTGAGCGGGTGCTTGGGCGAAACGGCAAGATACAGCCGCTCTGCCGCGAGTGTCTCCGCGTGAAAATTGCGCTCCTCAAAGCTCACCGTGCCGATCGCGAAGTCGATCTCCGCGGCGCCGAGCAGCTCGCGCAGCTGCCGCATATCCGCCTCCTGGATCGAGAGGCGGATGCCCGGGTGATGCTCGTGGAATTCGGCGATGCTGCGCGCGAGCAGGCATCTGACGCGGAACGACGATGCACCGATGCGCACAGAGCCCGTCTGCATGCCCATGAGATCGGAGAGGGCATTGTTCATGTCCTCCTCCATGCTCAGCAGCTTGCGCGCCCATGAGACATAGAGCTTTCCGGCATCTGTCAGGCGGATCGGGCTGGAGGAGCGGTCGAAGAGCTGCACGCCGAGCTGCTTTTCAATGCTGTGGATGTACTGACTGAGTGACGGCTGCGTGACAAAGAGCTTCTCTGCCGCCTTGGAAAAGCTCTGACAGTCAGCGACTGCTATAACATAGGTCAACTGCTGTGTATTCATAGATCTGTTTATCCCCCGTATCAGGTCTCTGTCTGCACTGCGATCGGCTCAAAATCAATGTGCCCGCTGCCGACGTCGGCGCGCACGCAGCGCACGCGCATCGGCTCACCGAGCGTATAGCTGACGCCGGAGTGGATGCCGTCGAGCCGGAAGAAGCCGTCGTAGACATATTCGTCATCCGGCAGCGCCTCGAGCGGGACCAGCCCCTCAGCGGTATTCTCCAGCATGACATAGATCCCGAAATCTGTCAGCCCGGAGATGATGCCGTCAAACGCCTCCCCGACGTGACTGCGCATCCATTCGGCGCGGTAGCGGTCGTCGCAGTCGCGCTCGAGCTGCAGGGCGCGCTGCTCGGTCAACGTACCTGCTTCCGCCGCTTCCTTCGCAAAGACGGCGGCATTGCGCGGCAGACTGCCTGTGAGCTGTGCCGAGAGCAGCCGGTGGATCGCAAGATCGGGGTAGCGGCGGATCGGCGAGGTGAAGTGCGTATAATCGTCCAGCGCCAGGCCGAAATGCCCGAGCGGTTCCGTCTCGTAATCCGCCTTTGCCATCGAGCGGAGCACGAGCTGGTGCACGACCGGCTTGCGCGGGTCATCTGCCGCATTGATCAGGATGCGCGCGTAGTCAGCGGGCTTCGGTTTCGTGAGATCGGGGTGTGCGACGCCGAGACGGTCGAGCGCCTCGCCCAGCCGGACGGATTTTTCATCGGGCGGCAACGCATGCACGCGGTAGACAAACGGCATGTGATGCGATTTTGCATAGCGCGCAGCCGCCTCGTTCGCGAGCAGCATGCACTCCTCGATCAGCTCCTCGCCGATGCCGCGCGCACGGGGCATCATGCCGGTGCAGACGCCGTTTTCGTCGAGCAGGAACGCGCTTTCCTCTGTCTCGATCGACGGTGCGCCGCGCTTCACACGCGCTGCCAGACGCTTTTCCCGCAGCTCGTTGAAGATCTGCAGTGACTCCCACACGGCTGCATATTTCGCCGTGAGCGCTTCATCCGCAGTGCCCGCAAAGAGCGCATTGACTTCGCGGTAGACGCCCTTGACCTGCGAGCGGATCACGGTCTTGCGGAACTCATACCTGAGAATCTCGCCGTCCGCGTCGAGCTCCATCAGCGCGGAGAACGCAAGCCGGTCGGCATCCGGGTGCAGCGAGCAGATGCCGTTGCTCAGCGCCTTGGGCAGCATCGGAATGACCTGATCTGCGTAATAGATGCTGGTGCCGCGGCTGATCGCCTCTGCATCGAGCGCGGAATCCTGCGTGACATAGTGCGACACATCCGCGATATGCACGCCGAGCCGATAGCCCTTTTCCGTGCGGGAGATCGAGATCGCGTCGTCGAGGTCCTTGGCGTCAAAGCCGTCGATCGTGAAGATGATATCCGCGCTGTTCCGCAGATCAAGACGCCCGTTGAAATCGGTGTCGATGATGCCGCGCTCCTCAAGTGCCGCAGCCTCTGCGAGCACATGCGGCGGGAATTCATCCGGCACGCCGCTGACCGTCACCAGAGCCGCGGCACATGCCTTTGCACTGTCCGCGCTGCCCATGGTCATCAGCACGCGGATGCTGTGCTCGGAGTGCCGTTTCCCGCGCTCAGCGACGGTTCCGATCGCCTTCTCTCCGGCATGGGTCCGCCACTCGTCCGCATTGACGATGCGCAGCGTGCGATTGGTCAGCGTATCGGGCAGAAAGCGCAGCGTGCCCTCGTCGTCGATGAGCGTGCCTGCGAGCTGTGCTTCCGCCTCGTGGATCACGGAGACGACCATGCCCTCGGGCGATTCGCCGCGTTCGCCGCTCGGGATGATCAGCACGAGATCGCCCGGGAGCGCCCCCTTGAGCTCTCTGCCGGGGATGAAATATTCGATGCCGCGGTCCTCGGTCTTGGCAAAGCCGAAGGTGCGCGAGACGCGCGTGACGACCGCGCGGAGCATACCGGCATCGGCAGCGCGGACAAAGCCGCTCCTGCGCTCAGCGATCTCCCCCTCGCGCACCAGCTGTTCGAGTGCGCGCTGATAGGCGATCTTGCCCTTGCCCCTGCACTTGGAGGCGAGGTCGCCGCGCGAAACCGGTCTGCCGTTTGCCTTTTTCAGAAAGACGCGGATGACATTTGCATAGTGCTGCACACGCTCCGGGTCGACCGCGGCAGCCGGCTTCTCCTTCCGGATGAGCACGGGCTCGGGGCGGTTTGCAGGCGTGCGTTTTGCGGGTGTGCTGTGTTTTTTTGCGTGTGTCCGTTTCGCCATTTGTTTTCCCTCCGTATACGAAATACGCCCTGCCCGCCGGAGCACGGCGAACAGGGCGGGCATTTCATCCAATCAGCTGAAGTGAGCCGGAACGATGGTCACAACCAGTGTCACCACAAAGAAGATCACAGACAGCCAGAAGGTCCATCTCTTGAGGATCGCTTCCTTGGTATTGCCCTCGTTCTTGCTGAAGTGCGAATCATAGGTACCGCCGGTGATTGCGGACGTCATGTTCTGATCCTGCTTCTGATCCTGCATCAGGCAGAGGATGATCAGCAGCACGCAGGTGATCAGCAGAATGATGCCGCCGATGAGCTCAACAATTTTCATGGTCAAAGAACTTCCTTTCCGATTTCAGGGTACATGATTTCCTCATGCATACATAACAAAGGTATTATAACACATTCCGGAGAAAAAAGCAAGTGCTTTTCGCAAAAAAATCCGGTATTTTGTGCTGATTTTGCGGCGATACCGGCATATTTCGTGAAGAAAGCGTGAAAAATGCGCCGTTCCTCTTGTAAAATCCGCATGATTATGGTACAATAGTCCTGTATGATGAGGATAATGCGTCTGACGGAGGTGTCATATGGTCGATTATCAGGGGGCGCCCTGCCAATACTGTGAAAAGCCGTTTGAGGAGAATGACGATATCGTGGTCTGCCCGGAGTGCGGCACGCCCTATCACCGTGCCTGCTACCGGGAGGCGGGGCACTGCACCAATCTCGCGCTGCATGCGATGGGCGGCAGCTGGCAGAAGATTCGCCGCAGCGAGCTGGAGGAGCAGCGCAGAGCCGAAAAGCGCACCGAGCAGGAGGAGCAGGAGGCAGAACGCGAGCGCGGCGACCAGCCGAAAATGCTCAATGCCTCGCTCTATGACGGCGTTCGGCTGCGACCGGACGATCCGACGGTCGGGCTCGACCCGGCGGAGGAGTTTGAGGGGGAAACGCTCGGGGATATCGCGGAATTTGTCTCTGCGAACCGGTTTTACTATCTGCCGCTGTTCCGGCTGATGAAGGAGACTGGCAGGAAGATCTCGCTGAATCTGGTCTGCCTGCTCTTCCCGGAGCTGCAGTTTGCCTATCGGAAAATGTGGATGCACACGCTGCTGGTCGTGCTGGTCAAAACGCTGCTGAGCATTCCCTATGTGATGACGATGATGACGGAGCAGCTCGGCATGCGGCTGGCATGGGTCGATGTGACGTCTGCGGGCTTCGGAAGGCTGTCTCTGCTGACAAATACCGCGGATATGCTGCTCTCGGGCGCGCTCTGCCTGTTCGGGAACTATCTCTATTACCGCTTTTGCCTGCGCAGGATCAAGCACATGCGCAAGGATGCCGTTTCGGATGTGCATTACCGGCACCTGCTCCGGACGGAGGGCGGCACGAGCGTCGGCAATATCTTTTTGGCGCTGCTGATCGAGGGTGCATGCGTCTTCGCGCTGTCGTTTCTGCTGATGCTGCTGTAAATTCCGAGGGCGGCGGATGCTTCTGCATAAATATCATGCAATAAAACAAGCTGCCGGAGTGTGATGCTCCGGCAGCTTGTTTGCTTATTCAGCGGATTGGAAGGCGAAGAAGGCTTCGTATGCCATATACACGTCGAGCTTGCTGACGATCTCGAACGGCGCGTGCATCGAGAGCACCGGCACACCGACATCGACCGTGTCAATGTTGAGGTTTGCGAGATATGCCGCGACGGTCCCGCCGCCGCCCGCATCGACCTTGCCGAGCTCGCCGGTCTGCCAGATCACGCCGGCATTGTCCAGCACCGTGCGCACCCTGCCGACAAATTCGGCAGAGGCATCGGAGGAGCCGCTCTTGCCGCGGGAGCCGGTATACTTCATCAGGCAGACGCCGTAATTGAGGAAGGCGCTGTTCTTGCGGTCGTTGACATCGGAGAAGGTCGGGTCGAGCGCCGCGGTCACATCTGCCGAGAGGCACTGCGACTGCGCAAAGACCGTGTGCGCCTGCGTGCCGAATGCTGCGGAGAGGTCCTTCATGAAATCGTGGAAATAGGACGACTGCAGACCGGTGTTGCCCTCGCTGCCGATCTCCTCCTTATCGGTGAGGATCAGGACAGCGGTGTGCGCCGGATTTTCGATCCGGAGCAGCGCCGCGAGTGCAGGGTAGGCGCAGACGCGGTCGTCGTGCCCGTAGCCGCCGACCATGCTGCGGTCAAAGCCGATATCGCGCGATCTGCCCGCGGGCACGATCTCGAGCTCCGCCGAGAGGAAATCCGATTCGGTGATGCCGTATTTTTCGTTGAGCAGCTTCATGATATTGAGCTTGACCAGATCGCTGCCCTCGTCGCAGCGGAAGGGGCGTGAGCCGATCAGGAGATTGAGCTCCTCACCCTTGATGCCCTGTCCGAGCGTGCGCTTGGACTGCTCCTGTGCAAGATGCGGCAGCAGGTCAGTGATGCAGAAGACCGGGTCGCCGGCATCCTCGCCGACCGTGACGGTCACGACCTCGCCGTTCTTTTTCGCGACCACGCCGTGCAGCGCGAGCGGGAGCACCGTCCACTGATATTTCTTGATGCCGCCGTAATAGTGCGTCTTGAAGAGCGCGAGCTCGCTGTCCTCGTAGAGCGGCTGCTGCTTTAAGTCAAGGCGCGGGGAGTCGATGTGTGCCGCAGTCAGGCGGATGCCCGTTTCGAGCGGCTTGTAGCCGATGACAGCAGCGACGATCGCCTTTCCGCGGTTGACCGTGTAGATGCGGTCGCCTGCCTTGACGGCATCGCCGCGCTTCCAGAGCCGGAAGCCCTTTTCTTCCAGCTGCTTTGCCGCGTATGCGCAGCCCTCGCGCTCGGTCTTGCTGTGGTCAAGAAAGCACTTGTAGTTCTCGCAGAAGGCATCTGCCTCTGCGATTTTTTCGTCGCTCATCAGCAGTGCAGCATGCTTTTTCTGCTGAAAGAGCTGCTCCTTCAGTTCCTTGACCGTGTCCTTTGATTCCATATTCGGTTCCTCCTTTGTGATTGTCGGCTGCTGTGCTGTGCAGCGCTGCAGGCGGCTGACGGTCGCGCAGACCGCTTCCTGCAGGGCTGCCGCATCGCCGTTGTTTTCGATGATCGTGCCGGAATGTGCCCGGAAAAAGTCTTCGGGATACTGCGCGTTCATGCGCTGCGCTGCCTGCGCGGGCGTGAGACCGTCCCGGGCGGTGATGCGTGCTTTGCGGATTTCGGCATCCGCCGTGACCGAAATGATCTCGTCGCAGAAGCGGGCAATGCCGCTCTCAAAGAGCGTCGGCGCATCGAGAATGACCGTTCTGACGCCTGCTGCCTCCAGCCGGTCGATCTCCGCAATAATCTGCTGCGTGATATACGGATAGATCACAGCCTCATAGTGCGCCTTGACCGCTGCGTCGCTAAAGATCATCCCTGCGACTGCCCTGCGGTCCATCGTGCCGTCCTCCCGCAGAATGCCGCTGCCGAATACAGCGGTCAGCGCGGTCAGGCAGGGGTGTCCCTTTGCGGTCACTGCATGTGCGACCGTATCTGCGTTGATCCTGGCAAGCCCGTTTGCAGCCAGCATGTCGGAGACGGTCGTTTTCCCCGCGCCGGTCTGCCCGGTCAGCCCGACGAGATAGATGTCGCGCCCGGTCATCTGTTGAGCAGCAGGCGCTTGAGCAGCGTCAGGTCCTTCGCGTTGATGATGCGGTCGGTGTTGAGATCAGCCTGCTCCGCCTGCTTTTCGGTCAGCGCCGTCTGAGCGGTCAGCGCCTTGCAGAGCAGCACGGCATCCGCGACAGCAACCGTGCCGTTCAGGTCGACGTCACCGATCAGCTGTGGGTCCGGCACAGTCGTGGTGCCGAACGTATCCTCTGTCAGCGTCGTGGTGGTCGATGTCGTTGTGGTCGTCGTGGTCGTGTCCGTGGGCTCGGTGGTCTGCTTCACGGAAACATCATCAAGGCTCGGCTCGAGCTTCGGATCAGCCCACCATGTCTCCCACTGATCGCCGGTGCGGTAGGGCGCGGCGACCGCGGCATCTGTCCATGTGAACACATTGTCGTAGAGATGCCCCTCGGTGTAGTAATACTGTGCCAGCGCGCAGATCTCATCGGGGTAGCCCTTGTAATAGCCCTCGTCGCCCTCATAAGCCCAGCCGGTGTTGTGCCCCTTGAGCGCATGGCGCACGACCTGCCAGCCGGTCCAGTTGTAGTCATTGATCGCCGAGCGGACAAAGTGCAGGATCTTGCGGATGCCCATGTGATTGGAGATGATCGCGTCGTAGAAGTTCTCCTTCGTCAGCGCATACCACTCCATTTCGGGCACGTCGTCCTCCTGCATGAAGCTCGTGCCCGGGTCCTGAAACGCCGTGACTGCGGTCTGCAGCGTGCCGTAGGCATGTGCCGAGCTGACGCCGAAGCCCTCGGAAAATGCGGTCTCAATGTCTGCACCGTCGCCGTTGCCGCCGAGGGTCGATTCGCGTGTGCCGACGCCGAGAAACAGCGCATAGACCTTTTCGCGGTCAGACTGTCCGAGACGCACGCTGATCAGATCCCAGTGCTCGTCGATCTCCTTGTAGAGCGCATATTTGACCTCCTGCACGGTCATTTTGTGGTTGATCGCGCGAATCTCCTCGATCGACGCATCGGCAGGCGTATTGCGCTCGCCGAAGTTGAAGGGGTTGCCGACGCCCTCTGCGTTGACATTTCTGCCCGGGTCGTGCGCCATTTCTGCCGCAGCCGCCGGGACCGAAGACGGGATCGGTGCGCAGAGCATGAGCGCTGCACTGCTGAGCACAGCCAGAATACGGGAACCTGTTTTCATGATTGACACCTCCGTTGAATGTTATGCGTGAATGATATCATATCCGGCAGCCCGAATGAGCCGGTTATAGACCGCAAGCCCGACGCCGTCCGTGCGCGGCGCGCGGATATACACATGCCGGATGCCGAGCGCATCGAGCTGACGCAGCATCGCAAAGACCGACGCCGCCCGCGCCTCGTCGGTATCGCCGTAGGGGATCGCGCGCAGACCGGCTTTTTCGCACGCGGGCATGTCCGAATCAAAGACCAGTGCACAGATGCCCTCGCCCTGCCTGTCCGCCATGAAATGAAGGAATTCCTCTGCGCTGCCCTGCACGAGCGTGACCGCCGCGTTCGGTGCATAGTGCTTATATTTCATGCCGGGGGAGCGCACGACCGTGTCCGCGGTGACCTGTGCGAGCACGGCGCTGTCCACGATGACGTTCTCCGCGACAGTCTGCAGATGCTCCGGCGTGACAAACCCCGGACGGAGCACGCGCACCGTCTGTCCGTCGTCGAGCGCGATCACGGTCGATTCGACGCCGCAGATGCAGGCGCCGCCCTCCACGATCGCGGGAATGCGTCCGTCCATATCCGCGAGCATGTGCGCCGATGTGGTCGGGCTCGGGCTGCCGGAGCGGTTGCCCGAGGGCGCTGCCAGCGGAATGCCTGCCGCCCGGATCATCGCCTGTGCGACGGGGTGCGCCGGGAACCGCACGCCGACGGTGTCAAGACCGCCCGCCGTGATTGACGGGATGCGCTCAGA
Source organism: Oscillospiraceae bacterium (assembly GCA_016288755.1). Taxonomy (GTDB): domain Bacteria; phylum Bacillota; class Clostridia; order Oscillospirales; family Ruminococcaceae; genus Firm-04. The sequence continues at coordinate 12,599 of JAEELE010000065.1, forward strand.
GCGGGGGAGAATGATCGTCAGCGGACCGGGCCAGAAGCGCTCTGCCAGCCGCATAGCAAGCGGCGGAATCTCCGTGACCAGCGGCTGCCATTCGGCGATATCCTGAATATGCACGATCAGCGGGTTGTCCGCCGGGCGGCCCTTTGCCGCAAATACCTTCCGGACTGCTTCGGGATTGCCGGCATCGCATGCCAGCCCGTATACGGTTTCCGTCGGCATGCCGACCGCCTCTCCGCGCCGCAGCAGCGCAGCAGCTTCTCCGATTTCATTTTCTTGCAGTAGCTTGGTTTTCAAAATACACATACCCTTATGATCACTGACAGCTTCGGCTTTCCGTCACGATTTCCGACTGAAAATACTGCTCCTGAAACCGAATCTGCCGTGCGATTTCTTCTTTGGTGAATGTCATTCCGTCCGGGCACACGACCCATTTTTCTTCGATGTCGTCGTGCCGCCTGACAATCGCAATGATTTTGCCCGTGAATGACGCGACCGGCTGACTGACGCCCAGGATATAGGCATCCTGTTCCTCGCCGTCCGGCGCGATGATGCCTTCGATGTACCCGTAATTGACCGGATATCGCATGTCCGGATAATCGGGATGACAGCTCCCGAGCGGTCTGTCGACCGTCACTGTCACGGTTTTTCCGATCATTTTCGCCTGCTCCTTATTCCGTGCTGCCCGCGAGCCGCTGTGCCCGCTCCGCAGTGATCAGCGCGTCGAACACGGGGTCCAGATCGCCGTTCATCACGTCCTCAAGGCGATAGAGCGAGAACCCGATGCGGTGGTCGGTGAGCCGCGACTGCGGGAAATTATAGGTGCGGATTTTTTCGGAGCGGTCGCCGGTGCCGACCTGTGTTCTGCGTTCGGCGGCGACCTGTGCGTCCTGCTCTGCCTGTGCCTTCGCGAAAAGCCGCGCGCGCAGCACGGAGAGGGCGCGGTCCTTGTTTTTATACTGTGAGCGCTCGTCCTGACACTCGACGACCATGCCCGTCGGGATATGCGTCACGCGGATGGCGGACGAGGTCTTGTTGATATGCTGCCCGCCCGCACCGCTTGACCGGAACACGTCAATGCGCAGATCGGCGGGGTCAAGCTCGAATTCAACATCCCCGACCTCCTGCAGAACAGCGACGGTCACGGTCGAGGTGTGCACTCTGCCCTGCGATTCGGTCTCCGGCACGCGCTGCACCCGGTGCACGCCGGATTCAAATTTCATCTTTGCGTAGACGCGGTCACCCGAAAGCGAAAAGATCACTTCCTTCGTGCCGCCGAGCTCGGTCTCGCTGAGATTGAGCACGGTCTGCGTCCAGCCCTGCCGCTCTGCATACATCGAATACATGCGGTGCAGCGAGTGCGCAAAGAGTGCCGCCTCCTCGCCGCCCGCACCGCTGCGAATCTCGACAATGACATTGCGTGCATCGGCAGCATCCTGCGGCATGAGCAGTGCGGCGAGCTCCTCTCCGAGTGCCGCTGCCTGCTTTTTTGCATCTGCGAGCTCTGCCTGTGCCAGCGCCCGGAACTCTGCGTCCGTGTCCGGGTCGTGCAGCAGCTCCTCGAGCTCCGCGGCGGTCTGAATTGCCTTCTGCTGTGCGCGGTAGGCTTCAATGACCGGCGTGAGCTGCTTGTATTCCTTCATCAGTGCAGCGAGACGCTGCGGGTCTGCGGCGACTGCGCTGTCCTGCAGCCGCTCTGTGATTTCCTCATATCTCTGCTCCGCCCGCCGGAGCTGCTCTGCAAGCTGCAAAAAATCCGTCCCTTCTTTGGTTTTATAGCGCAAACCGTCGGAAACATCCAGTGCTGTCCGGTCACTGCCGATGCGCGACCTTGTATTCGTCCCCGTCACGGTAATAGGGGCAGTGTGCGTGAGAATCCTGAATATAGCGTGCATATTCGTCCTCGTCGAGGTTCATTTCGCAGACATAGCAGTCCCAGTCCTCGTCGTAGCCGTAATACGCGCAGGTATCGCAATCGTTCATGTTGATCCCTCGCCTTGATGCTGTTACAGAATCTCGTCTTCGTCTTGCTTTTCACTGCCGGTGCTGTCGAGCTCGTCGGTGATTCCGGTCAGCTTATGCCCGTTCATGATGATCGTGATGATGCCAGTCAGCAGAACGACGCCGCCTGCCCACAGCCGCCAGAGTGCCGCTGCGCCCGCAAGAATAATGGTCAGTGCGATCATCGCGAGCAGCATGGCGAATTTCTTTGCATAGCGCTTCTCATCCTTCACCTTTGTGGCGTAGTTTCTGGGAATTGCTTCATAACCGCAGAGTGCGATGATTCCGGCATAGGCAAGCAGCGCGCCGCCGAATATAAACATCAGGATAGATAAAGGCTCCATATTGCATTCCTTTCAGCGTTTAACAAAGTACTCCTCATACCAGACGAGGAAGGTGTAGATCGTCCAGATTTTGCGCCAGAGGTCGGAGTTGCCGCCAATGTATTCGTCATAGATCGCGCGGACCTCATCGGGCTTAAAGAATTTTGCGCAGATATCGCTTTCAAGCAGTCTGCGGACATCGCCGTTATAGGTTTCGTCGGCGAGCCAGATGCGGATCGGCACGATGAAGCCGAGCTTCTTGCGGAAGGCGATCTCCGCAGGGAGCACTTTCGCGGCAGCCGTGCGGAAGGCGACCTTGTTCTGCTCATCGTTGACCTTGAATTCGGAGGGCATCCGCGAGGCGATATCGAAAATCCGGCGGTCGGTCAGCGGCATGCGGATCTCCAGTCCCGCAGCCGTGCTCATCTTGTCGACATTCAGGTAGATATCGCCCTCGAGCCAGATGCGGATATCGACATCGGACATTTTGGTCAGCGGGTCGAGCCCCTCGTCCTCCTCGTAGATGTGCTCCACCAGCCTGATCGGGAGGACCTCGGGGTCATAGTGCTGCAGAATGCGCGCCTTTTCCTCCTCCTTCATGATGTTCGTGTTGCCGACATAGAAGGTCCGGAGGTTGTCGCCGTAGCGCTCCGCATTGCGGTACATATTGTAGCCGCCGAAGAATTCGTCCGCGCCCTCGCCGGAATAGCAGAGCTTTGTGTGTTCTGCGGTTGCAAGGCAGCCGAGCGTGAAGACGATCGCGGAGGCGTCGCCGAGCGGCTGCTCCATGTTGTACATGACATAGGGCACGATCTCGAAATACTGCTGCGGGGTGATCTTCGCGACGCTGTGCTCGACCCCGAGCAGCTCTGCGGTCTTCGCAGCGATGCGGGATTCGTCGAAGCGCTCCTCATCGTAGCCGCAGGAATCGGCGCGCTTTGCGTCTGACATTGCGAGCACATAGGAGGAATCGACACCGCCTGAGAGGAAGGATTCTGCGGTTTCGTCGGGCGTTTTGACCTCGCGCATCATCTGCTGCAGGGTCGTGTGGATTTCGTCTGCATATTCCTCCAGTGTTTTCGAGCGGTCGGGGGCGAAGCGCGGTCTCCAGTACTGCGTGATCTCCGCCTTGCCGTTCTGAAATTCGAGCAGACAGCCGGGCATCAGCTTTTTCACGCCCTTGAAGAAGGTGTCCTCGCCGGCGACATAGGTCAGCGTCAGGTAGATTTGGAGCATCTGCTCGTTGAGCTCCTTGACAAAGCCTTCCTGCCCGATGATATCGCGGATCATCGTGCCGTAGAGCAGTCTGCCGTCCGCGGTCTGGTAATAGTAAAACGGCTTGGTGCCGAAGTGGTCGCGCACGCAGATCAGCTTGTCGGCTTCGGTGTCACAGAGCGCGAAGGCGAACATGCCGTAGAGTCGGTCGGGGAGCGCGTTGCCCCATGCCTCGTAGCCCTTCGTCAGAATTGCCGCCTCGCGCTCGGCGCGGGGGAGTGCTTTATCAACGGAAAGCGCGCCGCAGAGTGCTTCCCAGTTGCGGATATGACCGCGGTAGGCCTTGATCTCGATCATGATAACACCTCGTATTTGAAATGGTTACGGCACAGATTATGCAGAATCTGCCGCTGTTATGTGTATTATAACACATGATTGCGAAAAAAGCAATGGGTAACACAAGTATCGTTTTTGATTCCGCTGCCGGAGAATCTGAACGGAGCCGGGCACTGCCCGGTTATATCACATGATTGCGAAAAACGCAATGGGAGAATGCACGAAAAGCAAACGCTGCACAAAATGAGAGTAAAAACGGAGCCGGGCACTGCACGGTTACAGCGACAGATAGTCCGGGTCGGTGTTGACCGCGAGAAAATGCCGGTCGATCGCTGCCCTGTCGAGGTCGTCACCGATCGCGATCAGCACGGGCTGCCCCAGCGGCGAGGGGGTCAGCTGCACCGTGCCGTTCACGGCGTTGAGCCGGAGCCAGCCGCCCTTGCCGTTCGGCAGTGAGCCCTTGATCCGATAGAGCCTGCCGCATGCGGGGTCCGCGAAGATTTCCTGCACAGTCTGTTCAATCTGCTCCGGGTCGATCGCCAGCCGCATGAAATAGTGCACCTCGCTGTGTATCATATCCGCACTGAACAGCTTGACGTAGCTGGCGCCGCGGTATCCGGCATTTGCGAGCATTGCAAAATCTGCGTCGGTCAGGTCGTCCCAGTCCTTCGTGAACACCTCTTCTTCGCGCAGCTGACGGTCACACTGAATGCCGAGCAGCGCGCGGTTGATATGTGTAAGGACCCGCTGCGTGACGCTTTCTGCGGGTTCATCAGTCTTGCCGAGCTTGCTGACGATGATTTTTCCGCAGCATGCCGCCTCAGAGCCGAGCAGATATTCGGTCTGGGTCGGGAGCAGCGCCGGGCTCTCTGCATCGGCAACGGTGAGGATGCTGCCGATCTCAAACCATTTGTCGATCGGCGGTTCATAGAGCGTGTCGAAGAATTCGTCCATATCAAAAATGCCGGACGGCTCGACAATGATGCGGTCGACCTGCTGCATGCCGAGCGAGATCAGCTGCGTTTTGAAGCGTCTGCGGTGACAGTCGGGGTCTCCGCCGCCGACAATCGAGGTGATGATGCAGCGGTCGGCAGGCAGCTCCCGCAGATATGCCATGTCCGTATTGACCGCGCCGAAGTCGTTTTCCAGCACAGCGATGCGCAGCCCCTGCCGCAGCAGATAGTCGGCGTATTTCAGCAGAAGGGTCGTTTTGCCCGCGCCGAGAATCCCGGTGATCAGATCGATCTTTTTCGTTTTCAGTCACTCCTTCCGGAAAAAAGCAAAAGCCGTCCCTCGCAGTCGGAGAGACGGCATTCTGTGCATCAGCCGCGGTTGAAGCGCTTGTTGAAGCGCTCGACACGTCCGCCGGTATCGACCAGCTTCTGCTTGCCCGTGAAGAACGGGTGGCACTTGGAGCAGATTTCAACCTTGATGTCCTTCTTGGTGGACAGCACCTCGATCACGTTGCCGCAGTGGCAGGTGATGGTGGTCTTCTCGCATGCCGGATGGATGCCTTCTCTTGCCATGTGAATTCACCTCTTTCAAAAGTAATGAGCTATCTCACATAACAGCCCATCCGGATACTGTTCGGACAGTAGTGCTATGGAACATACGCAAGGATAATTATAGCATATTCGGGGCGGCTTGTCAAGCCCTTTCGGCAATTTTTTCAGCGATGCGCAGTCAGAAACGGGACCGCACGCCGTGCAGCCCCGCTTTGCTGTGATTATGCAAAGATCTTGCGGATATCCGCCTTGAGCTTTTCTTCAAGCGCAAGTGCCTCATCCATCGTCTTGCCGGTAGTCGTGTAATAGGTCTTGATCTTCGGCTCCGTGCCGGAGGGACGCACGATCACGCTCGCATGACCGGGCAGGAAGAACGACACCACATCGGATTTCGGCAGACCGGTCTCTCTGGTCTCACCGGTCCTGAGATCGGTGAACTGACCCGTGAGGTAGTCTGCGGATTCAATGACCTCGAGCCCGCCGATCGAACGCGGCGCATCGGTGCGCAGCGACTGCATGATCTCCTGCATCTTGTGCATGCCGCTGATGCCCTCGAACGAAAAGCTCTCGAGCGAGTGGCGGAACACGCCGTATTTTGCGTAGAGATTCTCGCGCGCCTGCATCATGGAGATGCCCTTCGTGCGGTAATAGGCAGCCATTTCGACAATCAGCATCGAGGCAACGACCGCATCCTTGTCGCGGACATAGGTGCCGGCGAGATAGCCGTAGCTCTCCTCGAAGCCGAAGATATAGCGGTTTTCCTCGCCCTTCTGCTCAAGCAGACCGATCTGCTCGCCGATAAACTTGAAGCCGGTCAGCATGTTGAGCAGCTCGACGCCGTATTCCTCGCAGATCTGCTTGGCAAGGTCTGTCGTGACGATGGTCTTGACGGCGATCGGGTTCTTCGGCATCGTGCCGAGCGCCGTGCGCTGCTCGCAGATATACTGCAGCAGCATTGCGCCGACCTCATTGCCCGAGAAGAGCGCATAGCCGCCGTTTCCGTCGGGAACGGCAATGCCGACGCGGTCGCAGTCGGGGTCGGTCGCGAGCAGCAGGTCGGGCTGCACCTCGTCGCAGAGCCGCAGACCGTATTCGAGTGCCTCGCGGATTTCGGGATTCGGATACGGGCAGGTCGTGAAGTTGCCGTCGGGGTTTTCCTGCTCCGGAACAACTGTGACCTCGCTGATGCCGATGCGCTTGAGAATTTCACGCACAGGCTTGTTGCCGGTGCCGTTAAGCGGGGTATAGACGATCTTCAGACCGCTCTCGGGGCAGAGCTTCGTGTGGATGCCCTGCTCGAGCACTTTCTCATAGTAATGCTCGGTCACGTCCTGACCGATATACTGAATCATGCCGTCGCTGACAGCCTGTTCAAAGTCGACCGTTTTGACATCGTTGAAGATATCGACCGCATTGATCTTGCCGATCACGGTATTTGCCACATCCAGCGTGATCTGGCAGCCGTCGTCGCCGTAGACCTTGTAGCCGTTATACTTTGCGGGGTTATGGCTTGCAGTCACCATGATGCCGGCAGAGCAGTGCAGTGCGCGCACGGCATAGGACAGCATCGGGGTCGGCATCAGCTCGGAATAGATCCACACCTTGATGCCGTTTGCAGCAAGAACGGAGGCTGCTGCCTTCGCGAAGGTATCCGACTTGATGCGGCTGTCGTAGGAGATCGCGACACTGGGCTCATCGAAGGAGCCGCGCACATAATCGGCAAGACCCTGCGTTGCACGGCGAACCGTATAGATGTTCATTCTCGCTGTGCCGACGCCGAGTACACCGCGCAGACCGCCGGTGCCGAATTCGAGATCGCGGTAAAAGCGCTCCTTGACGGCGTCGCTGTCGCCCTCGATCTCTGCGAGCTCCCGGACCAGATCGGGGTCCTCAGTGGCGTGCTGCCGCCAGAGCTCGTAAAGCTGGTTCTCTTTCGTAGGCATATATCTTCATCCTTTCCTGCCGGTCTCGGTTGCAGAACCGGCTGCAGTGAACACTACAAATTTGCGCACACAGTCATTATAACATATTTTTCCGCGTTTGAAAAGGGGCAGAATACCGAATTTTCGACCCCTCTGCAACCATTTCTGGTATAAAAAGATGAAAATACAAGCGGATGATAACAAAATAGGCGATTATCCGTTATATTATAAAGTATAAGGACATGCAGCAGCGCGAAAGGAGGTACGGGTATGCACAAACGGCTTCGGCTGCGGTTCTGGCTGATCTGCTGGGGCTTGCTTCTGATTTTTCTGACGGCGATCGCGGTCAGCATTGCGATGTATCTCAACCGTTCTGCGATCCGCGCTACGGAGGATGCGCTGAAGCAGGCAGCGGAGTCACAGGAGCTGACCGATGAAAGCCGCGGCATGGCGATGGTGAAGCTGAGTCCGCACGGCAAGCCCGAGGAGATCACGCAGCTGCACCTGAATCTGTCGGAGGAGCTGATCGAGACGATCTGCAGCTCCGTCGAACCGGAGGCAGACCAGCGCATCGGCGAAACGCAGATCGGGGGCGACCTCTACAGGTACATATATATAAGGTATGGCGGCGGCGCGTGGATCTATATCGCTGAATGCTCGCTGGAGCAGAATCAGCTGAAAACGCTCAGGCTGGTCGTGCCGCTCTTTGTTCTGCTCGGTGCGCTCCTGCTGATCCCGGTTTCGATCCTGCTGTCGCACTGGGTCAGCCGACCGATCGAGACGGCTTGGGAAAAGCAGAGCGATTTTGTCTCGGATGCGACGCATGAGCTGAAAACGCCGCTGACCGTCATTGCTGCAAACACCGAGGCGATTCTTTCCAACCCAGAGGCGACGATCGAAAGTCAGGAACGCTGGCTCGGCAGCATTCAGGGGGAGACCTCCCGCATGGCACAGCTTGTGCAGAATCTGTTGTTTCTCGCGAAGATCGACGCCGGGGAGATTCGGCTGGATGCTGAGGATTTTGACCTGACGGAGGAGCTCGAGGGCTTTTGCATGGAGCAGGAGGCGGAAATCTTCGAGTCGGGGCGCCTGTTTGAATATGAGCTGACGCCGGATGTCCGGTATTTCGGCGACTGGAAACGCCTGCGCCAGATGCTGACGGAGCTGATGAAAAACGCGGTGACCTATACCCCGACCGGCGGCGAGATCCGCATGGTGCTCAATCACGACAAACACCAGCGCCTGCGCATTGTACTGTCTAATACCGGTGAGGAGCTGACGCCGGAGCAGATTTCAAAGGTGTTTGACCGCTTCTACCGCGCAGACCCGTCGCGTTCCCGCGATACCGGCGGCTACGGGCTGGGGCTCTGTGTCGCGCGGAGTATCGCACTGCTGCACGGCGGCGATATCACGGCGGAGAGCAAAAACGGTGTCAACACATTCACCGCCGTGCTGGGAGAGTTCCGCGACACAGAAAAGGAAAAGAAACCGGGGAAAAAGCACCGCTGACATTCTGCATAAAAATCTCAATAAATTTTGCTCCTTGTTTTACATGCAAAATGCTTGACAAATGATGCTGTTTCGTGTTATAATATCAAAGTTGCCGATGAGGCAGCGCCGCACCGAAGCGAAAAAGAGGAAAAACAAACCGAAAAAAGTTTGCAAAACCCCTTGACAAACGCGCAAAGATGTGGTATAATAAATAAGCTGCCCTCAAGAGCGAGGGAAGCGCGAGAGCACCTTGAAAATTGAACAATGCAACCAAAAAGAAACCCTTGAAGATTCCGCATTCCGAGGGAGCGAAAGCGACTGAAGGGATGCAAGTCGAGGCGAGACTATAAAGCGCACACGAAGTAATTGCGAGTGAATCGTA
>JAEELE010000066.1 GCA_016288755.1 Oscillospiraceae bacterium
CATTTATGTATTCTTGTACCGCTGACATCCGTTCTTCATCCGTAATTTTATTTCGTCTTGACATTAAAATAACCCCCTTAGAGTTTTCACACTTTTGTTTTTTCGTGTGTCTACTCTAAGGGGATTATATCATTCCGGGAAGTCATGGCTCTCTTTGCATCGGATTCAGTTTGAGCGCTGCCGTTCAGCTGCACTGTTTGCCGCATTGTGTCGCCCCACGAGCCCTTGTTCAGCGCGCTGAGCGGCACAACCGTCGCAGCTGCATATTCCGTTCCGTATGCGCCGTTTGCCGGGACGGTATATGCGCCGGTCTGATTCTCCGTTTTCAGTCCCTGCCGGTAGAAATAGGCAATGCTGTCCGAAATCAGCTTGAAGCCGTCCGCATGGGGATGGTATTCGTCGGTATAATAATCCTCTTTTTTCAGCAGGCCGCTGTCAAACGCCTTTGTCAGCGCATTGTCCATGCTGATGACCGGAATATCATAGTGCTTGCCGACCCTTGCCATCTGCTCCTGCATCGAATAGCCGCCCTTTGCGCGGTTGATGAGGATAATGACCGCCGGTTCCTGCTCCTGCGTCAGACATTCGTCGCAAAGCAGCGCCAGTCGTTCATCGAATAAAAGCCGGAATTGCCCTCGTCGTGACCGGTGAACAGATAAAAGGTGTCGTTGTAAACCAGCGGTGCGCCGTCTGCGGTGAAAATATACTGCACGATCGGATTCGCCGCAGACACCGGCATTGCGGACAGATTTCCCGCCGCGAGCATCAGCGCGATGGCCGCCGCTTTCAGTTTTTTCTGTTTCATGTTCCAATCCTCCGAATCTGTTTTTTTGCGGAATGCCCCCGAAAGAATCAGGGGCATTCCGGTTTATTCATGGAAGAAATACGGCAGCGCATCATAGATATATTGCACGATATAGCCCGTCCACCAGTGCGAGCCGCCGTCGCAGAGCAGATAGTAGAAATTACCCTGCGAAAAGTCCGATGTATATGTGAATGCGTCAGTTCGCTTTTTCATGGATTCGATCTGCGGATTCATGCCGCCGTATGCAATATCCTTAGTGCCGGTCGCCGCAAGGATGAAATATTCATTCTTCGCATAACCAGATTTCAGGCACGCATTCGCGACTGCCGCAGCCTTTTCGTCCGCGGTATTGCCAGCCCAGCAGTCGCCCGAAAGCGGCATGTGATATGCAAAATAATCGAGGTCGTTGAGCAGCACATACGGTCTGCTCGACACACTTGCAGACCGCGGGATTTCCGTGCCGGATGCGGTCACAGTCGCGGGCTATGAATATATCCGCGAGCGGCATCTGCACACACCGATTCTGACGACCTATCAGCGCAACCGCGAAGCGCTCGGCAGAATGGCGGTTGAAATGCTGCTGCGAAAAGCGGATACGGGCAAATACGGCAGCTTTACGCCGCCGCGCGGAAGAGTGGTCTGCGGCGACAGCTGCACCTGCGGCATCACGCTGTCCGATCTGCACGGGGAGCTTTCGGTCGCCCGCACCAAGAGCTTCTACGAATTTCTGCATCTCTATAACCAGCTCGAGCAGCTTCTGACAGAAGCGCAGTCGATGGAGGAATTCCGCATCAAATTCATCGGCTCGGAGTATCTGCTGCGAAATGTAAAATGCGTGGATCTATGCCTGTATCAGCACTGGTATCAGGAGGGGATGCAGGACGAGGCAATCACACAATACCCGATCTATGCGGAGACCTTCAATGCGCCGGTCAATGTCTTTCCGCGGCTTTCAATCTCTTCGCTTACGAACAGGGTTTCGCATCCGGCGGTCTATTACTGCTCGCCGCTGTTTTTCAGCGAGCGTCCGCTCGGCTATGTGATGATGCGCTATGATACGCCCGAGGTTTACGATCCGGTTTTCCGCACATGGATGAAGGCGGTTTCAAATGCACTGGAATTTCTGCGCATGAAAAATGACATTCAATATCTCATGGAATGTCAGAATCTTTCGGAATATCAGGACACGCTGACAGGACTTCCGAACCGCAAGGGCTTTTCGCACGAGCTGCATATGATGATGAAACAGCAGCCGGAACAGAACCCGCAGATTTACTGCCTTGTGCTGCAAACTGCGCTGTTTACAGACCACATGACGCTTGACAACAAATCCGCAGAGATCGCGGCAGCATCGGAAATAGCCGGAATCCTGCGAAAGCTGACGCAGTCGTCCATGCTCTGTGCGCGGCTCGAGCAGAATCTCTATCTCATCGCGGGCATCGGTGACGGTGAAACGATGATACCGCTTCTGCAGGAACGCATGACCGCGATGCTGCTGCACAGCCAGAATTGCTTTGCGCTGTACGGTCTGGATTCGTTCTGCATGGCATCGGTTCAGACTGCTTATGAAAGCAGCACGGCTTTGCAGAACGCGGCGGAACAGGCGCTCGCAGACGAAATTCAGAAATTGCAGAAGATGCGGCAGAAGGAGCAGTATGCAAAACTGATTCCGGCGCGCGTGCAGCTCTATCGGTCGGATGACGAAACACCGACGGTCGAGCAGCTTTGCAGGCAATTTCTGATCTCTGCCGGGCATTTCCGCAAAATATATAAGGAGACCTTCGGCATTGCGTTTCATCAGGACGAGATCCGCAAGCGCATGCTGCAAATGATTTTTCTGCTGATGACAACGACGCTCGATCTGTCTGCCATCGTGTCAAAATGCGGCTATGAGGATTACGGCTACTGCCTGCGGCTGTTCCGGCAGTTTACCGGATACACGCCGAATCAGTACCGGAAAATGTTCTGAGAAAACGGACGGAGCTTTCGCGGCTCCGTCCGTTTGCTTTGTCATTTCAGCGCCGGCTGATACTGCGTTTTCTCATAACGGAACCAGTCCACATCGACATAGCCGCCGCTCTGCTTTGTTGCGTAATTGAAGATCGCATTGCGGTAACTGGTGAACAGCGTCAGCTTGTATTTCATCGAAAGCTCGCTGCCGATCTTTGTCCATGTGTTTCCGTCATAGGAATAATAGAAATTCGCCTTGTCAATGTCGTTGGAAGATGTCATTGTGTTCTGGTCGAAGGTCGAGAACAGGTAATCAATCTTGAAATACACCGTGTCAGATTTCAGTGCGGTTTCCTCGACGATCTTCGTCACGCCGCCCTTGCAGCCGATGCCCTGCTGATTGCCGTCGCAGTTGACTGCCATAAACACTTTTTTATTGCCGCTGTTGTCAACATAGACGCCGACCTGACCGTAAACCTCCTGAAACGCCGCCAGACCTGCATAATCGCCGGTTTTCAGTCTGAGCCAGCCCTCGCGCTCTGTCAGCGACCATTTCGTGTTGTCGGGATTGTGATTCCACTGCCATTCCAGCGGCAGCTCCGTTTCGTCAAATTCATCGCTGACGGCGAGATTTGCGCCGGTATAATTCGTGTGGATCGTCAGCGTGGTCGGCACGTTTCCGTTGACGCCGAACACGGGCCAGTGATCCTGCCATGTGACCGGGATCAGGCTCGGAATGCGCCCGACCGCACCGTGATCCTGAAACATGATGCTGTACCATTTTCCGTCTGCGGTGTCGATCAGACCGCCCTGTGCACAGCCCGCCGAATAGCTGCCGACACCCGTTGACATCACGGTTTTGTAGTCGTAATTGCCGAGCAGCGTTTTGCTGCGGAAAACCATTTCGGAGCGCGGCCATTTGCCGATGACGAAATTATAACAAGGATTTCATTTCAGATTCCCCCTTTTTATGTTTGCCGTAGGCTGCTATCATTATAGCAGAGCGGATTCCGGAAGTCTATGAAGAAAATTCACAATCTATGGATAAAATCCGCACCAAAAAAACATGCGGCTTCGGAAATGCAGACCGAGACCGCACGAATTGGGGGGATTTCGCATCCGGACAAAAGAACGGAAACCGAATGCAGACATTCCGTCACGCGCCGGTGCCGGAACGATGGTTTTATTATAATCAACCGCCGCCGGAGATACAATGGAAAAAATGTGCAAACTATGGAGAATTTTCATGTTCATCCGGCAAATGATAAAATTGTCCGCAGAGTGCGTATTTTTTCCATTGAACACTCGCAGTACCTTTGTTATAATCAGAATGCAAAGCGAATCTGCTTTCAGATGCGTGCGGTCATGGATTTGCGCTGTACCCCTTCACAGCGGCGATTCCCAGCGGCACGTACAGCAAAAAGAAATGGGGGAAACTATGAAACACAAGCGTCTTTGGGCGGTACTGACAGCCGCCGGCAGCCTCGCTGCAATGTGCTCCGTGATTCCGGCATGCATTGTTTCTGCAATTGACGGCACGCTCATCAAGGAGCTGACGGTCAACGATACTGCAAATGCATCCGACTGGTCGATCGTCAGCGGCTTAAAACGCGGCGATGCCATTTACGGCGACCGAGATATTACGGCAGCAAGTGTGCCGGAAAAACTCGAAAATGCTGAATTTGTCAAGACCGCCTGCGACTCAAAAATGTATACAAATGAGCTGGGTGCATTTACAGCGGCGGCAGATATGAACGTCTACGCAGCAGTCGATTCCCGCGTCAACGCTTCGCTGGACTGGCTGAACGCATGGACAAAAACGGGCGGCGCGGTCACGACCTCAAACGGCGTGACACTCGAGCTTTTCAAAAAGTCTGTCAGGACATGATCGTCGTCTTCCCCGACATTTACGTCAGCGCGACGCAGGACAAATGCAGCGCGCTCGACGACAAGAACAATGCGGCGTATGACAACTTCATCAACCTGCTGACAAAAGAGATCATGCCGTTCATGGAGCAGAATTATTCCATTAAGACAGGACGCGAAAACACTGCGATCACCGGTTTTTCGATGGGCGGCAGAGAGTCGCTGTATATCGGGTTCACGCGCCCCGATCTGTTCGGTATATCGGGGCGATGTGTCCGGCACCGGGCGTTCCGCTGCAGAACAGTCAGTTTACGTTCAGGCAGGGTGAGGAGCCGTACCTGCTTCATGTGAGTGCCGGCTCGAATGACACGCTGATCTATTCCGCACCGGAGGGTTATCACAACACCATGACGCAGGTCGGCACCGATCACATCTGGCATTATGTGCAGCGCGGCGACCACGGCGGCAAAACGATCCGTCCGCATATGTATTATTTCGTGCGTGAGGTGTTCAAGGCGTGATCCGCTGCGGTTATCCGTATCGCTGCACCGCGACATCTGCAAACGGAAATACGAAACGTCCGCGGCTGCAGCGCTGGCACTCAGATAACACAGATGAGGGAGTCCGAAGACTCCCTCATTCGTGTTGTGTTATTTGACCGTCAGTGATGCCGCGTCAGAGGTTGCTTTGTTTCCGCTTGCGTCAGTGACGATGCAGCGGTACTGCCAGCCGTTGTAGGTCGATTTTGCGCTGATGCTCAGCGTTGCGGTGGTAGCGCCGGTTGCGCCGGAATTCTTCCAGCCGGAGCCGGAGTTGTACTGCCACTGATAGCTGAGATTCACGCCGATCGCCGCGACCGTGAATTTCGCCGCGGTGCCGGTCGATGCCGTCACATTCGCGGGCTGCGCGGTGATCGCGGGCTTGATCGTCAGGGTCGCCGCGCCGGAGGTCAGCTTGTTGCCGTTGGCATCCGTGACGATGCAGCGGTACTGATAGCCGTTGTACGCGACCTTTGCATTGATCGAAAGCGCCGCAGTCGTCGAACCGGTCGCGCCGGAGTTCTTCCAGCCGTCGCCGGAATTGTACTGCCACTGATAGCTGAGGCTCACGCCTGTTGCAGTGACCGTGAATTTCGCGGTGTCGCCGACTGCCGCGGAGACGCTTGCGGGCTGTGCGGTGATCGCTGCCTTGATCTTCAGCGTCGCGACAGACGAATTGGTCGTTGTGCCGTTGGCGTCCGTGATGACGCAGCGGTACTTCCAGCCGTTGTAGGTCGCTTTTGCGTTGATCGAAAGCGTTGCAGTCGTTGCGCCGGTCGCGCCGGAGGTCTTCCAGCCGTCGCCCTTGTTGTACTGCCACTGGTATTTCAGCCCTGCGCCGGTTGCCGCCACGGTGAATTTCGCGGTGCTGCCGACGGTCGTGTTGACGCCGTTGGGCTGTGTGGTGATCGCCGTCTTGACGGTCAGCTTTGCCGCCGAGGAGGTCGCCGTCGCGCCGCTCGCGTCGGTGACGACGCAGCGATACTGGTAGCCGTTGTAGCCCGCTGCCGTGTTGATGGTGAGCGTCGCGGTGTCCGGGCGGGTCGCAGTGGAGGTCTTGGAGGCGGCGGCCTTGTTGTACAGCCACTGATAGGGCCGCCCTGCGCCGAC
>JAEELE010000067.1 GCA_016288755.1 Oscillospiraceae bacterium
CAGATCGAATTCAACCCCCCGCAGATGCTGCTCGCGGATTACAACAATGACCGCAAGGTCAATGCGGTCGACCTGAGTCTGGTCAAGAAGGCACTCATGACCGTCCCGGTCACACCGCCGCCGGTCATCATTGATGATCCCATCGTGATCGACGACCCGATCTATATTGACGACCCGGTGCTGATCCCGTCTGAGTCGTAACTGTTTCACAAATGCGTTCCCATAACGGGATTCCAAGTCCCGGCGCGCATCCGATTCAGCACAGGAAGCGTAACTGACGGTACAACTCCTCGCTCCTGCCCGAATATAGATTTACCGCAGATGAGAGCCCCTTCCGTTCACCCGGAAGGGGCTCTTCTGATTGTGATATCACGCCTTCGCGTCTGCAGACCGCTGTTTCTTCATCAGCATGAGCAACAGCACCGTGAACACCGCCGCGCACAGAATGATCGGAATATACTCGAAAAACTGCTCCTTTGTGAACCCCGGCTGCTCCTCGATGCCCTGCGTCAGCAGCAGGCGGGCATAGGGCGCGCCGAAATTGAGGCTTGCGTGCATGATCGCCGCGGGATAAATTGAGCCCGTTTTCTCGGTGACATACATCAGCAGGACGCCGAGCAGCGTGCAGAGGATTGCCATATACAAAAAGCCCGTGTAGGGATATCCCGGATAATCCTTGCCGAAATTATGCCCCTCGACGGTCAGCGGCGCGTGCCAGAGCCCCCAGAGGATCCCGCCGACGACGATCGTGCCGGTCGTGCCGAGGAGCGGCTTCATTTTGTCGTTCATGTAGCCGCGCCAGCCGAATTCCTCGCCGAAGGTGTTGAACGCCAGGACCGGTGCCGCGCCGATCCCGAACAGCACTGTGCCCGCAAGCAGCTTCGGCGAGCCGTAAAGCGCTTTCAGGGCGGCAAAATCCCATTTGCCGTAAAGCGAGGTCGCGAGCGTGCAGCCCAGTGCCGTCAGCGCCGGAATCAGCAGCCATGCCATCAGATAGTATTTCACATTGCCCTTCAGCCTGAGGTGCAGCTTCATATCGTGAAAGCCCTCCTTGGTGATCAGCCGCGTCAGGAGATTTGCCAGCGCCGGGCCGTATGTGATCGGCAGCGTGAACAGTGCATAGTGTGTCGTCTCAAAGTATTCGTGATAGCCGACCGTGTGATTCAGGATGATCTCGGGGATCCACGAAATGCCGAAGGCAAGCAGCAGGAAGATCACGAGCCTTTTTGCGTTCTGTGCGTTATTTTTCATACTGCTCCGCCCCTTTCAGATAGAGTTTGCAGGAGATCTTATAGGAGATCACATAGGCGATCACGGCGGCATAGGGCAGAAAGCCGAGCACCAGATAGCCGTATTCCATCAGTTTATTCGGCTGTGTCTGCTCCTCCGCCGCGCCGAGCATCAGAGCGGCGAGGCTGTCAAGAAGCTCGTCGAAGGAATCGGGGAGCGGTCCGAACAGCACCCAGACCATAAAGAGGAAGATCAGCGCAAAGAATGCGATCAGCCTTGCCGAACTGCCGCGCTTGACGCCGAAGCGCACAAAGAACGGAATCTCAACTGCACGGAACAAAAGCTGCACAAAGAAATCGACCGTGAAAACGTAGATGAGCGAGGATGTTTCGATCTTGCACGCGCCGTAGCAGGTATGCTGCAGCACCATCTCCCAGAATGTCTGCGAGAGGAAGAACAGCCCGAGCACCATGAAGGTGAACACATATTTCGTGTAGATCACCTTTTCTGCGCTGCCGGGCAGCGAAGCGGCGAAATAGCACCATTTCTTCGATTCGTCCGCATTGAAGATCAGCGAGACGATGAAGCCGATGACGAATGCACCGAGCAGCACCATGAGCATGCGCAGCAGCGGCACGTCATTGATGTCTGTCCACACCCTTGCGAATGAGAATGCGGAAAGATTGCCGAAATCGATGAAGCCGAACATCGGAAGCAGGATCAGACTGAGCAGCGGCACGGCGGCGATCGTGATCAGCACGCCGCGGTTCTGCCGGAATTCCTTATAGAGCAGACCGTTCACGGTGTTTCCCTCCTTTCACATGCCTTTTTGCGCAGCCAGAAGCCGAGCACGATCAGAAGCAGCGTTGCCGGCACGATCCAGACGATATATGCGTGGATAAATTCCGTGAGCATGTCTCTGAAAACGCCGAGCATCATTTTGATGGGGTCATCCTGCGTGATCTCGCCGTTCAGCAGCATCTGCGCGACCTTTGATTCGCCGTACTGCGCGATATAGCCGTCCATGCGCTGCTGCTCGGCAAGGCCGACCGCATCAAAGCGCTCCCGCATGTGGTTCATCATAACCCCGCAGAGCACAATGATTGCCCCCATCATGCAGAAGCCCGCGCACGTCTCCATGATGCCTGCCTTTTTTGCTGTGCGTGCGCGCAGGACCAGCGCGGATTCGATCGTATCGTAGCAGATCATGAAGAAAGCCGGAATCAGCAGTGCGAGCAGAAATGTGCTGTCGATGCTGACAGGCTCATACCAGATCGACGCGAACAGCGCATAGGCGACGGCGATCCCATAGCCGACGACGCGGAAAATGCACATATACGCCGTTTTGACCGCAGCGCGCATCGCCGGGGTGATCGGCATGGTGTAGGAATAGCGCAGAAAGCCCGACTGGATATCGCCCTTGTGCGCCCCCGCACTCCGCCCGAAGCCGAGCTGAAACATCGACGCAAACGTGAAGGTCGTCAGGTAGAACATGAGCTTGAGCGTTGACGAAAGGGTTTCGCCCTCTGCCTCAAGGTCCTCCTGCAGCTCACGCATATTGCCGTAGAGCATGCTCCAGCGGAGCATCAGGAGGACGATCCCGAAAAAAAGCCCGGCACAGATCTGTGAGACTGTCAGCTTTCGGGAGATGCGCCATTCACGGTAAAGAAGCGCCTTGAATTTTGCCATCACGACCACTCCTTTTTGCCGCGGGTGTAATAGACCATGATATCCTCAAGCGTGGTCGGCTCGATCAGCAGCCCGCTGTATTTCCTTGCGGCGGAGGCTCTGTCCGGCACCATGAGCTCGGCGCCGAAATCGGTCAGCCGCGCGCTGACGAAATCCTCCTGCGCGATATTCTGATAATCCGCCTTGCTGCACTTGAGCACGCCGTGGTGCTCGAGAATCTCGTCCTTGTAGCCCGAGAGCATGATTTTGCCCTTGTCGATGAAGGTCACGCTGTCGGCGATCTTTTCAAGGTCAGAGGTAATATGCGAGGACATGAGGATCGAGTGCCCCTCGTCCTGCAAAAATTCGAGGAAGATGTCGAGAATCTCCGCGCGCACAACGGGGTCCAGACCGGTCGTTGCCTCGTCCATGACGAGCAGCTCCGCGCCGTGCGAGAGCGCGCAGGCGATCTGCAGCTTCATCTTCATGCCCTTGGAAAACTGCCCGACCTTCTTTTTCTGCGGGAGCTGAAAGCGCTCGAGATACTGCGTAAACCGCGCGTCGCTCCACTGCGGATAGATGCCCGCGAAGATGCGCGCGAGCTCGCGGGCTGTGAAAATATCGTGGAAGGGCATCTCGTCGAACACGACCGCAATGCGCTCCTTGATCGCGAATTCATCCTTGATATGATCCATGCCGAGCATGGTGATCTCGCCGGAATCGATCGCGGTGATATTGAGCAGGCTGCGGATCGTCGTCGTTTTGCCCGCGCCGTTCTGCCCGATAAAGCCCATGATGCTGCCGCGCGGCACATCAAAGCTGATATTGTCGAGCGTGAAGCCGTCGTATTTCTTTGTGACGCCCTTGATCTCGATGGCATTTGTGTAATCGCTCATGACTCGTCGCCTCCGTATACGATTTTGAGAATTTCTGTCAGCTCTGCGAGCGTGATGCCGCAGCGCCTTGCTTTTTCGCCTGCCTGCGTGAGCATGGCTTCGATCTCCTTGAGCTGCTCCTCGCGGAAGAGCTCGGTGTTCTGCGCCTTGACAAAGCTGCCCTTGCCGGTGAAGGACTCGATAAAGCCGTCGCGTTCGAGCTCCTCGTAGGCGCGCTTGGTGGTGATGACGCTGATTCGGAGCTGCATGGCGAGATTGCGCATGGAGGGGAGCGCGTCGCCCTCCTTCAGGCTGCCGCTGAGAATCATGGTCTTGATCTGGGAGACGATCTGCGCATAGATCGGCTCGCCGGATGCGTTGGAAAGAATAATGTCCATATGGAATGCTCCTTGCAAGGGGGAACGGCACATTCCGGAGTGTGCATATTCCCTAGAGTGTGTATATACGTTATACACATTATACCACCTTTGCAGCACTTTGTCAAGGGGGAGGGGAAAAATTTTTTTTGTGGAATGGAAAGGGAGGAATGAGAAGGTAGGAGGCAGAAGGTAGGAGGCAGAAGGTAGGAGGGAGGAGGTAGGAGGTGAATGCGGAATTCCGCATTCCGCATTCACTTCCCCCCTTCCCCCTTCTCATTTCTAATTTTTTGCTTTTCTATTGAAAATTTTGTTGAAATGTGCTAGAATAAGAGTATCTATTACAAAATAACGGAGACGCTTCCATGTTCAAACGCTTCCGCGGCTGCCTGATGCTGCTGCTCACTGCCCTCATCTGGGGCACCGCCTTCGTCGCGCAGAGCGAGGGCATGCGCTATGTCCGCCCCTTCACCTATAACTGCATCCGTACCCTCCTCGGCGGCTTCGTCCTCATCCCCGTCATCTTCCTCCTGCGCCGCCTCCGCCGCGATGCCCCGCCGCCGCCCGTCAGCCGCAGGCAGACCCTCCTCGGCGGCATCTGCTGCGGCGTGCTCCTCTGTATCGCGAGCGCCCTCCAGCAAGCCGGCATCGCCAAGACCACCGCCGGAAAAGCCGGCTTCATCACCGCGCTGTATGTCGTTCTTGTGCCGCTGATCGGGCTCTTCACCCGCAAAAAGCCGCCGAAAACCATCTGGCTCTGTGTCGCCGCCGCGATCGCGGGCTTCTGGCTGCTCTGCATCAAAGAAGGCTTTTTCCTCGGCACCGGCGACCTGCTCGTGCTCTGCTGCACCCTGTTCTTCGCGCTCCACATCATCACCGTCGACCGCTTCTGCGCGCACAATGTCGACCCGACCGTGATGTCCTGCATCCAGTTTTTTACGGCGGGCATCCTGCTCGGCATCGGCATGCTGCTCTTTGAAACACCCCGTCTGCCCGATATCCTCGCGGCAAAGGGCACCATCCTCTATGCGGGCGTCATGTCCTGCGGCGTTGCCTATACGCTCCAGATTCTCGGGCAGCGGGAAACGCCCCCGGCGCCCGCCACCCTGATCATGAGCCTTGAATCCGTCTTTGCGGCGCTTTCGGGCTGGCTGATCCTTCATGAGCAGCTCACACTGCGCGAGGGGATCGGCTGTGCACTGGTCTTTGCGGCAGTCATTGCGGCGCAGCGCCTGACTGCCGTCGGGAATAAACCAACTGACAGAAAGGAATCATCATGAAAAAGTATGCAAGCAAAATCATCTTCGCGCTGATCGTCGTCGTCTTTGTCATCTGCTGTGCGATACAGGCGCCGGTCAGCGACGCGGTCGGGTCACTCTGGTCGCTGCTCCCGCCGATCGTTGCGATCGGTCTCGCGCTCATCACCAAGGAGGTCTATTCCTCGCTGTTCATCGGCATTCTCACCGGCGGATGTCTCTACGCGATCACCGAGCACAGCGGCTTCTCAGGCATGTTCAATGCCGTTGTGAAGGAAGGCATCATCGCGAATGTCGCCGATGCCTACAATGTCGGCATTCTGGTCTTCCTTGTGGTGCTCGGCACGATCGTCGTGCTGATGAACAAGGCAGGCGGCAGCCGCGCTTACGGCGAATGGGCGTCGAAGCATATCAAAACGCGCGCAGGTGCATGTCTTTCAACCTTCCTGCTCGGCGTGCTGATCTTCGTCGACGACTATTTCAACTGCCTGACGGTCGGCTCGGTCATGCGCCCCGTGACGGACAAGCATCAGGTCTCGCGCTCGAAGCTCGCCTATCTGATTGATGCGACCGCTGCGCCGGTCTGCATCATCGCGCCGATCTCCTCGTGGGCGGCGGCAGTCGCGGGCACGGTCGACGGCGTCAACGGCATTACGCTGTTCATCCGCACGATTCCCTATAACCTCTATGCGCTGCTGACACTGCTGATGGTCGTCTTCATCGCGCTGACCGACGTCGATTACGGTCCGATGAAAACACATGAGAACAACGCGAAAAAGGGCGACCTCTTTACAAGCCGCAGCAAGGTCTATCCCGAGGATGCAAAGCCCTCGCACACCCGCGGCAAGGTCATCGACCTGATTCTGCCGGTCGTCATTCTGATCGTGCTCTGCGTGCTCGGCATGATCTACACCGGCGGCTTCTTCGACGGCGCGGGCTTTATGGATTCCTTCGCGGACTGTGATGCGTCGTTCGGTCTGGCAATCGGCTCGCTCGGCGCCCTGATCGTGATTATTCTCTATTTCCTCGCCCGCCGGGTGCTCAGCTTCACCGAGTGCATGGATTCGATCGCGGACGGCTTCAAGCAGATGGTCCCGGCAATTCTGATTCTGACCTTTGCATGGACGCTGAAAACAATGACGGGTCTGCTGCAGGCAGGCGAATTCGTCTCCGGCGTGGTGGAGAGCGCCCATGCGATGCAGATCCTGCTGCCGATGATCCTGTTTGTCGTTGCGGTCGGGCTTGCCTTCGCGACGGGAACCTCTTGGGGCACCTTCGGCATCCTGATCCCGATCGTGACGGGCGTCTTCTCGACACAGCTCGCCTCGACCGCACAGACCGGCGTCATTCCGCCGATGGTCATTATCTGCATTTCGGCATGTCTGGCAGGCGCGGTCTGCGGCGACCACTGCTCCCCGATCTCCGACACGACGATCATGGCGTCGACCGGTGCGCAGTGCGACCATGTCAACCATGTCTCGACGCAGCTCCCGTATGCGTTCACGGTCGCGGGCGTCTGCGCGGTCGGCTATCTGCTCGCGGGCTTCGTGCAGAATGTGTTTGTCGTGCTCGGCGTCAGCGCTCTGATGATGGCTGCATTGCTGTTCTTCATCAAGCTGCTGTCCAAGGAGCGGAAATGAGAAATACAGGCAGCGCGTTCTGCTGCTGTCTCCTGCGGGTCATCCGGATTCCAAAGTAAAAATGCTCCCTGCTTCCACATGGTCTGTACGCATACAGAAGCTTTGCCCCCAAGCGTTTTTCAACGCTCGGGGGCATTGTGTTCGTTCGTTTCCTATGATAAATTGAAATAAGCAGTATCAAATTTCTCGCCGCTGTTCAGCTTATCAATTAATTCTAACAATCCATTCTGCTTATGAAGCTCCATCCAAACGCTTACCTCATGTTTCGCATTCAGATAACGGAAACGCCTGTCCTCTGCTGTTCCTGCATAAAATTCAGAGGGCGTATCCATATCTTCAAGAGAAAGCGCGTTTTTTCCGTTATCGGTCTGTTCAGTCCACGCCTCCGGTCCATATTGCGCACGGTAATCATTCTGCGTGGCAAGTCCCTCATCAAACCATGTGGGAATCCTTTTCAGGGCTTTCATATTCAGGCGGGTGTGCAGCTCCGCATGCGTGAATTCATGTGCTATTATGTCGATATTAAGGTATTCATCTGAAACAGAAATGTAGTTTTTCTTCGTATATGAGGTTTTCGTATCATGATCTCCGTCAAGCTTTGAAAGCAGCTTATCATCATCGCAGATAATGATAATCGTTGTATCAGTACATTGTAATTCTCCGAAAAATGCTCTGTCCCGTTCCAATGCTTCTTCCGTGAGCTGAATCGCCTCTTTGATATTCCCGGAATAGTTTTTGTTGACATAGATATAATCTGCTGCTTTTTCAAAGAAACTGCGGTACGGAACTGTCATTCGATAGCCTAAACCCGTAAATTGAAAACAACAGACAGCACCCAGTACCAAAAGAAGTATCAAAGAAACACAACTGCATAATATGATTTTCTTCTTTCCTTTTGCGTTCATGTTTATTTCTCCCGTCAATTTCGCTTTTTCAGCTCTTATTATAGCATAATTCTGCCCATAAGTCAATAAAAACGCCATCGTACTTCCGACTGCACAGGCTTCCAAACTTTATTTCCGCGCTCCCATTGCAATTTCAGCGGAAATGTGCTATAATAAAGAATGAGCTTCAGAGCTGCGCCTGACATGCGCTGCTCTGCTCAATATGCGATAGAAAGGACTGGTAAAGCTATGGCAAAAATGAGCGTCATCTTCGACCGCTGCAAGGGCTGTGAGCTTTGCACGACGGCATGTCCCAAGCAGATCGTTGCCATTCAGCACGAGAAGCGCAACAAAGAGGGCGTGTTTACCGCGCATTGCACCGACGAGAGCCAGTGCATCGGATGCGCCATGTGCGCGATGATGTGTCCGGACTGTGCCATCATAATTGAAAAATAAACCAGAAAGGAAGATTTTCATTGGAAAAGGTTTTAATGAAAGGCAATGAGGCACTGGCTGAGGCTGCCATCCGTGCAGGCTGCAAATGCTTCTTTGGCTACCCGATCACGCCGCAGACCGAGCTCTCGGAGTATCTCTCCAAGCAGATGCCCAAGCGCGGCGGCGTATTTCTTCAGGCGGAGTCTGAGGTCGCTGCCATCAACATGGTGCTGGGTGCAGGCGGCACCGGCACGCGCGTCATGACCTCCTCCTCCTCGCCCGGAATCTCCCTCAAGTCTGAGGGCATCTCCTACATTGCAGGCTCCGATGTGCCCTGCCTCATCGTCAATGTCGAGCGCGGCGGTCCGGGTCTCGGGTCGATCCAGCCCTCGCAGCAGGACTACTGGCAGGCGACAAAGGGTCTCGGTCACGGCGATTTCCGCCTGATCATCCTCGCGCCGAACTCCGTGCAGGAGGTCGTCAACCTCGTCGTGCGCGCCTTTGATCTCGCGGAGAAATACCGCATGCCTGTCATGCTGCTCTCCGACGGTCTGCTCGGTCAGATGATGGAGCCGGTCGAATTCCCGGAGATCAGCGCTAAGACCGCCGACAACTCCGGCTGGGCTGCCTGCGGCACGAAGATGCAGCGTGAGCACCACATCGTCAACTCGCTCTACATCGAGGCAAACGACCTCGAGGCGCAGGTGAAGAAGCGCTATGAGCGCTATGCCGTCATCGAGGAGAACGAATCGGATGCGGAGACCTATCTCTGCGACGACGCCGATATCGTCATCACTGCGTTCGGCGCCTGCTCGAGAATCGCGAAGTCCGCGGTCAACAAGGCAAGAGCCGAGGGCATCAAGGCGGGTCTGTTCCGCCCGGTCACGCTCTGGCCGTTCCCGAAGAAGCAGCTGCTCGCCGCGACGAAGAACGCGAAGGCAGTGCTCTCCGTCGAGATGAACATGGGTCAGATGATCGACGATGTCAAGCTCGCACTCGACTGCAGAATCCCGGTGGAGTTCACCGGCAGAACCGGCGGCGTGATCCCGTCTCCGAATGAGGTTCTGGCAAAGCTCAGAGAGATGAACGGAGGTGCACAGTAATGGCTGTTGTGTTTGAGAGACCGCATGCGCTGTGCGATGTGCGTCTGCACTACTGTGCAGGATGTACCCACGGCATCATTCACCGCCTCGTTGCCGAGGTCATCGACGAGATGGGCATCGAGGGCGACACCGTCGGTGTGTGCCCGGTCGGCTGCTCGGTGTTTGCATATAACTATTTCAACTGCGACATGATCGAGGCGCCGCACGGCAGAGCCCCGGCTGTTGCAACCGGCGTCAAGCGCGCAAGACCCGACCTGAACGTCTTCACCTATCAGGGCGACGGCGACCTCGCCGCGATCGGTACGGCTGAGACCGTGCACGCCGCGACCAGAGGCGAAAACATCGTCGTGATTTTCGTCAACAACGGCACCTACGGCATGACCGGCGGTCAGATGGCGCCGACCACGCTGCCGGGTCAGGTCACCACGACCTCGCCCTACGGCAGAGATCCGCGCAAGGCAGGCTATCCGATCCACGTCTGCGAAATGCTCTCCACGCTCGACGGCACCGCACTCGCAGTGCGCACCGCTGTCGACACCGTGCCGCATATCCGCGAGACCAAGAAGATGATCCGCAAGGCATTCGAGAATCAGAAGGCGGGCAACGGCTTCTCGATCGTCGAGGTGCTCTCGACCTGCCCCTCGAACTGGGGTCTGACGCCGAAGGAGTGCATCAAGCGTCTGCAGGAGGAGTGCATCCCCTACTATCCGCTCGGTGTCTACAAGGACGTGCAGCTTGAGGAAGCGAACGCGGACAAGCTCGCGATGGGAGGTGCAGCAAAATGACCTATGAAATTCTGCTTGCAGGCTTTGGCGGACAGGGCATCCTGTTCGCAGGCAAGCTGCTCGCCTACTGCGCTCTGTTTGAGGGCAAGGAGATTTCGTGGCTCCCCAGCTACGGTCCGGAAATGCGCGGCGGCAAGTGCAACTGCTCGGTGTGCATCTCCGATGAGCCGATCGGCTCGCCGCAGGTGCTCGAGCCCGATCTGCTGGTCGTGCTGAACGGTCCGTCCTTTGAGGCGTTCGTGCCGAATGTCAAGCCGGGCGGCAAGGTCTTTGCCGACAGCTCGATGATCGATGCCAAGACCGACCGCACCGATATCGAGACCTTCTACATCCCGGCGACACAGCTCGCGGATGACAACAATCTGCTCAAGGGCGCGAACATCGTGCTGCTGGGCAAGCTGCTCGCCGAGACCGGCATCTTCACCTTCGAGACCGTCCGCAAGGCGCTCGAAAAGAACACCCCCGCAAAGCGCGCGCATACCATCGACAACAACATGGCTGCGCTCAAGCTCGGCGCCGATTATCAGGCATAAGCGGTGTCTTAGGCGGACGCCGCCCCGACGGATTTGTAATGGGGCTCCGCCCCAAACCCCGCCAAAGGGACACTGTCCCTTTGGAATCCCGTTTTTTTGGATAAAAGATCGCCCCCGGTACCGTGTTTGGTATCGGGGGCGATTTGTTAAAGCACTGCGTCAAGGTCTCTGCGGTTGTAAAGAAAGCGGCGCACTTCCATGACATCATCAATCACAACATAGAAAACAGAATAATTGCGAATACTGATGCGGTAGTACGGGTGCGGCCTTTGCTTCGCGGAAGGGTAGGGCTGAAGGCACAGGGCGCGTTCAGCCGCTCCAAAATGGCCTGTTCCGTATCGTCAACCAGCCTTTCGGCAGCCTGCGGGTTGTGCAGAACCTTTGAGATATAGCTGACTGCTTCTGAAAGGTCGTCGGCAAAAACCGGCAGATAGCGAAGATGATACTGTTGTTTATCCAATTTCGCCCCGTACCTTTCCGAAAACCGCATCATGCGTCATGCGGGCGGAGGTCTCGGCAGCAAGACGGTCTGCCTCGTCCAGCTTCTGCTCCGTCTCCTCGGTCAGTGCGGCATACTGCTCCAGATTCATCACGACCATTGCGCCGTAGCCGTTTTTCGTGAGGAAAACCGGATGGCCGCTGCTGACAGCCGCCTCAATCTCTGAAAAATGATTCCGCAGATCGGATACCGGTCGAATATCAATCATGGCAATCCCTCCTTTATCAATATTTTATCATAATTTTATCAGAATGTCAAGAGGTGCTTGACATTTTTTGCAGAATATGCTATAATATAGCCAGAAAGCGAGGTGTTCTGCCGTGAAACAACGCGCAATGCTGCCGGCGATCTGCGCCGCTGCTCTGCTGACCTCCGCCTGTGCGAACAATTCCTCCTCTGAGCCGGAGACAACGACCGCGACCGCTGCGACGACCACGACCACGATCGAAGCGACCACGACCGAAGCGACCACGACCGAAGCGACAACCACAACCGCGACCGAAGCGACAACGACCGAAGCGACGACCACAACGACCGTCGCGACCGAGACAACAACGACCGCCGCCGGAATGTCTGACAGTGAGATGACGCTGCTCCACGAGCGTATTTCGCGGGAGGCGGAAGGGCTGTATACGTCTTTCAGCCTGTCCCTGAAGAATCACATGTTCACGGTCGGCTGCGCATCGCAGGAGCAGGAGGACGCTTTTCGCGCAAAGATCGCCGAGCTGGAAATCGACCCGGAGCTGTTCGTTTATGAACGCTGTACGGGTATCCCTGGGCCGCTATAAGCAGCGCCCCCGGTACCGCAAGGGTATCGGGGGCGCTTTGTTTACGCTGACTGCATCAGCCAGAAAATGATGCCGTAGACCGCGGAAGCCGCTGTGCCGTAGAGGATCACGGGACCCGCAATCGTGAAGATCTTTGTGCCCACACCGGTGACAAAGCCCTCCGTGCGCGCCTCGATCGCCGCCGCGGAAACCGCATTGGCAAAGCCTGTGACCGGCACGAGCGTCCCGGCGCCGCCGTGCTTGGCGAGCTTTTCGTAGAGCCCGAGCCCGGTCAGCAGCGCCGAGCAGAAAACCAGCGCGACGGAGGTCCATGTGCCGGCGGTCTCTGCTTTCAGCCCGGCTGCGAGCAGCATCTGCCGGAGCAGCTCGCCGAGCAGACAGATTCCCCCGCCGATGCAGAACGCCTTTGCCGTGTTGACGGCGGAGCGGCTTTTGCGCGAGGCGCGGCGCACCATGCTTGCATATACAGCGGGCGCGGGATCGGAGGCGCCCCTTGACTGTACGATCGGATTCATGCAGAACACTCCCTTCACGGGGAATTCTGCCCGTTTCCGCCGAAAATATGTGCATCGGCGGAAATATCTTCGCCCGCCTCGAGCTTCAGCAGCAGGCGTTTTCGTTCAATGCCGCCCGCATAGCCCGTCAGGCTGCCGTCTGCGCCGATCACCCGGTGACACGGAATCAGGATCATGACCGGATTGCGCGCGAGGGCATTGCCGACCGCCAGCGGAGACATGCGCGGCTTGCCCTGCGATGCCGCGAGCAGGTCTGCCAGTTCGCCGTAGGTCACGGTACCGCCGCAGGGGATCGACAGCAAAAGCTGCCAGACCGACCGCTGAAAGGGCGTCCCGCGCAGATGGATCGGCGGGTGCGTGCGGATGCCGTCCCCGGCAAAATAGCGGTCGAGCAGACGTGCGGTCCCGGTGAGCAGCGGATGCGGCGCTTCGATATGTACCGGGTCGAGCGTGCTGCGGTCAGCTGACTGTCCGACAAACCGGATGCCGGTCAGCGCACGTCCGTCGCAGGCAAGCGTCATGTCGCCCAGCGGGGAATGATACCGCGCGGTGTAATCCATGCCGCACTCCTTTCGCGCAGAAAGCCGGTTACCGCTCGCCCGTCCGGATAAACCGGATCAGTGCTTCGAGGTCGTCAAATTCGTCGTAATCGCCCATGATGCCGCTGCGGTGATAGACAATCCCCGCCTGTTCATTGCGCTCCAGACAGTCCAGCAGTGCTTCAACGCCGTATCGCCTTGCAAATTCCGCAAACGCGCGCGCCTTGAGCTTGTCCTGATAGAGCCCCTTGCGGCACTGCGCGGGCTCGCATTCACAGCACCCCGCAATGCCCTTTTCGAGCACGCATTTCCGGTTTTCGCACCATTCGGCGTCCCTGCACCATGAGAGATCGAGGAAGCCGTCCTGTTTGCAGCCCTTGCATTCGGCGTTTTCCGAGCACAGACAGCAGGCAAGCCCGCAGCGTGCGATCCCCAGCTCCCGCTTCATTTCAGGAACCCGCTGATGATCTGCTCCTCGGCTTCGGCTTCGGTCAGACCGAGTGTCATCAGCTTGATGAGCTGCTCACCGGCGATCTTTCCGATCGCAGCCTCGTGCACGAGTGCCGCCTCGATGCTGTTTGCCTCGAGCGACGGCACCGCGAGAATGCGCCCCTCATCCATGATGATCGAATCGCACTCGGTATGCCCCGAGCACGCCGCATTGCCGACGACGCACAGGTCGAGCTTCTGATAGCTCTTGTCACGCGCGACCGAGCGGGACACAACGTCCGCGCTGGAGCCGTCGCCGTTGAGCGATACTTTATAGATGCTCGACGCCTCCTGTACGCCGTGGGTCATCAGCCGCTCCCGGACGATCAGCTTCGCATCGGCTTTCAGCTCCGCGACCGTCGTGCGCGCGGTCGAATCGACGCCCTTGATCTGCACCATCTCGAGCTCGGCGGTCGCGCCCTCCTCAAGATAGAGCTCGGTGACCGGATTCAGGATGCGTTTGCCGGTGCCCTCGCCGGAGCCGTAGTGCTTTTCGACATAGCGGATGCGCGCGTGTTTGCCGACGAAGAACCGGTGTACGCCGTCGTGCTGCGAATCCTGCGTACCGCAGTTGTCGATGCCGCAGCCCGCGACGATCAGTACGTCGCTGTCCTCGCCGATATAGAAATCGTTGTAGACCGTCTCCTTCAGCCCGCTCTCGCTCATCACGACCGGGATGTGCACGGATTCACGCTTCGTGCCCGGCGCGATGCGGATATCAATGCCGCTTTTGTCGGTCTTCGAGGTGATCTCAATGTTTGCGGTCGACTGCCTGCCGACCGATTCGCCGTTCGCGCGGAAATTATAGGCGCCCTCGGGGATATCGTGCAGGTCGGCGACCTCCTGCAAAAGCCGGCGCTGTACTGCGTCCATCTGCTTCATGCCTGTTCTCCTTCCGTCATGCCGCGGCAGGGGTTCGTCGCATACTGCGAGCCGATGATATCGGGGAGGATCTCCTCCCGGCTGCCCTGCTTCGTCACGCAGCCGTCCGCGAGCACGATGATCTCGTCTGCGATGCTGAGGATGCGCTCCTGATGGGAGATCACGAGGATCGTGCGGTTGTTCTCGGGGTCGCGCATTTTCTCGAAGATGCGGATGAGATTGGAGAAGCTCCACAGGTCGATGCCGGCCTCCGGCTCGTCGAAGAGCGCGAGGCGTATGCTTCTGGCGAGCACGGTCGCGATCTCGATGCGCTTCAGTTCGCCGCCCGAGAGCGAGGCGTTGACCTCGCGGGAGATATAGTCCTTCGCGCAGAGCCCGACCTCAGAGAGATAGCCGCAGGCATCGGAGACCGTCAGGGTCTTGCCCGCCGCAATGCGCAGCAGATCGAGCACGGTGAGCCCCTTGAAGCGCACCGGCTGCTGAAAGGCAAATCCGATGCCCATGCGGGCGCGCTCAGTGATGGATTTTTCGGTGATATCCTCGCCGTCGAGGAGAATCTGCCCGTCGGTCGGGCGCTCAATGCCGGCGATCAGCTTGGCAAGCGTGGATTTTCCGCCGCCGTTGGGTCCGGTGACAACCACGAATTTGTTGTTGTCGACAGTCAGGCTGAGGTCGCGGATGATCTCCTTGTCCTTCCCGTCCGAATCGGCGGCAAAGCTGAGGTGTCTCAGCTCCAGCATGATGCTCAGCTCCTTTCGGTAATCGTTTTTGCGGCGGTGCCCGGTGAACAGAGTTTTGCCGCAGTACCGCGGTTTTATGCAGTCTATTCCTTATTATAATACAGATCGTCCGAAAAGTCAAGACGGCAGAAAAGGGTTGACATCGGCGTGAAATCATGGTAAGATATCATAGGGATAATACAGGCAGCAGATCTGCTGTTCAGATAAACCGGAGTTTGCGGGGCACCGTAAGGTATTGTGGGGGCGCTGCCCCCACACCCCTGCCTAGGGGATACTATCCCCTAGGAACCCCGCTGCTGCTCGCCGTCCCCCCCTAAAGGGGGGCGCGGTGAGCAGAAATGGGATTCTCAAGGGACAGTGTCCCTTGAGCGGGAGCCTGAGGGCGGAGCCCTCAGAACATCCCCACAGTACCCCCGCAAACACTGATTTTGCACTGCGGACGCGGTGCGCTGAAAGGAGCGTGGTGCCATGCTGGTCAGTCTCATGCAGATCGTCGGGGTGCTGATCCCGCTGGCGGGCTGCATTGCGATGCTGCGCAGCAGATTCGAGAGCAAAACTGCCGTGCATCTGCTCATGGCGAATTTCGGCTGCATGATCATGAATGCGGGCTGTCTGCTCGTCGTGATCGCCGGGAATTCCTCGGAGGCGATCTCCGCCTTTAAGACCGAATATCTCGGAAATGCGCTGTTTTACTTCTTTTTCATCATGTTCCTCGCGGAGTTTCTGCAGATCAGGCTGCCGAAGCTGCTGCCGCCGGTCTGGGCGGGGCTGGAATGTCTGCTGGTCGCAGTCGTCTGGCAGGACAGCCTGCGTGAAAAGCTGATCGGGAATATCTGGTTTGAAAGCGTTGCGGGCTGGAATATTCTGTCGGCAGTCGTGCCGCAGTCGGCGCTCTGGCTGATCCGCTGCAGCTGCCTGTGTCTGGTGCTGATCGCCGGGCTGATCTATTCGGCTGTGCGCATGGTCCGGACCGATCTGCCCGCCGAGCGCTACACGCTCGCACGGATCACCGGCGCGCAGCTCACGGTCGCGCTCTCACTGCTCATTCAGCTGCTCGCAAAGCCGAAAGTCGAGATCGTGCCGATCTTTGCGTCGCTCGCGCTGCTGGCGGTGGTCATCAGCGTCTACACGGACGGCTTTTTCGGCATCACCGATTCCGGGCACGAGTGGGTCTTCCGGCAGATGGAGGACGCCTACATTCTCACCGATTCGCGCCGCGGCTTCCTCGACGCGAACCCCGCAGCGCTGCGGCTCTTCCCGGAGCTTGAGAATCTCCGGCGCGGCACGGCACTCCCCGAGCAGATCAATGCCATGCTGGACGAGGAGCACGGGAACGAAGAAGACGGTGCGGAAAGACCCGCTGCGTCCGGTGTTATGTACGACGGCCGCTTCTACGAGAAAAAGGTCACGCGGCTGGAGAAAAACGGCAGGCTGATCGGCTATGCTCTGCTGCTGGACGACGACACCGAGCAGCAGCGCTATTCCAACCTGCTCAGCCGCTACAACAACGAGCTGCAGAACGAGGTCTCCGAGAAGACGCAGCACATTCAGGACGTGCTCAATTCGATCATCACCGGCATGGCGAGCGTGATCGAGAGCCGCGACAACTCCACGGGCGGGCATGTCCGCCGCACGAGCCGCGTGGTCAAGGTCTTTGCCAAGCGGCTGCTGCAGAATGCCGACGAGCTCAATATTGATGCGGCGTTCATCCAGCATGTGATCAAGGCGGCGCCGATGCACGATGTCGGCAAGATCGCCGTCAAGGACGCGGTGCTGCAGAAGCCCGGGCACTTCACGGACGACGAATTCAACGAGATGAAGCGGCACCCGGCTGCCGGCGCTGCGCTGCTCGAGGAAATTCTGTGCGAGACCGACGACGAGGAGCTCGCGCGCGTCGCGGTCAATGTCGCGCACTACCACCACGAGCGCTGGGACGGGAGCGGCTATCCGGACGGGCTCAGCGGGACGGATATCCCGCTGGAGGCGCGGATCATGGCGCTGGCGGATGTGTTCGACGCGCTGGTGAGCCCGCGCTGCTACAAGGAGCCGATGAGCTTTGACAAGGCGTTTGAGATCATCGCGAAGGGGCTGGGCAGGCATTTTGACCCGGTGCTCGGCGCGATCTTCCTGCAGTGCCGCCCCGAGCTGGAAAAGCTCTACCGTTCGATGCGCGGCCCTTCGGAATCCGGCTGTGATCCAAACAACGCATCAGGGTAAATACCAAGCAAAAGCCCCGCAGCTTTATTATGCTGCGGGGCTCTGTTTCGGAAACGGATATGCACATTTCGTTCCGGTGATCGGTCAGGATCTACCGTTCCAGAATGAACCGTACCAGCTTTACGGTTCCGTCTGTTTCTTCGGACTGTATCCGGAAGCCGCATTTTTCCGTGTAGAATCTGATATTTTCGGTTTTATCCGCCGGTGTGACCAGTGTAAAGATGCGCCAGTCGGCAAAATATGCTTTGGCAAATTCCACGGCGGCGGTTCCGATGCCTTTCCCCTGAAACGCCGGGATCACACACAGGCACCCGACCTCATAGATCCCCTTCTGCAGCGACCTGCATGAAATGCACCCGACCGGTTTTTCGCTGCACAGGATGACGAACTTCCGGGAATCCAGGATGGACTGTCTCATCATTTCCGCGGTTTTTCCGTATGCCGGACATTCGCCGTATCTGATATAATCGTCACGGAACGATGCGTTGTAGATCTCGATCAACAGCTCCGCATCTGTTAAGCCGGCTTCTCTGAATTCAAGCTTCATCGGTCGCAATTCCTCAGCGTGCATCATAAAAAAGGCATGAAAAAAGCAGAGCCGCGCTCTGCTTTGAAAATAAAATGAGGTCAAATCAAAATGTGTAGAACAAAAGAAAGGAGACAACAAAACGAGTGAAAATAACGCAAAACATTATTTATCACCATAGTTATTATACACCGAATCGGCTGCGGTGTCAACCTTTTTCACGGAAAAAAATCCCAGGCAGTCAAAATTCGTTATTATGCATAAAAACGGATGACTGATTTTTACGGTTTTGACAATGCGAACGAAAACCCACCGCCGCAAACTGTGTTCATTTCGTGGAAATTCATCGAAAGTCAGCGAAAATACTTTACAATCCGAGGCATTTGTGATATAATAGATTTGTGAAATTCTGCGCAGAAGCGGAAGACATGCTGCTCTGTGCCGGTTCCAAAAACAAATTCTTTTTACAGGAGGTTTACTCTATGGCAATCGTTCGCAAGAAGAAGTCGATGGACGGCAACAACGCCGCGGCGTATGTGTCCTATGCCTTCACCGAGGTCGCGGGCATTTACCCGATCACGCCCTCCAGCCCGATGGCTGACTACGTTGATCAGTGGTCCGCACAGGGCGTCAAGAACATCTTCGGCACGACCGTCAAGGTCGAGGAAATGCAGTCTGAGGCAGGTGCAGCAGGTACCGTGCACGGCTCGCTGAATGCCGGCGCGCTGACCACCACCTACACCGCTTCGCAGGGTCTGCTCCTCATGATCCCGAATATGTACAAGATCGCAGGTGAGCTGCTGCCGTGCGTGTTCCATGTCTCCGCACGCTGCGTCGCTTCCCACGCTCTGAACATCTTCGGCGACCATTCCGACGTCTACGCATGTCGCCAGACCGGCTTTGCCATGCTGGCTGAGACCAACCCGCAGGAGGTCATGGACCTCGCAGCGGTCGCACACCTCGCCTCCATCAAGAGCCGCGTTCCGTTCATCAATTTCTTCGACGGCTTCCGCACATCCCACGAGATCCAGAAGATCGAGACTTGGGATTATGCAGACCTCGCCGAAATGTGCGATATGGACGCTGTCAAGGCGTTCCGTGCACGCGCACTGAATCCGGAGCACCCGACCATGCGCGGCTCCCACGAGAACGGCGATATCTTCTTCCAGCACAGAGAGGCTTGCAACAGCTACTACAATGCTGTCCCGGCAATCGTCGAGGAGTACATGGACAAGGTCAATGCCAAGCTCGGCACTGACTATAAGCTCTTCAACTACTACGGCGCTGCGGATGCAGACCGCGTCATCGTGGCAATGGGCTCGATCTGCGACGTCGCAGAGGAGGTCATCGACTACCTGAACGCACACGGCGAGAAGGTCGGTATCGTCAAGGTCCGCCTGTACCGCCCGTTCTCCGCAGAAAAGCTCGTCGAGGCGATCCCGGCATCTGCCAAGAAGATCGCTGTCCTCGACAGAACCAAGGAGCCCGGCTCGCTGGGTGAGCCGCTCTATCTGGACGTTGTCGCTGCCCTGAACGTCACCGGCAGAACCGGTCTGACCGTTGTCGGCGGCAGATACGGTCTGGGCTCGAAGGATACCCCGCCTGCATCGGTCTTTGCCGTCTACAAGGAGCTGGCAAAGGATGCGCCGAAGCAGCAGTTCACCATCGGCATCGTCGACGATGTCACCGGTCTCTCGCTGCCTGAGGAGGAGGCTCCGAACACCGCAGCTGAGGGCACCATCGAGTGCAAGTTCTGGGGTCTCGGCGGCGACGGCACCGTCGGCGCGAACAAGGACTCCATCAAGATCATCGGCGACCACACCGACAAGTATGTGCAGGCATACTTCCAGTATGACTCCAAGAAGACCGGCGGCATCACCATCTCGCATCTGCGCTTTGGTGACAAGCCGATCAAGAGCCCGTACTATATCAATAAGGCAGACTTCGTCGCATGCCACAACCCGTCCTACATCCTCAAGGGCTACAAGATGGTGCAGGATGTCAAGCCGGGCGGCGTCTTCCTGATCAACTGCCAGTGGAAGCCCGAAGAGCTCGGTCAGCACCTCAACGCTGAGACCAAGCGTTATATCGCTCAGAACAATATCCAGCTGTATCTGGTCAACGCAATCGACCTCGCACAGGAGATCGGTCTGGGCAAGCGCACCAACACGATCCTTCAGTCCGCATTCTTCTCCCTCTCCAAGGTGCTCCCGGAGGAGGAAGCCATCGGCTACATGAAGGAAAAGGCACAGAAGTTCATGAAGAAGGGCATCGAGATCGTTCAGATGAACGAGAAGGCAATCGACGCAGGCGCAACCGCTTACGTCAAGGTCGATGTCCCGGCAGACTGGGCAACCGCAGAGGACAAGCCTGTTGACGAGAAGCTCGAGGGCGCGGAGAAGCTCGTCAAGATGGTCGGCGGCATCATGAACCCGGTCGGCAAGATGCAGGGCGATGCACTGCCTGTCTCCGCATTCTCCGATCACGCTGACGGTACCTTCGAGCAGGGCGCATCCGCTTATGAGAAGCGCGGCGTCGCGGTCATGGTGCCCGAGTGGAACGCAGATACCTGCGCAAAGTGTAACCGCTGCGCATTCGTCTGCCCGCACGCAACGATCCGTCCGTTCGCACTGAATGCCGAGGAAGCAGCAGCTGCTCCGGCAAACATCAAGCTGGCTCCGAAGCCGATCGTCAAGACCGAGTATCAGTATACGCTCGCTGTCTCCGCGATGGACTGCATGGGCTGCGGCGTCTGCATCGGCGTCTGCCCGACCAGCTCCCTCAAGATGGTCTCCAGAGAGTCTCAGGAGCCGCAGCAGGCAGTGTTCGATTACTGCGTGGCAAAGGTCTCCGAGAAGCCCGAGGTCGCGACCGACGCAACGGTCATCTCCAGCCAGTACAAGAAGCCGCTGCTTGAGTTCTCCGGCTCCTGCGCAGGCTGCGCCGAGACCTCCTATGCAAGACTCATCACCCAGCTCTTCGGCTCCAGAATGTATATCTCCAACGCGACCGGCTGCTCGTCCATCTGGGGCGGTCCGGCAGCAACCTCGCCGTATACCGTCGACGCAAACGGTCACGGTCCGGCATGGGCAAACTCCCTGTTCGAGGACAACGCAGAGCACGGTCTCGGCATGTATCTCGGTCAGAAGGCGATCCGCGAGAGACTGATCGAGGAGATCAAGGAAGTCGCTGCAAATGAGAACGCTTCCGAAGCGCTCAAGGCTGCCGCGCAGGCATTCCTTGACACCGCTGAGGACGGCGCAAAGAACGGCGCTGCTGTCGATGCACTGATCGCAGAGCTCGAGAAGATCGCTGACAAGTGCGAAAAGAGCGCAGATATCATCGCCAACAAGAGCTACCTCGCAAAGAAGTCCGTCTGGATCTTCGGCGGCGACGGCTGGGCATACGATATCGGCTTCGGCGGTCTGGATCATGTTCTGGCAACCGGCGAGGATGTCAACATCATGGTCTTCGATACCGAGGTCTACTCCAACACCGGCGGTCAGGCTTCCAAGTCCTCCAACATCGGACAGGTCGCACAGTTCGCGGCAGCCGGCAAGGCGATCGCGAAGAAGCGTCTGGCAGACATTGCAATGAGCTACGGCTACATCTATGTCGCACAGATCGCAATGGGCGCTGACATGAACCAGACCCTGAAGGCAATCAAGGAGGCGGAGTCCTATCACGGTCCGTCGCTCATCATCGGCTATGCACCGTGCGAGATGCACTCCATCAAGGGCGGCATGACCAACTGCCAGAAGGAAATGGAGAAGGCAGTCAAGGCGGGCTACTGGAACAACTTCCGCTACGATCCGCGTCTGGCTGCAAAGGGTCAGAACCCGTTCACGCTCGACTCCAAGGCACCGACCGAGTCCTATCAGGACTTCATCATGGGCGAGGCGCGCTACAGTGCACTGACCCGTTCCTTCCCGGAGCGTGCAAAGGAGCTGTTCGCAAAGGCAGAGCAGACCGCTCAGGATCGCTACGCTTACCTCACCAAGCTCGCAGAGCAGCAGTGATTCGAGCACGATCACACAGCAGACTATAAAGACAGCCGGTATTCCTTCGGGGATACCGGCTGTTTTTGTTTGTTGAAAGAGAAGAACATATTGCGGACACTGCCTCTTAAGAATCCCATGATGATGAAATTGACGTATCAGCGTGAAATTCACACAAAATGGGATTCCAAAGGGATATTATCCCTTTGGCAGGGGTGTGGGGACGGAGTCCCCACGAAGATGCGCCGCAGCGCTCAGTCACTCGGAGAAAGATTTTTCGCGGTGAAATATAGAATACAGCAGCCGATCAGCAGGACCGCCGTGACGCCGAGCCCGCCCTCCATGCCGAATTCGCCGCCGTTGAGCAGCTCCTTGCCCGCGACCGGGTCGAACCGGAACAACGTCACGGCGGCGTTGATGCCGCTGACCTTGATGCCGAAGAAATTGCCCTGCACGAGATTCCAGATCCCGTGCATAGCCGCAGGACCCCATATACTCCCCGTGCGCAGGAACCAGAACGCCGCAAACACGCCGAACAGCATCAGATTGACAAAGGCAAGCACGCTGATGCCGTGATTGCCGAGGTGGAAGATCGCGAACAGCACTGCGCTTTCGGACACAGCCCAGACCGGCGTCGAATGCCGCAGCAGCGAGGTCACAAACCAGCCGCGGAAGCAGATCTCCTCGCTGAACCCCTGGATCATCCAGCAGAGCGTCAGAACCCCGAGCGACGCCCACGGCGTTTGCGTGTCTCTGCCCGAAAAGGTCAGTCCGCCCAGACTCCACGCGATGCCGACCGCCGCGCTGAATGCCGCAAAGCCCGATACCAGCCCGATCAGATACTGCCTGCCGCAGCCGCGTGCGACCGTTCCCGCAGTACGCAGCGGGCGGTTTTCGATCGACGTGACATAGATCACCGCGCAGATGATCTCCGAAACCGTGAGCAGCAGCGTCAGAATCATGCCGTCGGCGGGCTCCGAGCCGAGCTTGTGCAGCCCGGCGGCATCGGTGAGGGCGTGCCAGACCAGGCGGAACAGGGGCTTCAGGATCAGCCGTACACAATAAGCGGCGATCATCGTCACGCCGAAAACAAAGATGGTGATCTTCGGCGGTATGCGGTAATCCCCCGCCCGCATCACATGCACCATAGGGTTTTTCAGCGTCAGAAATGTTTTTTTCATGATGTCCTCCGTTCAGCCCGTGATGATCGGCAGCAGAAAGAGATAGGGCATTGTGGCGATCGCGAGCCATTTTGCGGCGTATTCCGCAAAATCATCGCCGAGCTCCGTGCGCTTTCTGAGCATGCGCCGGTTGAAGCGGTAAATGAGCAGCCCGGCGAGCAGCACGCCCAGCACGGTAATCAGAAACGCCCCGGGGCTGCTCCACGGCGACAGCATCGCATTGCCCGCCCATTTTGCGAGCGCAAGACCGCGCTCACTGTCACCGGTGTCGATCATGTGCTCACCGAGAAAGCTCAGCGCACCGAACACCGCGAGCAGCGCCGCAGAGCCGATCAGGTCGGCGAGAAAGCCGAGCAGGCAGGTGCGCCACGCGGTTGTTTTCAGCAGCGGCGCGGTATCTTCAACGCCGTGCTTCTGCATACAGCGGCGCAGCACGAACCAGTCGAGCGCGAAATTCGCGGGGATGATGAGCAGCCACCACCACCCCGGAAAGAACAGCATGATCCAGATCGGGAAAATCAGATTATAGAGCTTGATCGGTTTCGGTTGTTTCATCGTTGCATCTCTCCCTCGTAATGTCAGATTCCGGCATGAGCGCCTGCATATCGGTGCGGAGCGGGCATTTCAGCGTGATGCGTCTGCCGGCTTCCGGCTCGGTGAAGGTCAGCCAGCCGCAGTGCAGCGCGTGGGCGTGCAGCAGCGTGCAGTCGCCGCCGTAGAGGTCGTCGCCGAGCAGCGGATAGCCGATATGTGCCATGTGCACGCGGATCTGGTGCGTCCGACCGGTCTGCAGCGTCAGCATGAGGAGCGTGCAGGTTTCGTTCTCGCGGAGCACGCGCCAGTACGTGACCGCCCGCTGCCCGTCCGAACGGACACAGCGCGTGATGACCGATGCCTGCGCCCGTGCGATCGGTGCGTCGACAGTGCCCTCGCCGTGCAGCCCGGGCTTGACCAGCGCGAAATAGCGCTTTTCGACCGTTCCGGAGACGGCATTTGCCGCGTGGGCGTCCTTCGCGATGAGGCAGAGCCCCGAGGTGTTGCGGTCGAGGCGGTTGACCGCGTGAAAGCCGCAGCCGGGGCGGAACGCGGCGAACCAGTTTGCGAGGGTATCACTGCGGTGCAGCATGGAGGGGTGCACGGGCATCCCGACGGGCTTGCCGCAGACCAGCAGCCCCTCCGATTCATAGGCAACGGGAACGGAAAGTGCCGCATTTGCGTCGAAATCGCAGTGCTCCGTCCAGCGCAGCTC
This sequence comes from Oscillospiraceae bacterium, assembly GCA_016288755.1. Classification (GTDB taxonomy): domain Bacteria; phylum Bacillota; class Clostridia; order Oscillospirales; family Ruminococcaceae; genus Firm-04. Next base: position 24,410 of record JAEELE010000067.1, read on the forward strand.
GAGCGTTTCGCCCGCACAGACCGTCTGGTCGGTGTGTATCTGCACGCCGCCGCGCGTGATGCCGTCGGGGCAGGCTTTGAGCTGCTTTGTCAGCTGTGCGGAGACCCCCGCGCTGCGCAGGAGCGACCGCACGGTGCAGGTCTGCTGTGCGGGAATCCGCAGAATCGGCATGCTTCTCCCTCCTTCGCGGTGACCGCCGATGCCGTCAGAACATAGAATAATGCGGGGACTTCAGGTCACCGTGCGAGGTCAGAAAGCCCTCCGGATAGACGTCGATCAGCCCGAAGGACGGCGGCTTGCCGTCGCGGGGGCGGGCGGCGCTGCCGGGGTTGAAAATGCGGATGCCGTCGACGGTCGTGTCCGTGCGCCGGTGCGTATGCCCGAAGAGCACGAGGTCGCAGCTCTGGGAGTGCCCGAGCCGCGCGAGATTCACGGTCAGGTCGCCCGTCATGTACTCATGCCCGTGCACGGCTGCGAGGCGGTGTCCGTGCGGGAGATCGAGCACAAGGAGCCGCGGGCTGTGCTGTGTCGGGTCGCAGTTTCCGCGCACATGCCAGACGCGCTCTGCAAATTCCGGGTGCACCGTGATAAAGCGGTTGAGCTCGGTCTCGCCGTCGCCGCAGTGCACGATCATGTCAATATCAGGGTGCGGCAGGATCGCCTGCTCCAGCGCAAGATAGCTGCCGTGCGTATCGGATATTGCAAGAATCTGCATGAAAATTGCCTCCTGTTCTGTTTTCTCATATTATAGCATAGAAATAGAACAGCGTCAAGGTGAGCTGTCCCGAAAACCTGATCGGAGGAGATCAATATGGAAAAACCGAAGAATACCCCGCAGCTGCAGGCGCTGCTGCAAACGGTCAGCAAAAAGCTCGGGATGCCCGCGGAGACCCTGCAGGCAGACCTCGAGGCAGGGCGCTTTGACAAGGCGATCGCGGCGATGAGTCCGCAGGATGCGGCGGCATTTCAGCAGGTGCTCAACAATCCGCAGCGGCTCAATCAGATCATGAATTCCAAGCAGGCACGGGCGCTGTATCAAAAGCTGACCGGGCAATGACACAGCGGGAGGGGGCGCGGGCATGGACGATCTGAGCGGCAAGCTGCAGTCGCTGCTTTCCGACCCGGAGAGCCTGCAGAATCTGGCGGAGCTCGCGCAGATGCTCGGCGGTCCGGCTCCGGAGGGACCGGGCAGCGGGACAGAGCAGCCCGCGCAGTCCGCGGACGCGCCCCCGCCGATCGACATGACAAAGCTGCTCGCGGTCGGGCAGGCGATGAGCGCCCTGAAGGAGGACGAGACGACAGCGCTCCTGCTGGCACTGCGTCCGCATCTGTCGGCGGAGCGGCAGGCGCGCGTGACAAAGGCGGTGCGTCTGCTGCAGATATTGCGGATCGCGGCGGTGCTCAGGGAGAACGGGATGCTCGGCGAACTGCTGGGCGGCAGCTGACGGGGCAGGCGGAAAGGGGGCGGCAGCATGGCAAACGGGTTTCCGGTGTGGCGCATGGGGCAGATGCAGCGCAATGACAGGCGTCCGGGGATGCAGGGAATAAATGTGCAGCGTCCGCAGCCGGTCACACAGCCGGCGCCGCCGGTTCCGGTGCCGATGCCGGAGCCTGAGCCGCAGCGGGAGACGGCGAAGGAGGCACAGAAGGAGGCAAAGAAGGAGGCGCAGCGCGGGAGCGGGCTGCTGCCGGAGGGCTTTCGGCTGGACCGGGACACGCTGCTGCTGCTGGCGCTGGCGTGGTTATTGTGGCAGGAGCAGGCAGACAAGCGGTTGATACTGGCGCTGATTTACATTTTACTCTGAGGAAATGAGGAATGAGAAATGATTGCGGGGAGTTTTCGGTTTCTGTTCTGAATCGTTGTTCCTGCTGTGATTTTCGCGGGTTCGCGGGGGATTTTAGTACCCTGTTCTTAACCGTTGTTCCTGCTGTGAATTCAGCTGGGCGCGGGGCGCGGGTTCGAGGGGGAACCACAAGAGGAAGGGGAAGTCGGCTGCAAAGCAGCCGGTCTCCCCCTCCCTCTTAAGGTTCCCCCCTCGAGCTCCCCTTCCTTATCTCTCTCCCTCTCTGTTCCGTAATCTTAAGTATATTGGTGATCTGTTAAGCCGTGACCATCACTCCCTGCGTGCAGGCTAACCGCCTGCAGGCGGGGGTTGTTGTATCTCCGGTGTTCCGATGAATTGTTTTCTGCGCGCAATACCGGCGGTTACAGCACAACTCTCCCTGCGTGCGGCTAGCACGCACGCGGGGCGTAAAGATTACCAGTAAACCGGACACCCAGAAACAAAAGGTTACGGGACAAACGATAAAGAACAGGGAACAAAAGCCCCCGCAATTATTCCGCATTCTGAAAAATCAGCCGCCCCGTCTTACCAGTGAAAACGGAGCGGCTGTGTGCTGCTTGATTATGAAACCGGCTTCGAGCAGGAAACAACAAAGCCCTGCACATTGTCGCCGTCGACCTGAACCTCGGTGTCTGCCGGGTAGTAAATCGTCGTGGTCGTCCCCGTCTGCGAGGCGGGCACATAGTAGATCTCATACGCCGTGTCATACGCGGTGAACTTCAGATGCTGCCCGTCCCACGGATGCTCGTGCACGAGATTGATGTATTCCTCCAGGCAGAGCTCCTCAGACTGCATGTACAGCGCGTGCGGGATGCCGACATAGCGGAAATGCCACTTGAGCTCCTTCATGCCGGTGACCGCCTCCTTGTCAGCGGTGTAGCGCCAGATGAAACCGTATTCCGCGCAGTGCTTGGGGAGCCATGCATAGGCGCCGTTGTCGACATAGGGCGAGTGCGAGCCGCCGGACTCGTTGAGGATCGCCAGATCGACCGACAGACCCGAGGCGCGCTCCGGAATGTTGACCTGATACGCCGGTGCCATCGGGACCTGCGTGGTCGCGTAGACCATCACATTGCCCTGCCCGCTGGTGGTGTAGAAGGTGTTGAACATTCTGACCAGACCGTCCGAGGCGAGGGTGTTGAGCTGCAGGCTCTTGGTCGGCAGGCGGAAGTGATCGTATTTGATGTGGCTGAAATCGGTCAGCTTGGGGTTGGCGACCAGCGGATGCTCCGCATTGATCAGCAGCAGCGGACCGGTGTAGACGTCGTTGTTCGAGACCGTGATCGTCTGCGCGTTGGAAATGTCCATCGTGACGGTGGTCTGCGTCGTGCTCGCGGTGGTGATGACCGCGCCGCCGGAGAATGACGTCGGCTCGGTGGTCGTCTGCGATTCGGAGGTCAGCGTGGTCGTGTCGGGCAGAGAGGTGCTCGGCTCGATATCGAGCAGCGAGCTGCTGGAGCTGACGACATTCAGCTTGCCGCGTGCGTTGCCCCAGTCGATCCAGAGCCTGCGGAAGAAATCAACGGCGAAAATTCCGAGGATCACTGCGGTGAGCACCAGCGCAACTCCTCCGAAATTAAAACGGCGATTCATGAATGTAAGTCTCCCTTCTGTTCAGAAGCATTTTTCTTTGCGGGCTGTGCCTCCTCGGGCAGCAGCGCGCAGACATGCTGCGTCATCTCCTGCCGCACAGACTTGAGCACGGCGACGGAGGGATTTTCCATTGTGGTTTGCTGAATCGTGAATGGCTCCCCGATCCGCAGGGTGATGCGGCTGCGGAAATGCAGCTTCAGACCCTTGAATGAGATGCCGACGGGCACGACGGGCACACCGGTCTGTGCAGCGATCAGCGCCGCACCGGATTTGAACCGCGCGAGCCTGCCGTCCTTCGAGCGCGTGCCCTCGGGGAAGATCAGTGCGTTTTCGCCCTCTCTGAGACGGTCGCTGAGCTCCTGCAGCGGCGACAGATCGCCCGCGCCGCGGTCAACGGCAACAGCCCCGAGATTCTTGAGCAGCCAGCCGACCGCACCGTGCGAGAAGAGCTCCTGCTTTGCAAGAATGAAAAAGCGCTTCTTCGGGCAGAGCAGCGGGATGAGGATCGCGTCTGCCATGCTCCGGTGATTGCTGATGAACAGATAGCCGCCCTCCAGCGGGAGATTCTCGGTGCCTTCGCGTCTGATCCTGAAGCACAGCGGCATCACGATCTGCATCACATGCACGGAGAACCGATAAAATGCGTTGCTCATAATCCCAGCTTCTCCTGACAGACCGCATAGAGCATGTCCTCGGACTGATCGAGGTCTGCAAAAGAGGTATCGACCACGACCGCGTCCGCAGCCTGCCGCAGCGGTGAAATCTCACGCTCGGTATCCTGCCTGTCGCGCTGAACGACATCGTGCAGCACCGCCTCGTAGGTCTGCACGCCGGGCTGCTTTTCCTGCAGCTCCTTAAAGCGCCGCAGCGCACGGATGGCAGCTGAGGCGGTCAGAAAGATCTTGACGTCGGCATCGGGCAGCACGACCGTGCCGATATCGCGCCCGTCCATGACGACGGAATGCTCCCTTGCCATGCGCTGCTGCAGATCGAAGAGGAACTGCCGCACCTGCGGGATCGCAGAGACGCGGGAGGCACCCATCGAGACAGCGGGGGTGCGGATGAGACCGGAAACATCGGTGCCGTTGAGCAGCACATGCTGTGCGCCCTCCTCATAGCGGAGGGAAATATCGAGCGCGGGGAGCAAGGCAATGACCGCTTCGTCGGTCTGCGCATCCTGCTCCAGCGCGGCATAGGCAATGGCGCGGTAGAGTGCGCCGGTATCGACATAGATAAACCCGAGACGTGCCGCAAGGCGTTTTGCCAGAGTGCTTTTTCCGGCGCCGGACGGTCCGTCAACGGCAATGCTGACAGCTTTCAAGACACACACCTCCGTCAGTGGATACTCCAATCTCTATTAGTATAACACATTCTGACGGTTTTTGCAAGTGTATTGCGAAAAATGAGAAATGAGTAATGAGAAAAGCGGAATAAGAATTGCGATTTTTGGGCATGAGTAAACAGCATTTCTGCAAAAATGGGATTCTTAAGGGACTTTGTCCCTTAAGCGGGGCATGGGGCAGAGCCCCATTATAAATCCATCGGAGATACCTTTTATCCTCGCTCCTGCTGGTAGCCGTCGATGCGCTCGAAGCCGTCGCGGAGAATCTGCTTTTTGCTGAATGCCGCCGCGGTGCCGCGCGCGACGCAGGTGAGCGGGTCCTTCGCCTTGCGGCAGCTGACGCCCAGTGCGCGCGAGAAATAATCCTCCAGCCCGCCCATCAGCGCGCCGCCGCCCGTCAGCAGAATGCCGTTCTGGCAGATATCGCCGACCAGCTCCGGCGGGGTCTCCTCGAGCGTGCGGCGGATCATTTCGATGATCGCGGTGATATCCTCCTCGAGCGCCTCGAAGAGCTCCGCCTCGCTCAGGTCACACTGATCGGGCAGACCGCGCCGCAGATTCTGCCCCTTGACCGTCCCGGTCGCGTCCTCGCGGGGGTTGTAGAGGTTGCAGAGCGAGATCTTGATCTCCTCGGCGGATTTTTTGCCCAGCAGAATGCCGTATTTATTCTGCACATAGCGGATGATTGACTGATCGAAGCGGTTGCCGGCGATTTTCAGTGTCCGCGCGGTGACGATGCCGTTCATCGAGACAACTGCCACATCCGTCGTGCCGCCGCCGATATCGACGACCATATTGCCGACCGGCTTTTCGATGTGAATTTTCGCACCGAGCAGCGCTGCAAGCGGCTCCTGGATCAGATGGACGCGCCGCGAGCCCGTGCTCATTGCCGCATCGAGGATCGCGCGCTTTTCGACCTCGGTGATCAGCGAGGGCACGCAGATGATGATGCGCGGCTTGACGATCGGATGCCCTGCCGCCGACCAGATCAGCTCGCGGATCATTGCCTGCGTCAGAACATCGTCGGAGATCACGCCGTCCGCGATCGGGTGCACGACGGCGATATAGGACGGCGCGCGCCCCTCCATGTTATACGCCTCCGTGCCGACCGCGACGACGCGCTCGGTGCGCTTGTCGAAGGCGATCACAGAGGGCTCGTTGAGCACGACGCCCTTCTTGTTTTTCGTGATGATGATATTGGCAGTGCCGAGATCGATTCCGATATCCATGCGGGATTATCCTTTCTGCTGGTCAAAAATATATTCCATTTCGGTATAATGCGATTCCTTCCGGACAAAGCCGAGACGCTCATAGACACCCATGCCCGCTTCGGTCGCGGAGAGCAGCACGCGGTCTGTGCCCTGCTGTGCCGCGATATCCAGCAGCAGACGGAGCATGTCCGAGGCGATCCCCTGCCCGCGGTGCTCCGGCGCCGTGTAGACGCTGTAGACCGTGGCATATTTTCCGTGCGGATAGCGGTTGTTCGGGGGCAGCTCCGCGCAGACGAGCAGTGCCGCAGCGATCGCTCCCGCTTTTGGCACCTCCGCGATCGCCGCGAAGCAGTCGTGATTCAGATGCGCCGTGAAATAGGGCGCCAGACGTTCGGGGAGCGCGGGGTCATAGCCGCCGCAGTCCGCTGTCAGATATGCGAGCCGCAGTGCCGACAGCGCGGGGATATCCCCGGCATCAGCCCTGCGGACGGTGAAGTCAGTCATGGCTGCATGGCTCCTTTTAGAGTAATGAGAAATTAGAGGTTAGAAGTTAGAAATGAGAAGTGAGAAATGTCGGGTTAGCAGTGAGGAGTGAGGAGTGAGCAGTTGTTCCGTTACTTTCACTTCTTGAGAAAAGAACTGGGAGAATAGACCTATCGGAAGGCGCGCCAGCGCCGTGTGATTGCACAGCTTGGGAGGCTCCGCGAAAATGCACCCGGAGGAAAATGCCCGCCCGGGCTCCGGGCCGCCCGCGGGGGCTCCCCGCTGAGGAGTTGTTCCGTTACGCTCACTTCTTCTGCTGATTGAGAAAAGAACTGGGAGAATTGACCTATCAGAAGGCGCGCCAGCGCCGTGCAGTCACGAAAATTGGGCGAAGGTGCAAAACGGTTCGCGGAGCCAAAATGCCAGCGCGGGCTCCGCGCCCCGCGGGGGCTCCGGGCCGCCCGCGTTCAGGGGATTTTGCGGAACTTCACCTGTTCTGACGCGAGGCTGCCGAACGAAACGTCTTCGCCCTTCAGATACCGATCAAAGAACAACACATGGCATCTGATCAGGTTTTTCAGCATGACCTCCGAATCCAGCTTTCCTGTCAGTGCCCTGAACGGATAAAAGAACTTTGCATCCGTGAATCCGATGTGCTTCATGTCCTCAAATATCACATGATAGGTGTCTGCGTCCGTCTGAAAAAACGGTCTTGTTTCATAGTGGATGTTATCCCTGCAGCTGATCTGACAGAACGGCTTTTTCATCACGGAATCGGGATAATCGCCGAACAGCGCGCCGTCAATATTGATCCCGCAGCAAAACGCCTCATGATACCGGCATAAATAATATGCCAGACAGCCGCCGAGGGAATGCCCGGACGCACCGATTCCGCGGCTGAGATCGAGCGTGCCCGCAAAGCGTTCCTTCACCGCGTTCAGTGCGGTCAGGATGTCCCGCTCCCACTCGGGCACTCTCCCCTTGAGATAGGGGGCGTATTTGCTCTGAAACCGCTCAAACTGCGCGAGAAGCTCCTGATCGGACGCTTTGCTTCTGACCAGCTTTCTCTGCGCGAGCAGCGCACCGATCAGGCTGGTATACATCTTTTTCTGAATGGTCCTGTCAAAAAGGTCTGTGCTGCCGTCCTCATAGTCATTTTCAATGGCTTCGTAAGCGTGACCGACAGACGCGATGATATAGCCGCGGCTCGCAAGCGCACATAACAGATATGTGTTCGATTCCGCATAGGAATTATATCCCATGCTGAACATGATCAGCGGAAATGTCTGTCCCTGTGCGGCGGGCACGTTTTCAAAGTAATCCGCGCTGCACAGCGCATCCGGGATCGTTTTCAGCCGGAACGCTTTCAGAACCGCCGCTTTTTTTGCTTCGGAAAAGATCGCTGCGCGTTCTTTTCCTTCGACAGCTGCCGGATCCGCGGGATAATACATTCTGACTGCGATCTTCCTGTCTCCGGTCCCGCTGCCCAGCTGTTCGGTCCTGCCTGTATCCACAACAGAAAAGCATGCTGTTCCGACGGCATATTTCCCTGCAGCATAGCCCTTCGGCACAAATATCTGTCCTTTCACGGAACAGTTCACCTCCGATTATTCTGATCGCCGCAAAGCCTTCCGCGGGAAACCCGTTCTCCCGTCTTCGGGCTTTTATCCGGCTGATTGTTCCTTTTCCGCTGAACGGAGCCGCACCGCGGCAACCGCAGCATAGACATGTGCGGCGCCCGCCTCCCTGAGCAGTGATGCGCAGCGCTTCAGCGTATTGCCGGTCGTGAGCACATCGTCGCAGAGCAGAACGGTCTGCCCTTTGAGTGATCTGCGCGTGTGCTGAAAGCGCTCCGCAAAGAGCTTTCGCTCCTCCGCATTCAGCTGATGCTGTCTGAGGGCACTGTCGCGCTCGGTGAGCAGGTCGCCCCGTGCGGGACGGGCAAGCGCCTTCGCAAGGCTTTTGCCCAGCAGCTCCGCATGTGCATAGCCCTGTGCGCGGCGGCGCCGTCTGCCGATCGGCACCCATGTCACGCAGCCGATCTGTTCGGGCATGAGCGTCTGCCTGACCTCGTCAGCGAGCAGCTCGCCTGTGCTGATGCCGAAATTCCGGCTTCCGTCCTTCATCGCGAGCACGCCGCTGCGCGCTGCCCCGCGGTAGGCATAGACACTGAACGCGCGCTCCCACGGGAATTCCTCGCCCGCATGGAGCGCCTCCCAAGCATCCGCCGATGTGCGCAGCCCTTCCAGCGCTTCGGCGCAGGCATCGCAGAAATATGCGTCATAGGCGACGGTCTCCCCGCAGCAGCCGCAGCGGTTCGGGAAGAGCAGGTCTGCCAGAAACCACGCGGCGCGGTTCATGCGTCCGGCTCCGAACGCAGCGGCGGGATGCCCGCGCGCATCATGTCGCTGAGGCAGGAATAGCGCAGGGTGCGGCGGTCGTTCTGCACCATCGTGCGCACCTTGCCCGGCGAGCCGATCACGATCAGCAGCCGCTTTGCCCGCGTGACGGCGGTATAGAGCAGGCTGCGGTAGCTCAGGCGGTCGCGCCCCTCGGGCAGCACCAACAGCACCGCCTCGAATTCGCTGCCCTGACTCTTGTGCACTGTGACGGCATAGGCAAGCTCGAGCTGGTCGAGCTGCTCGGGCAGATAATGGACGGTCCTGCCGTCGAAATCGACCTTCATGCGCTTGGTGCCGTGCTCGATCTCCAGCACCGTGCCCATGTCGCCGTTGAAGATGCCCTTGCCGTGCTCGCCGTTTCTGGTCCACTCCATGTCGTACTGATTCTGGATCTGCATGACCTTGTCGCCCTCGCGGAAGGTGTAGAGCGGGCTTTTCAGCGTGATCTTGCCGTATTCCGGCGGATTGACCGCCTCCTGCAGCAGCCTGTTCAGCGAGACTGACCCGAGAATGCCCTTGCGGGTCGGGGTGATGACCTGAATGTCGGACTGCGGCGTATAGTCATACGCCTGCGGCAGTCTGCGGGAATAGAGATCGCGGAGCAGTGCCGCAGCCTCATTCGCATCGCGGCGGTCGAAGAAGAAGAAATCGCTCTCCTTCCCCGGCTGGAGGTCGGGGACCTCGCCCTGCACGATCGCATGTGCCGCGCGGACGATCGCGCTCTCCTGCGCCTGCCGGAAGATCTCGGTCAGCCGCACGACGGGCACGCGGCGGCTGTCTATCAGCGTGTGCAGCAGATGCCCTGCCCCGACCGACGGCAGCTGATCCGCGTCGCCGACCAGCACGAGCCTGCACGAGAGCCGCAGCGCCCGCAGCAGCCCCTCAAAGAGCAGCGTGTCGACCATCGAGACCTCGTCGATGATGACGACGTCGGCGTCGAGCGGGTCGTTTTCGTTGTGCTGAAAGGTCAGTGTGCCGTCGTCGCCGTAATCGGTGCCGAGCAGCCGGTGGATGGTCTTCGCCTCTCTGCCGGTCAGCTCGGTCATGCGCTTGGCGGCGCGCCCGGTCGGTGCGGCGAGCAGAACGGTGCTGCCCGCGCGGCGGCACAGGTGGATGACGCCGTTGAGCGCGGTGGTCTTGCCGGTGCCGGGTCCGCCCGTCAGCACCATGATGCCGCGCGAGAACGCCGAGGCGATCGCCTGCTTCTGCATGTCCGCATATTGGATGCCGGTCTCCTCCTCCTCGCGCGCGATCGCGGCGGTGCAGTCGAAATCCTCCGGCTGCGAGACCGCCATCATTGCGGCAATGCGCGTCGCGATGAAGTCCTCGGCGAGATAGTATTCCTCGAGATAGATGAAGTCGCCCGAATCGGTGCGGCAGGAATAGAGCAGGCGCTCCGTGATGCACGCGGCGCAGGCGCTTTCCGCGTCCTCCGGCGAAATCTCCAGTGCCTGCACCGAAAGCCGCAGAAAATCGCCGCGCGGCAGGCAGGTGTGACCCTCCTTCGCGGCAGCTTCGAGCACCCAGCGGAATCCCGCCGCAAGCCGCATCGGGGAATTGCGCGGGATTTTCAGGTCATCGGCGACCCGCTCCGCCTTTTTGAACTCGAGCCCGATGCCCGGACCGCAGAGGCGGAAGGGGTTCTCCTCGATCAGCGACCACGCCGCGACGCCCCATCTGCGGTAGGCGTGCATCGCGATGCCGGCGGGGATCGCATAGACCGCGAGCCTTGCCATGAGCGTGCGCAGCCCGAAGAGCTCCTTGGCGGCAGCCGCGATCTCGTCGCATTTTTGTGCGGATATGCCCTTGATGCGCAGCAGCTTTTCGGGCGATTTCTCGATGACCTGCAGGGTGAATTCGCCGAATTCGTCCACAATGCGCTTTGCCAGCGCCTTGCCGATGCCGGGAATGACGCCGCTTGCGAGATAGCGCTCGATGTTGACGACGGTCGAGGGGAGCGTGCGCAGGCAGCTCTCGGCGCGGAACTGCTGTCCGAAGCGCGGGTGCGTGACGAAGCTGCCGGTCAGGTCGAGCTCCTCGCCGGGCTCCAGAAGTCCCAGCTCCCCGACGACCGTGACCATTTCGTCGTCCGTCTCGATGTCTGCGACGATATAGCCGTCGGACTCGTTGTAATAGAGCACCTCATCGACCGTGCCGTGCAGGCTGAGAACCGTCCTCTGCTGCATGCTGCCATCTCCTTTCGGTTGTGTTTTTTCCTATCCTTTTATTATACTG
>JAEELE010000068.1 GCA_016288755.1 Oscillospiraceae bacterium
AGGGATACTATCCCTTTGGAATCCCATTTTGTGCGAATTCCACGCTGATACGTTATTTCCGTCATAATGGGATTCTTAAGGGGCAGTGCCCCTTAAGCAGGGGTTTTGGGACAGAGTCCCCAATATAATCCGTCGGAGACACCTTTTTCTACAGCCTGAGCTCCCGCAGCACAGTCTGCGGGAGCTTTCTGTTTGCGGAGAAAGGCGTCTCTGATGCGGGATACCGGAATGCCGCCCCCGGTTCACGGTCGGGAGCGGCAGATGCCTGTTATTCCTCGATATACGCGATGCCCGCGGTGTCGAGCGCGGCTTTCAGATCGTCATAGGCGTTCTTGGCAGCGTTGTTGTCCGTCAGCTTGACCTTCACGCCGGGATCGAGCTTTTTGAGCTCTGCGGTCAGGTCGTCGAGCTTGACCGGCTTGTTCTGGTAGAGGTATTCGCTGCCGCTGACCGTGACCTCGACGGTCGTCTGCACTTCGGTCGCGAGGGTGGTGACCTCGGCGGTCGTGGTCTCCTCCGCAGCAGTGGTCTGCTCCGCCTTCGACTCCTGCACGACTGCGCTGGAAGCACCGCTCCCCGATTCGGTCGCGCTGTCGGTGCCCTTGCCGCCGCCAAGACCGAACGGCAGACCGAAATTCGCAAAGAGTGCCGCGAGTGCCGCGAGCAGCGCGACGCCGACGCCTGCCGCCGCGGGACCCTTTTTGCTCTTCTTCTCCTTTTTTTCCTCCTGCGGTGCTTTGACCGGTTCCTGTTGCTTGCTCATGATGATGCTCCTTTACTCTGAAATATCCGTTTCCGATATGTATAGATGCGGGAAATCCGTCCGCATTGCCGTCAGTGCCGCATGCACGGTCATATAGGATGCTCTGGAGCCGCGCACGCTGCCGTCATAGAGAAAGACGCAGAGCTGCGTGTCCGTCGGTTTGCAGTGAAATTCGCTGCGCAGCACGGCGGTCAGGCGTTCCGCATTGACATTCCCGGATTCGAGCAGGAAGGGCTCTGCATCGCCCTGCTGGATACGCAGTGCCCAGTCTGCGTCGTCCTGCAGCAGCGTCAGCCTGAGATTCTGCCCCTCGGAGAAGGCTTCGATCGCGGTGATATCCGCCGCATGCTGCGAATCCGCCTCCCGGTAGCGCCGCTCGGCTTCCTCGGCGCGCTCCGCCCTTGCGATCGCCTCGCGCTCGGTGCGTGCCGCATTGTCCATCATGCTGTCCGCAAGCGCCATCTGTGCGCTCGCCTCATTGCGCATCTGCTCTGCATCGCCCATCGCCCGTTCGGTATCGAGATGACTGAACAGCACGAAGAAGAACAGGATCAGCATCATGATATCGAGCAGCGTGGTGAAATCCAGCAGAATCTCCTGCGGGCGTCTCATGCTTCCTCCCGCCTTCCGGCTGCGGCGGGCTCGCGCAGATCGAGAAATCTGCCTGAGCGGGCGAGTGCCTCCTCGGCATCGTGCGCGACCAGCCATGCGTGCAGAATCTTGAAGATGATCGCGAAGATGATGCCCCATGCGGTCGAGGTCAGCGCCTCGAAAAAATGCTCGCGGACGGCGGTCAGCTCGCCGGAGAGGTCGAGTGCGACCAGTGCCTTCACCGTGCCGAACATGCCCCAGAGCGGGAAGATCGAGATGAAGGTCGTAAAGAGCGTATAGAGGATGCTCAGACGGCGGCGGCTGGAACGCAGCGCCGTCAGGGAACGGTCGGCAGGGGGACCCGCAAACCATGCGGCGATATCCTTTGCCTTGAGGCGGACAAACACCAGCAGCACAGCCGTCACGACTGCCCACACGCCGATATACCAGTCGGCGGAGAACAGATGCGGCAGCATTTTGCTCCAGAATTCCGGCTGCACGGCATTCCCTCCTTTCGTCATTTCCGATTACCCCCTATTATACACCCGTTTGCCTGATCTGTCAAGATTCGCGGGAAAGTGACAGCACCGAATCCGCCCCGAAATTGTCTGTACAACCGAAACAGACATGTCAATACCATATTTATTATTATTTGCTGTAAAGTTATCATTTTTTGCTTATAGCAATACAAATTCCGTTACAAAATGTCCACAAAAAATGAATAATCTCCATTGAAACCGTGTTTTGTTTCTGGTAAGATTATAGTAGGGCAGAATTCAGAAGAAACCTGTCCAAACAAATATATAGGGGGAACCTCATATGAAACACGGCTTCAAGCGCCTGCTCGCAGCGGCATGCTGTTTCCTCATGCTGCCTGTGATGCCACAGATCAGAGAGCCCGCAGCCGAAGCAGCGGCGGCAGACACCATCGCAAACCCGTTCATCTATGCAGACGTGCCCGATGACGACATCATCCGCGTCGGCGACACCTATTATATGGTGCACACGACCATGTTCTTCACGCCGGGCGTTCCGATCATGAAGTCGACCGACCTGTTCTCGTGGGAGATCTGCAACTACGTCTACGACACCTACGCAAACGGCGATGTGCAGAACCTCGCAAACGGAAAGCACGACTACGCACACGGGCAGTGGGCGACCTCGCTGCGCTACCACGACGGCATGTTCTATGTCTTCTTCGGCAGCTACGGCACGGGAAAATCCTACATCTATAAAACCGACGACATCGAAAACGGCAAGTGGAGCTGCACCGTCTTAAACGGCATGTATCACGATGCGTCCATGCTGTTCGACACCGACGGGCGCAAATACCTCGTCTACGGCAGCGGCACCATCCACATCAAGGAATTCAACGACGAAATGACCGACTTCAAGTGGGGCGGTCTCGATAAGGACCTCTTCTCGACCGGTCTGTCCGGGCTTGCGGGCGAGGGCTCGCACATCCACAAGATCGGCGACTGGTACTATGTGTTCGTCATCGCGTGGCCGAGCGGACACCCGAGACTCGAGCTGTGCTACCGCTCCAAGTCGCTCTCGGGCAGCTGGGAGGGCAAGACCGTCCTCGAATCAGGGCTCGGCACCTACGGCTCCGGCGTCGCACAGGGCGGCATCATCGACACGCCGAACGGCGACTGGTATGCGCTGCTCTTCCAGGATCACGGCGCAGTCGGGCGCATCCCCGTGCTCGTGCCCTTCACATGGCAGAATGACTGGCCCGTCATGGGCGTCAACGGCAAGGCACCGGTCACGCTGGAGGTATCAAGCACCTACACCGGCACGCACCTCGCACACGACGACGATTTCGATTCCGACAAGCTCGCGCTCGAGTGGCAGTGGAATCACAACCCGGACAACTCCGCATGGTCCCTCACCGAGAACCCGGGTTATCTGAGACTGAAGAACAAGACCGTCACCAACAGATTCTTCTTCGCACGCAACACGCTGACCATGCGCACCGAGGGTCCGGCATGCAGCGGCTATGTCAAGCTCGATACCTCCGGCATGAAGGCGGGCGACTTCGCGGGTCTGTCCGCATTCCAGCACCGCTACGGCAATGTCGGCGTCTATGTCGGCGACGACGGAAAAAAGCATGTCTACATGGCGAACAACACCGGCGGCGACAAGGTCGATCAGGAGCAGCACCACATCGTCGCACAGGCTGACATGCAGGGCGACACGGTCTATCTCAAGGTCGACTTCCAGTTCGCGACGGTCGACGGCAATTACAATGTCTCCAACAACATCGACAAGGCAAACTTCTTCTATTCCTTCGACGGCAGCAACTGGACCAAGATCGGCGATCAGCTCAGCATGGGCTATTCGCTGACGCTCTTCACCGGCTACCGCTTCGGTCTCTACAGCTACCCGACCAAATCCGGCGGCGGCTATGCGGACTTCGACGCCTTCTACTACGACCGCGCCGACTGGAACCTGCCGCTCGTCGTGGAGCCCGACCCGGACGGCTACTGGTTCCACTACACCTTCGAGAAGAACACCGAGAGCTTCTCCGGGCGCGCGGGCGAGACCATTGCGACCACCGGCACCGAGCATTACGCGGGCAGCCAGGCATTGTCCGTCAGCGGGCGCGAGGCAAGCTGGAACGGCGCGGCGCATTCGCTCAGCGGCATGTTCAAGTCCGGCGAGAAGTACAGCTTCAGCGTCGTGGCAAAGTCGACGGGCACCGAGCCGGAGACCTTCCACTTCACGCTGTCCTATAAAAACACGGAAAACGAAACGCAGTATCTGAAGATCGCGACCGAGACCGCAGCGCCCGGCGAGTGGGTCCAGCTCGCCAACACCGCGTTTGAGATCCCCGCAGGCGCCTCCTCCATGCAGATCTATGTCGAGACGGCTGAGGGCGACAACGCCTTCTACATCGACGAGATGATCGGCGCGCCGGAGGGCACGGTCATCGACGGTCCCGGCGGCTCGAAGATCACGACGACCACCGCGCCCGAAACCACCACGACCACGACGACCACCACGCCGGAGCCCGTCTCCGATACGACCGTGAGTGCGCCGGACGGTCAGACCGTGCTCGGCGACGTCGACTGCAGCAAAGACGTCAATGTCGCTGACGCGGTGCTGCTCGCACGCTTCCTCGCGGAGGACAATGAGGTCACCGTGACGGCACAGGGCAAGCTGAATGCCAACTGCAACGGCGACGCCGATATCACCAGCGACGATCTGACGGTCATCCTCGAGTTCCTCGCAGGCATCAGAACGAAGATCTGAGACGCCTGACAGCACAGACGACCCGAATCCCCCGCGGCTGCCCGGCTGCGGGGGATTTGCCGTCAGCGCCCGCGCGTGCCGCTTGACAACAGGTGCATTTTGTGCTATAATATATACGAGTGATTGTGTCTGCATGCAGATACGCTCGAAATATACCGTAAGGAGGTTTTTGCCATGCGTCATATTCAGACCATCCAGACCCGCGATCTCTGCGAGAGCGCAAAGAAGGGCGGCTGCGGCGAGTGCCAGACGTCCTGCCAGTCTGCCTGCAAGACAAGCTGCGGCATCGCGAACCAGCAGTGCGAGAAAAAGCAGTCTGAGAAGAAATAATCCGTAAGCACAAGCCGAAAGATGCCGCCTTGAACCGGGCGGCATTTTTCATGATAAACGATACAGTCGGAAGAGAGACGGAAGAGGAGTCAGGAGGCAGAAAGCGGCAGTGAGCAGTGAGGAGTGAGGAGTGAGGAGTTGTTCCGTCACCTTCAGTTCTGCTGCTGAACGGAAGGCGCACAAGGGGCTTGGGGCACCATGCCCCATTCAAAATCATCCGCGCAAGCGGATACCGCAGCTCCTCACTCCTCACCTCTAATTTCTAACTTCTAACCGGGGGTGTTTTATGAAGAAGATTCTCAGGCGCATCGGCATTGTGCTGCTTGTGTTTCTGCTGCTCGATGTGCTTGTGCTCTGCGGCATCTATCTCTATCACCGCAGTATGCTGAAAAAGGAAGCGCCGCTTCTCACCGAAAAAACCGGCACGCCCGTCACCGTCGACGGCGGCACGATGTATGTCTACACCGAGGGCAATGGCGATCAGACCGTCGTGATGCTCTCAGGCTACGGCACACCCTCGCCGATCTATGACTTCAAGCCGCTCTGGAGCCGCCTGACCGACGAATTCCGCATTGCGGTCGTCGAGCGCTTCGGCTACGGCTTCAGCGACGAGACCGACCTCCCGCGCGATCTCGACACGATGCTCTCCCAGACGCGCAGAGCGCTGGAGAGCGCGGGGCTGCAGGCGCCGTATCTGCTGGTCCCGCATTCGATGTCGGGCATGGAGGCGCTCTACTGGGCGCAGCAATATCCCGATGAGGTCTCCGGCATCGTGTTCTCCGACGCGGCAATTCCCGGCGCATACGACGTCAGCAGCTACAGCGAAAGCGCACCGCTCGACAGGATCATGGCATGGACGGTCAATGTCGGGCTGTGGCGCCTGCTGCATCCGGAATCGGTGCTCCCGGGCATGACCGACCCGGCGCTGACCGCGGAGGAGCAGCAGGTCTACCGGGCACTGTTTCAGGCGCGGCGCGGCTCGGAGACGATGATTCACGAGGCACAGTGCGGCGGGCAGAATATGGCAAAGGTCACTGCGGGCGAAGTGCCGCAGATCCCGATGATCTTCTTCACCTCGACCGGCTATGAGCCGGAGAATCCCGAGCGCTGGTGCGCACTGCCCGATCAGTATACGGGCGGCACTGCAAAAAATATCCGCTGCGACTGCGGGCATTATATCCATGTCGAGCGTGCTGCGGAGATGGCGGATGCCGTGCGGGAGATCGCGGCACAGACCGACGAACAGAAAGGGGAAACCGAATGATCCATCAATTTTCGCTCGGCGGCTACAACATCGTGCTGGACGTCTGCTCAGGCGCAGTGCATGTTGTCGACCCGCTCGCTTATGACATGATCGCGCTCTATGAGGACACCCCGCGCGATGCGCTGATCGCGCAGATGCGTGAAAAATACAGGGATGACCCGGAGCTGGAGCCGAACGATTTCGACGAATGCTATGACGATATCACCCGGCTGAAGGACGCGGGCAGGCTCTTTTCGCCCGACACCTTCGAGCCGATGGCGGGGACGCTCAAGGCAAAGACCGCGGGCGTCGTCAAGGCGCTGTGCATGCACATTGCGCACACCTGCAATCTCAACTGCTCTTACTGCTTTGCATCGCAGGGCAAATATCACGGCGAGCGCGCGGTCATGTCCTATGAGGTCGGCAGGCAGGCGCTCGATTTCCTCGTCGCCAATTCCGGCACACGGCACAATCTCGAGGTCGATTTCTTCGGCGGCGAGCCGCTGATGAATTTTCAGGTCGTCAAAGATCTGGTCGCCTATGCGCGCAGCATTGAGGGTGAGACGGGCAAGCATTTCCGCTTCACGCTGACGACCAACGGCATGCTGATCGACGACGACGTGATCGACTTTGCCAACCGCGAGTGCAGCAATGTCGTGCTCTCGCTCGACGGCAGAAAAGAAGTGCACGACCGCTTCCGCGTCGACTTCGCGGGCAACGGCAGCTGGGAGAAGATTGTGCCGAAATTTCAGAAGCTCGTCAAAGCGCGTGAGGGGAAGAATTACTACATGCGCGGCACGTTCACGCACGCGAACCCCGATTTTCTCGAGGATATCAAGGTCATGCTTGATCTCGGGTTCACCGAATTGAGCATGGAGCCGGTCGTCGCGGCGGCGGGCGACCCCTCCGCGCTGACCGAGGAGGATTTCCCCGTCGTCTGTCAGCAATATGAGGCGCTTGCGATGCTGATGCTCGAGCGTTCGCGCGCGGGCAAGCCCTTCACGTTCTATCACTACATGCTCGACCTGACCGGCGGTCCGTGCATCTACAAGCGGATTTCGGGCTGCGGCTCGGGCACCGAGTACATGGCAGTGACCCCGTGGGGCGATCTGTACCCGTGTCACCAGTTTGTCGGCGAGGAGAAATTCCGGCTCGGCGATATCTGGCATGGCGTTGAAAACAAGCCCGTGCAGGACGATTTTGCCGCATGCAATGTCTATGCGCGCGCCGAATGCCGGGACTGCTGGGCGCGGCTCTATTGCTCCGGCGGCTGCGCGGCGAATGCCTATCACGCGACCGGCTCGGTGCGCGGCGTCTACGAATATGGCTGCCGGCTCTTCCGCAAGCGCATGGAGTGCGCGATCATGCTCGCCGTCGCAAAGCAGCTCGGAGATGACAAATGACGACCCCAATCGCCGATTTTGTCAGCAGATACGCCGATTCCGGACCGATTCGGATGCACATGCCCGGGCACAAGGGCATCGGCGCGGACTGCGCGCGCGACCTGACCGAGATCAGCGGCGCCGACGAGCTCTTTCACCCGACCGGCATCATCGCGGAGAGCGAGGCAAATGCGTCGGCGCTCTTTGGCTGCCGCACGCTCTATTCGGCGGAGGGCTCGTCGCTCTGCATCCGCGCGATGCTGTATCTCGCGGTGCGCTTTGCGGCGGAGCGGGGCTGTGCGCCGGTCATCATGGCGGCGCGCAATATCCACAAAGCCTATCTGACCGCGGCGGTGCTGCTGGATTTTCAGACGGTCTGGCTGCCGCCGGGGGAGAACTGCCTTTCTGCGCCGTTCGAGCGTGACATGCTGGAAACCGCGTATCAGCGTGCAGATGCAAAGCCCTGCGCGCTCTATCTGACCAGCCCGGATTACCTCGGGAATATGTCGGATATTGCGCTTGCCGCCGATTTCTGCAGGCGGCACGGGATGCTGCTGCTGGTCGACAATGCCCACGGCGCCTATCTGCGCTTCCTGCCCGCGCCCTGCCACCCGACCGCCCTCGGCGCCGACCTCTGCTGCGATTCCGCACACAAGACGCTGCCCGTGCTCACCGGCGGCGCCTATCTGCATATTGCGGACAGTGCCCCGGCGGTCTGTCATGACGCGGCAAAATCCGCGATGGCGCTGTTTGCGTCGACCAGCCCGAGCTGGCTGATCCTGCAGTCGCTCGACCGCTGCAACGCGCTGCTCGAACAATCGTTTCCGGCGCAGATACGCGCGTTTCTGCCTCTGCTCGACCGCATGAGGCAGCGGCTGACTGCCGCGGGCTGGGCGCTCTGCGGCGACGAGCCGATGAAGCTGACCCTCCAGCCGAAAGCGCGCGGATACACCGGCACGGAGCTCAGCGATATCCTCAAAAAATCGCGCATCTATGTTGAATTTGCGGATGCGGATTATCTCGTGATGATGCCCGCGCCCTGTCAGAGCGAGGCGGAGCTCAAGCATGTCTGCGATGTGCTCTGTGTGCTGCCAAAGCGCGAGCCGATCACCGAATGCCCGCCGCCGATCGCGCAGCCGGTCTTCGGGTGCACGCCGCGTCAGGCGATGCTTGCCCCGCATGAAACGCTGCCGCCCGCGCAGTGTGTCGGGCGCATCTGTGCGGAGACGGCGCTGAGCTGCCCGCCTGCCGTACCGGTCATAATTTGCGGCGAAGTGCTCACGATGCAAGCTGTTAACGCTTTACATTATTATAATGTAAACGAATGTTCCGTAGTTGTCCGCTGAGCAATTTTGATTTGTATTGTGCAATAACAATCAACTATATGATTTTGCCTATAACATTATAAGTTTTCCATAGGCTATTATCAATAAAGACAACGTTAATTTTCCAGCCGTTTTTTGACAAAAACATAAAAAATGGGAAGAAACCGCAATTATTGGTTAGAATCGCAACAAAGACGCTTGACACAGCCCAAAATTTGTGGTAAACTAAAATTGTGCAAAGGTGTGAGGGGGAATCCGCATCGTGCACTTGTTTTGGGTAAATCACATAGGGCCACATGAAAAAACGGAGGGGAATTATCATGAAGAAGAATCTGATGGGTCTTTTGGCGGCGACTGCATTCGCATTCACGTCCATGACCGCACTGCCCGGCAATGCCGCATCCGGCGATGTGTTCAGTGTCGGCAACGGCAGAAACCAGTACAAGGGCGAATCTGAAGGCTACAGCTACGAGATCTGGCTCGACAACACCGGCGGCAGCGGCTCGATGACACTCGGTCCGGGCGCTACCTTCAAGGCTGAGTGGAGCGCATCTGTCGCGCGCGGCAACTATCTCGCACGCCGCGGTCTGTCCTTCGGCTCGACCAAGGTCGCGACCGATTACGAGTATATCGGCATGGACTACGAAGCATCCTACCAGCAGACCGGCAGCGCACAGGGCAACTCCCGTCTCTGCGTCTACGGCTGGTTTGAGAATAAGGGTGCTCCCGGCAACCCGCCGCTCGTTGAGTATTACATCATTGAGGACTGGGTCGACTGGTGCCCGGATTCCAACAACTACAAGATGTACACAATCGACGACGCACAGTACAAGGTCTTCCAGATGGATCACACCGGTCCGGATATCCACGGTCAGAACTCCACCTTCAAGCAGTATTACAGCGTCCGTCAGCAGAAGAGAAAGTCCGGTCACATCACCGTTTCCGATCACTTCAAGGCTTGGAAGGAGCAGGGCTGGGGCATCGGTCTTCTCTATGAGGTCGCACTGAACGCGGAAGGCTACCAGAGCAGCGGCGTTGCAAACGTCACCAAGCTGGATGTCTACACCAAGGATCCGGGTTCGACCGGCTCGAATCCGTCCACCGGCACGACCGTTCCGACTGAGCCGGCACCGACGATCGAGACTTCCAGTCCGAAGAGCGGCGACGGCAGCCTCACCGACAACTTCGACAACGGCAGCTCCGACTGGGCAGGCCGCGGCGAGAGCGTCAGCGTCGGCGTCACGAAAGACTTTGCACACAGCGGCGATTCCTCGCTCTATGTCTCCGGCAGAACGGACACATGGCAGGGCTTCAGCGGCAAGAGCGATGAGCTCAAGGCAGGCGGCACCTACGACATCTCCGCCTATGTCGGCTACAACGACCCGAATTATTCGTCGATCTCCTTCACGATGGGTCTGCAGTACACGGCAAACGGCAAGGAGAATTACGACAATCTGTTCAAGGCAGAGACGACAAGCGGCAAGTGGACAGAGCTCGGCGGCACCTTTGAGGTTCCGGCGGGTGCGACCGATATCAGCATCTACATTCAGACGGACTACGACGACAGCTCGACGGCAAAGCTCCCGTTCTTCCTTGACGATGTCAAGCTGACCGGCGATTCGATCCACGACGTCACCACCACAACAACCACCACGACCACAACGACCACCACCACAACGACCACCACGACGACTCCCGAGACCACGACCACGACCTCTTCGACCCCGTCTACGCCCGGTCCGGAGATCGGTCTGGCAGGCGACGTTGACCTGAGCGGCGACGTGAACGTGGCAGACGCTGTTCTGCTGGCGCGTGCACTTGCTGAGGATAAGGACGTTGTTGTGAGCGCACAGGGCAGAGCCAATGCGAATGTCAACGGCGACAGCAATGTTGACAGCGACGACCTGACCATGATCCTCGAGTATCTCGCAGGCATCAAGCAGTCCCTGTAATCATTCAGACAAATCCCCGTCCTGTGCGCAGGACGGGGATTCCAGTTTGTCGATAAAGTGCTTTTGATGTGCCTGCGGCACATTTTTGCGGGGACGCTGTCCCCGCACCCCTGCCAAAGGGATACTATCCCTTTGGAATCCCGTTTTGTGCGAATTCCACGCTGATACGTTATTTCCGTCATAATGGGATTCTTAAGGGGCAGTGCCCCTTAAGCAGGGGTTTGGGGACAGAGTCCCCAATATAATCCGTCGGAGACACCTTTTTCTACAGCCTGAAATCCCCGTCCTGTGCGCAGGACGGGGATTCCTGTTTCTGTGCGCGGATTGAGGCGCCTGCGGATTTTGCGGGGGCTGTCCGGGCGCCCCTGCCCTCTCGCGTCGACGGGTCTCCGGGCACGCAGACGTTCATCTGCCGCGGATACGCTGCGCAAGAAAGCGGAGGGCTGCTGTTTTCAAAAGCAAAGCCCCGCACATGCAGAGCAGATCGGATGCGGATGCGAAGCGCAGCGCGTTCATGCTGGAAAGCGGCGAATACAGAAACCACGCTGCGAACGCCGGATATGCTCCGCTGAGAAACGCACCGATGCCGACCAGCAGTACCGCCGCCGAAATGACCGCGGGCGTTCTGCGCAGCAGCACCGAAAGCGCGCAGACCACCATTGCAAATGCTGCTGCCGCCAGCATCCGGAGCACGGCGCAGAGGAGCATACCCGACCGCACGGTGAGATCGAGCGCGCACTGCTCAAATCCGGTCAGGCTCTGGATCGGTACATCCAGCGCGCCGAAATCCCAGCGATACGCGAAAACCGCAAACTGTAAGCCGGAGCATACCGCTGTCAGAAAGACGGAGAGCAGGACCGCATTCAGCAGCTTTGCCGAAATCAACTGTTTTCTGCCGATTGCCGCGGGGCAGAGAATCTGCTCCATGCCGCACTGTGCGTCGCCGAGCATCAGCATCGGCAGCAAAAACAGCAGCCCGAGCAGCGATGCCCAGTTCATGCCGAATTTTCGCAGATAATCGGTCAGCTCAAGATCATAGGTCAGCACCGGATGCTTCTCCCTGCAGGACGCAAGGCGGCTGTACTTGGATTCCAGTTCCGCGAGCGCATTGTGCCGCAGAGAGGCAAGCAGACGCTCTTTCCGCGATTCCTCCGTATATACGCCGTCGCCGGGCTGCATCTGCTCGGCGGCTTTTTGCTGTTCCGCGCGGATTGCCTGCGCGGTCTCCTCCGAATATGCCCCCGCGTATTTTTCGATGTATTCCGCATAGAGCTGCGCATCGAAGGTGTATTGCTTTGCAGGCTGCGCAAAACAGGCAATGCCGAGCTGAAGCAGGAGCGCACAGAGAATCAGAAGCCAGCCTCTTCCGGCAATCAGCAGCTTCTGCCGCTCCCATCTGCAGCAAACAGACAGTCTGCTCATACGCCGTCGCCCCCGAACAGATACAGATACACATCCTCGAGATTCGGCGTGCGGGGCTGCGCGTCCGGTGCGGGCGGTGTATCGGTTGCAATACGCACCGCAGTCTGTCCGCTGCGGCTGACCAGACAGGAGCGCGGGTATTGATCGAGCAGTGCTTCGAGTGCATCCGCATCGGGCATGACCTCCCAGACCCTGCCCTCCATCTGCTGCACCAGCGCCGGAACGGTATCCTTGGCGAGCAGTCTGCCGTGATGCAGCAGCAGCACCTCCTTGGCGATCGTCTCAATATCGGAAACGATATGCGTGCAGAAAATGACTGTGATCGCATCGGAGAGCCGCCGCACCAGATTGCGGAAGCGCACGCGCTCCTTCGGGTCAAGCCCGGCGGTCGGCTCGTCCAGCACGAGAATGTTCGGCTGATTGATCAGCGCCTGCGCCAGCCCGAGCCGCTGCCGCATGCCGCCGGAAAAGGTTCTGATCTTCCGGTTGCGGTGCTCCGTGAGATTGACCGATTCGAGCAGCGATGCACAGCGTTCCGCCTGCTCCTTGCGCGGCACGCATTTCATGTCACACAGATAACGCATCAGCTCCGCCGCCGTAAACTCCGGATAAAACCCCGGATGCTGCGGCATATAGCCGATCTGTGCGCGGAAGCGTTCGCCCATTTCGGCGGTGTGTTCACCGTTGAACAGAATCTCACCGTCTGTCGGCGCAAGCAGTCCGACCAGCATATGCATCATCGTGCTTTTTCCCGCGCCGTTGGGTCCGAGCAGCGCGTAGATGCCGCTGTCCAGCTCCGCGCTGAAGTGATCGAGCGCGCAGAATTTTCCGTAGTATTTTGTCAGACCTTTGAAGCAGAGCATGATTTCACCCGCTTTCGTTCATGGATCGGTGCGGTACAGACCGCGAAGGCAGCAGCCAGCAGCAGCAATGTGATGCCGACCGTGCAGCCGACCGATAAAAAGACCCGATCGACCGGATACCCGAGCACATTGACCGTTTCATACTGTGCGAAATAGTCAATGGGATAGGACAGCCGGATCAGCCCGATCTGTTTCAGCAGCAGCGCCGCAGACGGCACCGTTTCACCGAGCTCACACAGCATGACCGGAACCGCGGCGAACAGGCAGGTCACGCCGAACACCGCCCCCGATCTGCGCAGAAAGCAGGAGGTGAGCGCGGTCAGCGACACGGCCCATGCGCCGATCAGCGCACGCATCATTGCCGTGATCACGGCAAATCCGAGCAGCGTCATCGCATAGGGGCAGCTCCGACAGGACATCACGCACTGCACGGGCGCGAGAAACAGCCGGAAGCTCAGCCCGGTGCGAAGCCAGACGAGCAGGTAGTTCAGCGCGGTATCGATCACGGAAAGCAGCGCCGCGCAGAGCATGCCGCCCGCGATCTTGCGCAGGAACAGCCCGCTTTTGCCGCGCTGCGTACAATACAGCACCTGATACATGCCGCTCTCATGCTCTGCCGCAAAGAGCGGGGAAAGCATCGTGCAGAGGATCAGCAGCCAGAGATACTGCATCGGCTTGTCATCATTGACATTGAGGCAGGCGAGCTCCAGCCTGCGCGCATCGGTGACGCGGTATTCCCGCTTCCGGTTATAGAGCTTCAGCGCTCGTGTGATATCGCGCCGTTCGTATTCTGTGTGCGCGTTTTCCAGATCACGGTACATCGTTTTGACATGCGCCCGGAGCGTGTCCTCATGCTCGCGGTACATGCCGACCGATTTCAGCATGACCGTGAGCACCGCCTGCTCTGCGGGTTCCGCAGAATCAAGCCGCTGTGTCATGTCTGCCTCGGCTTCGTCAAGCGGCAGATCGAAATATGCTGCGGTCAGCGTTCGCTCCGCGCGCCGTGTGTCTGCGTCCGCCCAATCATTGCGCAGGCTGAGCAGCACGACCGCCAGCAGCGACAGCCCGAAGACGATCCACAGCTCTTTGCGCATCAGCAGCTTTTTCAGCTCGTATCTCATTGCAGCACCGCCCTTCCGCTGCGGTCAAAGACCGTGATGTCGTCCGTGCCGTCCGGTTCCGGGTCGAGATACAGCAGATATTCCCGCACTGCCGCACAGGGAACCTTTTCCATATCCGGCAGCGCAGTCACGGCACCGGTATCTATATCTATGCAGCATACCGTGCCGTTTGATCTGTAATACATGCGGTTTTCCGTGCCGAAGAGCGCATAGGGGTTTTCCGCGTCGGGCGGGTCGGTCGCCGTGACCGTGCGCAGCGCAAATGTATCGGCATCGAGCGCATAGACCGTGCCGCCCTGCGCAAAGAACAGCTCGTTTCCGTATGCAAAGGCAGAATCCGGAAAGCCCGCTTCTGTGATGCCGGAAACGGGGAGCCCTGTCAGAATGCCGGTCTCGGTCTTGCCGGTGTCGAGATGCACGCAGCGAAGATCGCCGCTCAGACCCAGCCAGAACAGCCTTCTGCCGGCGATCAGCGGGTAGGTCAGACCGCTGCCCGGAAACGAAAACAGATCGTGCATGTCGCTGTCAAACACATGCATTTCGTTGTTCCAGCCGATCAGAATGCGGTCGTCGGTCAGGCGCAGCGCCTCATTGAAAAAGCTCTCGTATCTGCCGGTGAGCCCTTCGCTGTCCGAGAGCGTCAGATACGGCGGAAGCTCCAGAATGACCTCGGTGCAGTCGGTCAGCGGCTCCCAGCGGATGATCTGCAGGCTGCTTTTTGTGCGGTGCGGCGCGATGAACGCACTGTCGATCAGATTCCAGCAGCCCTTCGGGTCGCCGGACTGATAGAGCGGATGCAGTGCACAGGCGGCGGTTTCGTGCGTGCAGGAGATCCGCTTGCAGACCGCGCTGCTCTGCCCCGATGCAAAATCATAGGCGTACACTGTACGCGTCAGGGTCGAATAGGCATCCCACGACACATCACTGACCGGATAATAAAAGGCGGTGTCGTCGTAATAGAAGCGATTTGCCGGATTTCCTGTGCTGTGTATCTGCCCGAAGCCGCCGAACGCATTTTGTCCGGGCTGCCGCCTGTCATCGGAGAGCGCGCCGAACGATGCGAGCATACAGCCCGCACAGAGCACCGCAGCAAGCAGCGGAATCATCATCCGTTTCATTGTTCAGTCCTTGATTGTGCAGTTCAGAATGTACCAGTAATGGAACGTCGCGTAGAGCGTGCTGCTGTCAACCTTGTCAACTTCCGTTTCGGAATACAGCAGCAGGACAGCGTGCTTCTCGCCCGCCTGAAACGCGGTCGGAAAAGCAAATTCCTTCCGGTATTCCTTGTCTGTCAGGGAAACAGCACCGTACATACAGCCGTTGAAGCAGGTCTGCGGCTTGCCGTCAACGAAAATCAGCATGATGCCGGAGCGGTTGCACGGGTCATCCTGATTGCCTATATTGCGGGCATTCACATAAAAGGTGGGATTCGGATGCAGCTGATAATTCAGCCCTTTGGAATCAATGACAGACTCTTCGCTGACAAGCTGGGCATAATTGGCTTCGCCCCGATCCGTCACGACGGTGATCTGACCAGGTTCCAGCTCAGATTCAGCGGCTGCTTTGACCGGCTCACGCCCCGGGCGTGCCTTCTCTGCACGGAAATGTCCCTCATACCGCTGCGGTACTGGGTATTTACCGGTCTTTTCCCCGTAAAACACGCTGCTGAAATAGAAGGTGTTGTTTCCCTCACGCACTGGCAGATCGTTCACTTCAAAGGGAATGACATAATCCTTGTCGTCCTTGACCTCCATTGTGATCATGCCGTCCGTGCTCTGTTTGCCGTCCAGCGTGAAATCATAGACCTCCCCGTTCCAGAAGAGAAAGAAGGTCGCTGTCAGGGGCTTTGACGTATACGCCAGCACATTGAGATACATTCTCAGGCTGCCGTCCTCCACAGGGAGCGCCGTTCTGTCAATCTCCGTCAGATTTTTGGCGTCGTCCGATTCATAGGTGAAGGTCAACATACCGTAGCCTTCTCCGTTCTCCCCGCGATCCTTCTCCTCTGCACGAAGCGGGTATTTTTTGTATGAACCCGCTTCGGATACTGTAACGGAGCTGTCGGGCGAATAGAGCGGCGAGGCGCCCGGTGTACAGCCTGTCAGCAGCAGGCATGCGGTCAGAACAGTGCAGATGCGGTGCAGTTGCTTTTTGATACAGTTCATGGCAGGGGACTCCTTTCGTCTCATCTGCTCATATATGCTTTTTTCGGGGGTATTTCTTACGCGCTCGTGCGAAGTTTGTAGCATTGCACAATCGCGCGGCTGATCATGGCGCACTGCTTGTGTACCACAACCAAAACAAAAAGCGCCGCAGAAACGGCGCTGATGTTATGAAAACATGGATGCGAGCACAAGCTGGCATTCGTCGAAATCCAGCCCGTTTGCCTCGAGTGTATACTGTGTCTGCCCGATCTGGAATGCGGCGGTGTAATGCTGCTTTTCCTTCACCGTGTATACGGTCACATCACCGATCTGCTGCACGGTCGTGTTGAAGTCATCGGAATCCGTCTCAACATAATACATCTCCGGATTCCCGGTAAACTGTCTCGCCGTGATCTGCAGCGTTTGCCGCGCGCGTGCAAAGCGGAACACGATCTCCGTGAACCGCTCCGTGCGGTCGGCTTCGGAAAAGGGCGTTTCAGGCAGAAAGCCGACCGGGAGATAGGCCGGGACACGCGGCACAATGCCGAGCTCTGCGTATTTCTGCTGCATGTCGTCGGCGCAGGGATTCTGAGCTGGCATTACGGGGATATCATCCAGCTGCAAAACAATGCCGGTACTCCGGTGTTCCTGAAATCCGGCAAAGACGCTCTTGCCCTGTGCCAGATACGACCAGAGATTGACCGCAAGCAGCAGCCCGCAGACAGCCGCCGCTGCGCGCATGATATGCCGGATGCACCGCCGCCTCTTTTCGGCGCGGATATTCTGTTTCAGCCGACGGATTCCCTGCTGCGACTGCATCGCGGTCGCCTGCTCGCGGTCTGTCAGCCGGTCGATTTCGGCAGTGAGCGCATTGATCTGCTCCGCATCCAGCTCAGCGTCCGGCTGCGCCAGTGCAGATTCGAGCTCTTCCTGCAGAGCCGCCAGCCGTTCCTGCCGGTTTTCCGCTGCGATGGCTTCCAGCAGCTCACGGTCTGTCATGGTATCACACCCCTTCTGACTGTATATGTTTTTTTGCGGGCGATTTCTTAGCCGCTTATGAAAATCTGTGCAGTCTGCTATATTTTGAGCTTTGATTTGATATTGTGAATACGCTGATACAACGTGTTGACGGAGATGCCGAGCTCTGCGGCAAGTGCCTCCCGCTCCGTGCTGTCGGCGGAATAATAGCGCAGCAGGAGCGCGTATTCCTCGTCGGTCAGCGCCGCGAATACCGGTGAGCGCGCCTCGGCTTCGGCAGAGCGGTCCGCGATCCTGTCGACGCCGTCTGTCTCTGCGGCGGCACGCTCCGCCTTTTCCCGCAGATACTTTTTTGTGATCCGCGATGCAGCCGCGATCAGCCAGTTTCCGATCTGTCCCTCCAGATCGAGCTCGTCCGCTTTCCGGAGCAGCAGCAGAAACACCTCATGCGTACACTCGGACGCGCCGTCATCGTCGTTCCGGAGCCTCGCCCTGCAGAAGCGAAGAACCGCTGCGTAGTTTTCTTCAATGATCTGTTCACACCGTCTGATCCGCCGCACAGCAATTCCTCCCTTCCTGAAACCGAGAACATTGTACCACAGCGGACAGGAAAAGTCAAGCAAGGATATCACTGCAACAGCTCAGACTGTCCGCAAAGCCACAAACCCCATTGGAGCCGCAGGATTTCTGTAAAACAAGGGGCATGGGGCGTTAGACCCATTCAGAATCCGTCCGCGACAGC
This sequence comes from Oscillospiraceae bacterium, assembly GCA_016288755.1. Lineage (GTDB taxonomy): Bacteria > Bacillota > Clostridia > Oscillospirales > Ruminococcaceae > Firm-04. Next base: position 18,112 of record JAEELE010000068.1, read on the forward strand.
GTCAGGTTTTACGCATCAAAACTGACCTGTTTGCTTGCAAACATGGGACACACATCTCATTCCGCATTCCGCATTCTTCGCTGCAGCACAATTCCAAAAAGGGACTTTCACCAAGCGCAATATAATTATAATTTCTGATGATCCCCTCCCCTGCGCTGTGCGCGCTTGACAAATACTGTAACATGTGTTATAATAACAAGTGTTACAGAAGGGAGGCGCACCATGCCGACAACATCACGCATCACAGAGGACATGATCCTCGACGCGGGAATCGCGCTGCTGCGGCGCGCGGGAGAGCAGGCGGTCAGTGTCCGCAGTGTTGCCGCAGAGCTGCACTGCTCCACCCAGCCGGTCATGTATCATTTCCGCTCGGTCGGAGCGCTGAAGGATGCCCTCTATTCCCGCGCGGACGCTTTGCACACGGCGTATCTCAGCGAGCCCGATGACACCGGCGACCCGCTGCTCGCCGTCGGGCTGCGGTATATCCGCTTCGGCGCCGAGGAACGCCATCTGTTCCGGTTTCTGTTTCAGTCCGACCGTCTCGGCGGGCGCGGGCTCCGGGCACTGACGACCGACCCCGCGCTCGCACCGGTCATCGCGCTGGCGGCGCAGGAGGCGCAGCTCCCGCCCGAACAGGCGGCGGAGGCATTCGGGGCGCTGGCGCTCGCCGTGCACGGCTATGCAAGCCTGCTGGCAAACAATTCCATGCCGTTTGATGCGGCAGACGCGGCGCACACACTGCAGCTGATTTTCTTTGGCGTGATCGGTGCGCTGCAGACAGGAGGGACACAGCATGAAGAAGCTCTTTGACGAAAAGCCGGTTCTGTTCGCGGTCATCTGGATCGTGGTCTATGTGGTCGGCACCGGAACACTCGGCTCCGTGTCGGAGCATGACAGCGTGAACTACGCCGCCATGCTCGGCGCGTGCATCGCGATCGCGGCGGTGCTGCTGATCTTTGCGAAAAAGCACGGGCTCATGCAGGAATGGTATCTGCAGGGCTATCGCGGCGACGTGAAGCGGGCGCTGTATTTTCTGCCGCTGGCTGCCGCAATGACCGAAAACATCTGGACCGGGACCGCGCTGCCGGAGGAACCGGCAGGGACCGTGCTGCTCGGCATCGCGGCAAAGGGCGTGCTCGCGCCGTTTCTGGAGGAGCTGATCCTCCGTGCGATGCTGTACCGCGCGATCGCGAAGGAGAGCACCCGCCGCGCATTCTGGATCACGACGGTGACCTTCGGGGCGGGGCATATTGTCAATCTGGTGTTCGGCAGGGGTTCGCTCGAGACGCTGGTGCAGGTGGGCTATGCGCTCTGCATCGGGTTTGTGTTCACGGTCATCATGGTGACGGGCAAGAGCATTCTGCCGACCGTGATCGCGCATATCGTGTTCAATACGCTCTCGTTTTTCGCGCGGGAGCCCGAACAGGCATGGGTCGGATATGCCTGCATTGCGGTGCTCTGCGCAGTCTGCGTCGGATACGGCGTGTATCTGCTGCGCGTTTCCGGCGGTATCCCGGAGCGGGCGGACTGAATTTTCCCGCATCCGCAGAGTATCACCGAAATCTGCCCTTTACTTTTTTCGGGAAATGCGGTATAATGGAAGAAAACCGCGAACCGAAGGAGACAGATATGCAGGTATTTGATTTCGACAACACACTCTATCACGGCGAAAGCGCCGTCGATTTTGCACTCTGGATGATCCGGCATAACCGCAAAGTATTGCTCTGGCTGCCGCGTATTATCTGGAATCTGCTGAAATATAAGCTGTGTCTGATCAACCTGAAAAGCCTCATGCAGCCTGCCAACGCGTTTCTCAGGACGATCATCCGCGATGAGAAGCAGATGCAGCGCGCCGTTGCATGCTTCTGGGAGACACACCGGCGCTTTCTCAACCGGGAGATGATCGCGAAAATCCGCCCCGGTGATGTGATCATCACGGCGGGACCCTCCTTTCTGTTTGCGCCGATCCGCGCAGAGCTGAAAGATGTCCGCATGATCTGCACGGAAATCGACCTTCGGCGCAAACAGCTCATCTATATCAACATGCACGACAACAAGACAAAGCGCTTCCGCGAGGAATTCGGGCAGACGCCGATCGCGCGGTTTTTCACGGATTCCTTCAACGACCGCGCCATGATGGAGATCGCAGAGCGCGTGTATCTCGTGAAGCGCAGCCGCATCAGACGCATCAAATAGAGCCGGAGCTTTCGGGGCTCCGGCTCAGGCTGTAGAAAAAGGTGTCTCCGACGGATTATATTGGGGGCACTGCCCCTTAAGAATCCCATTATGACAGAAATAACGCATCAGCGTGGAATTCGCACAAAACGGGATTCCAAAGGGATAGTATCCCGTCGCTTCGCTAGGGCAGGGGTGCGGGGACAGCATCCCCGCAAAAATGTGCCGCAGGCACATCAAAAGCACTTTATCGACAAACTGAGCCGGAGCTTTCGGAGCTCCGGCTTTCTGTTTACCTATGCTGTTACGCGCCCGATCACATGCTGCGGGGAAAGGCTCATCCAAAATGTTAAATGATAAAAATTAATGCAAACCCCTTGACAAGTTATTCTTTTTGTGATATTATCATAATAGCAATAACACAGGAGGCGATCACATGGACAGTGAAAAGGAATTCCTGGCGGGCTATTCGATCGACAAATACGAGCGCCCGTCCGTCACCGCAGATGTGGCTGCGTTCACGATCTCGACCGAGGAGAGCGGGAGCTATCGCCGCAGCCCGGAGAACAAGCTGCGGCTGCTGCTCATCAGGCGCGGCGGGCATCCCTATAAGGACTGCTGGGCGCTGCCCGGCGGCTTCCTGCAAAAGGGCGAGACGATCGAGCAGTGCGCCCTCCGCGAAATCTTTGAGGAGACAAACGTGCAGCCGGTCTCGATCATGCCGGTCGGAGTTTTCAGCGAGCCCGGGCGCGACCCGCGCGGCTGGATCATCTCCAATGCCTATGTCTCGGTCATCAGCGAGGAGTCGGTCAGGCAGGTCGGCATGGACGATGCCGCGGATGCGCAGTGGTTCTGCGTCAGCTTTGACTGCACCGAGACCGGCGCGCACCGCCTGACGCTGACCTGCGGCGAGATCGCGCTCTCCGCGCTGCTCGCGGCGGAGAAAACGAGCTTCGGGCGCACACAGTACCGCATCCTCGACAGCGGCGGGCTCGCCTTCGATCACGCGGCGATCATCGCGACAGGGCTCTCGGCACTGCGCACCGAGGCAAAGAGCTTTGACACGATCTTCGATTTCCTGCCCGAGACCTTCACGCTCTCGCAGCTGCAGAAGGTGCAGGAGACGATCATGAATGTGTCGGTGCTGCCTGCGAATTTCCGGCGCATGGTCAGCAGCTATGTCGAGGAAACCGACGAATTTCTGCGCGGCGAGGGGCACCGTCCCGCGCGGCTCTACCGCAGAAAGGTCTGACAGCACCGGAAGGAGGGCTTTGCATGGAATATGTCATTGAAACCACCGACGGCGGCTTCTTTGTCGAGAACGGGCTCGTCTTTCAGGATGAGCGCGGCTCCACGATGCTGATTGCCCGGTTTGACAGCGATCAGAAGGCAGAGCAGTATCTGCGCAAAAAGATGAGCGACTCCGCAAAGCCGAAAACAAAGAAAACGAAAAAGACCTCCGGAAAATATGAGCAGAAAAAGCGGAGGCATCACAGGTAAAGCACAGAACGGGAGGTGCACAGATGGGACTGTATATTCAGGATTCTGACGGTGCTGTTTATGTGAAAGACGGCATGGCGATCCACGACAACCGGGGACACAAGGAGATCATGAAGCAGTTTCGCAGTGATGCGGAGGCGGAGGAATATCTGCTCAGGCTCATGGGCAGAGACCTCCCGAAACGGAATTCTCCGGTCACGCCGGAGATGAACGGCAAGCACAAGAAATCGCACAGACGGAGGAAACCGAAATGATCTACGGCTTCTACGGCGGCAAATTCCTGCCGATGCACAAGGGACATCTCTACTGCATCGACACGGCAGCGCGGATGTGCGACCATGTGACCGTGCTGATGTTTCACGGCGGCAATGATGAAATGCGAATCTGTGCGGAGGGCAGTCAGCCGTTCCTTGCGCTTGATTTCCGTGAAGCACAGATGCGGCGCGTGTGTGCGCTCTATCCGAATGTCGAATGCCACACGGTTGACATCACCGCGCTCAAACTGCCCGACGGCACCGAGGACTGGGACGCCGAAACCCCGCTGGTCCGGCAATATGTGCCGAAAATGGACTATGTCTATTCCAGCGAGCCCTCCTACGGCGCGTATTTCGCGCGCGCCTACCCGGAGGCACAGCATATCATCGTCGACGCAGAGCGCAGGACCTATCCGATCAGCAGCACGCTGATCCGGGCAATGCAGGAAACGGAGGAACAGCAAAGATGGATGGTCTGAAAAAGATCGGCAGGGCTTTTGCCTCACTGAAATGGTACGAAATACTCATGTGCGCGGTCATGTTCGTCATCGCGGTCTACTACGCGATCCAGCCGCAGGAGGACACCCCGCAGTGGCTCGCGGTCATCAACTTCGTCTCGGGACTGTGCGGCATCATGTGCGTGTTCCTGACGGCAAAGGCAAACCGCATGAACTTCCCCTTCGCGATCGTGAACACCACCGTGTTCATCATCTACCTCGGATACTTCGGCATCTGGGCGACCTTCTGGCTCGAAACGGCGGTCTACTTCCCGCTGAATATCATCTCGTGGGTCAAATGGTATCAGCACAAGGACGAGGATGACGCCCTGCTGGCAAAGTCGAAGAAGCTGTCCGCGGCGCAGCATGTTCTGGTGACCGCAATCATCGTTGCGCTGACCGTTCTGGTGCATCTGACGCTCTCGAAGCTCGCGGGCGACACATGGATGAAATTCGCACAGCAGTTCGGCTGGAATACGGCAGTGATGAAGTGGCTCGATTCCGCGATCTTCGCGATCGGCATCACCGCCAGCGTGCTGGAGCTGCTGCGATACAAGGAGCAGTATATCTGGTGGCTGATCACCGACGTGTTCGCCGTCGTGCAGTATTCGCTCAAGCGCGACCCGGTCTACACGACCAAAAAGGCGATCTATCTGATCGAGGCGATCGTGGGACTGCGCAACTGGCACAGGCTCTCGCAGAAGAACAAAACCAACGAATAACAGGAGGATACGGACATGAAACAGTTTCTGATCGTTGTGGATATGCAGAAGGACTTTGTGGACGGGGCACTGGGCTCCGCGGAGGCCTGCGCGATCGTGCCCGCAGCCGCCGAAAAGATCCGGGGCTTCGCGGGCGAGGTTTTCGCGACGCTCGACACGCACTCTGACAATTACATGGACACCGCCGAGGGCAGAAAGCTCCCCGTGCCGCACTGCATCAAAGGCACAGAGGGCTGGCAGCTCGACGCACAGATTGCGGCGGCGCTGAACGAAAAGGGCTATACGCCGGTCGAGAAGCACACCTTCGGCTCTGTCGATCTGCCCGGGCTGATCCTGAAAGCAGCCGGCGACGAGGAATTCACGCTCGAGCTGATCGGGCTCTGCACCGATATCTGCGTCGTCAGCAATGCGCTGATGCTCAAGGCGGTCTTCCCCGAGGTGCCGATCGCCGTGGACGCCGCCTGCTGCGCCGGTGTCACGCCGGAAAAGCACGAGGCAGCGCTCGAGACCATGCGCAGCTGCCAGATCGACGTGAAATGAAGCTGCGTGCGCCCGGTGATGCGGGCAGCTGACCGTCCGGAATCCCGCGGCGGAGAATCTGCACAATCCGGTTGACAACTGCCGAAAAATGCAATATAATAAAGATATGCAGACCGCATGTCAAAAAAAACGGCTGCCGCCGTTTGCGCCGAAACAGAAAGGAGCATTGCCATGAAACTCAAACCGATCGTGGTGTCGCTGCTGGACACCGACCTCTACAAATTCAACATGAATCAGGTGATCTTCCACAAGCACACCGATCTCTGCGGACAGTATTATTTCAAGTGCCGCAACAGGGACGTCGTGTTCACGCAGGAGATGGTGCAGGAGATCAACGAGCAGATCGACCACCTCTGCACCCTGCGCTTCAAGAAGGAGGAGCTCGACTACCTGCGCTCGATCCGCTTCATCAAGCGCGATTATGTCGAATTTCTGCGCCTGTGGCATCCGATCCGCGACTATGTGACCGCGGCGCTCCTCGAAAACGGCGAGCTGCGCATCATCGTCGACGGTCCGCTGTTCTCCGCGATGCAGTTTGAGATCTACCTGCTCGAGATCGTCAATGAGGTCTACTTCCGCATGAAGTATGACTATGCCAAGCTGCTGAAATCCGCGGAGGAGCGGCTCGACGAGAAGATCAGAAAGCTCAACGACGGCACCTATACATTCCGGTTCGCCGAATTCGGCTGCCGCAGACGCCTGTCCCGCGAGTGGGAGGACGTCGTCGTGCGCCGGCTCTGCACCGAGACCGACAAGTGTGTCGGCACCTCGAATGTGTATCTCGCGATGAAGTATCATGTCACGCCGGTCGGCACCTATGCGCATGAGTTCGTGCAGATGTATCAGGGCATCGACGAGATTCCGCTCGCCTTCACGAACCACTACGCCATGCGCGACTGGTACGACGAATATCAGGGCGACAACGGCACCGCGCTGACAGATACCGTCTCGACCGACCTGTTCCTGCTCGATTTCAACCGCGCGATGGTCAACAACTACACCGGCGTGCGCCACGACAGCGGCGACCCCTACGCATGGGGCGAAAAGATGATCGCGCACTATAAAAAATACGGCGTCGACCCGAAGACGAAGCTGCTGCTGTTCAGCGACAGCCTCGACTTTGACCGCGCGCAGAAGCTCTACGAGTATTTCTGTGACAAGACGAAGGTCTCCTTCGGCATCGGCACCTTCTGCACGAATGACACCGAGGAGCAGGCGCTGAATATCGTCATCAAGCTGCAGTATGTCAACGGCAGACCTGTCGCAAAGCTCTCCGACGACATCGGCAAGGCGATGTGCCGCGAGCCCGAGTATCTGGAATATCTGAAAAATGCCGTCGCATTCCGGCTGGAGCGCGACGCAAAGAAGAGCAAGTGATCCTTGCAGCGAACAATAACAAAAAGCGGGAATCGGTCAGAAGCCGGTTCCCGCTTTTTGTTTGTCGATCATGTGGGATCGATGTGCCTGCGGTTTTTTTGTGGGGACTCCATCCCCACGCCCCTGCCAAAGGGTCAGTGACCCTTTGGAATCCCATTTTGTGTGATTCTGACGCTGAATCATAATGGGATTCTTAAGGGCTGGCAGCCCTTAAGCGGGGACTTGGGGGCAAAGCCCCCAATATGATCTCACCGCATAAGAAAGGCACGGCAGGGGGCGCCGTCGGCACCGCCGAGATTGAGCGGGGCGGCACTGAGCAGCCATTTTCCCTCCGCAGCGGCGCTGAGCACGATGCCCTCGAGCAGCACCGTGCCGGCACCGAGCAGAATCCGGTGCACCTCTGCGGGGGCATCCTCCGGACCGACCGTCTGGCTCTCGTTGCCCAGCAGCAGAATTCCCGCCTGCGCAAAGACCCGCGCAGCATCTGCGGTCACGACGGCTTCTCCGGCGATCAGGATGCGCTCCTGCGCGTTCTCCGCCCGTGCGCGCGCCATGATCGCTTCGGCGTCTGCTGCGGTGACATCGCCGCTGTGCCGCACGACAAAGCAGTCGCCGACAAACACCGACAGCTCGAGCGCGCCGACAGGCTTGCCGTCGGGGAGAAAGTGAAACGGCGCATCAATATGCGTGCCGTTGTGCGCACACATCGAGAAGGCGGTCAGATTGTATTCTGCGCCCTCTGCCGTGCTGCTGAGACGCTCACAGCGGGGGGCGGGATCGCCGGGAAACACCCGGCACGAAAAGACCTCCTGCGAAATATCGAGAATCATGCCTGTACCTCCGTTTGTTCTGCACTGCCGCAGTATTATGCTCAGTATACCATATCCGGCGAAAAAAAGCAACGGTGCCGCCGGTTCAGCCCTTACGGGAATGCCGAAAAAAACTTTTTTTGAAAATCATAAGGAATTCTTCCGTGTGCAGCGTATCATAGGTGAAGCGGGTAAGGCGCTGCCCGCAGAAGCAGAGAGAGATACCGGACACATCCGCACGAAAAATCACGCTGATACAGCGAAATAATACGGAGGTAACTGATATGAAACACAATGCAATGAAGCAGGCACTGACCCTGATGCTCGCGGCGGTCCTGATGACCGGCTGCGGGGAACGGCAATACGCGAATACTGCCGACCAGGGGCTGCAGATGAACGGCGGCATGAACTATTACAAAACAGAGGCGGGCGTCGCAGCGGAGGAAGGCGACATCGGCATGCGTCCCGACCTCGGCGACCCGGAATTCAACACGGAGGAGTACAGCGCAATCACGGAGAACAGCTTCAAGAGCACCGTCTCCGACCCGCTCTCGACCTTCTCCGCGGATGTGGACACCGCGTCCTATTCCAATCTGCGCCGGATGATCCGGCAGGGCGACAACATCCCGACCGACGCCGTGCGCATCGAGGAGATGATCAACTATTTCCACTATGACTACCCCGAGCCGGCAGCGGGCGAGCCGTTCTCCGTCACGACGGAAATCGCGCAGTGCCCGTGGAACCGCGACACCAAGCTGCTGATGATCGGCATGAAGGCGGAGGAGATCGACCTTACTGACCGCCAGCCGATGAATCTGGTCTTCCTGATCGACGTCAGCGGTTCGATGTATTCCGCGGACAAGCTGCCGCTCGTGCAGAAATCCTTCGGCATGCTGACCGAGCAGCTCAACAAGAACGACCGCGTCTCGATCGTGACCTATGCCAGCGGCGACGCCGTTCTGCTGGAGGGCTGCGCGGGCAATGAGGGCAGCCGCATCCGCGAGACGATCGAATCGCTGACGGCGGGCGGCTCGACGGCAGGCGCAGCAGGCATCAAAACCGCCTATGAGATCGCGAAGAAGTACTACATTGACGGCGGCAACAACCGCGTCATTCTCGCAACGGACGGCGACCTCAATGTCGGCATTTCGAGCGAGGCGGACCTGAAAAAGCTGGTCGAGAAGCAGCGCAAAAAGGGCGTGTTCCTCTCCGTGCTCGGCTTCGGCACCGGCAATATCAAGGACAACAAGATGGAGACCCTCGCCGACAGCGGCAACGGCAATTATTCCTATATCGACAGCGAGCTTGAGGCGCGCAGAGTGCTCGTCGAGGAGATGGGCGGCACGCTGGTCACCGTCGCGAAGGACGTCAAATTTCAGGTGGAGTTCAATCCGGCATATATCAAGGGCTACCGGCTGATCGGCTATGAGAACCGGATGCTCGCCGCCGAGGATTTCGCGGACGACACCAAGGACGCCGGCGAGATCGGCGCGGGACACACCGTCACGGCGCTCTATGAGATCGCGGAGAACGACAGCGCGATGACCTTTGATTCGGCGTCGCTCAAATACAGCGACGGGAACCGCGGCACCGAAAACGGCGAATTCTGCACGGTCTCCGTGCGCTACAAGGCGCCCGACGGCGACGAGAGCCGGCTGCTGAGCTATCCGGTCACGCAGGCGGCGAAGCAGGCAGAAATGTCCGACGATCTGCGCTTTGCTTCGGCGGTTGCGGCATTCGGGCTGACGCTGCGGGACAGCGCCTACAAGGGCAGCGCAGACAGATCGCTCGTGCTGAGCCTGCTGCGCGAGAGCGACAGCGCCGACAGCTACCGCGCGGAATTTGCGGAGCTGGTGCAGGAGGCAAGGTTCACGGCTGACTGACCGCGCGCCGCATGATATCACAGAATCAGATGAGGGGAAGCACGCCGGGAACAATCGGCGGGCTTCCCCTCAGTGTTATTCGTTTCGGCAGAAGGCAGCAGGAAAGAAAAAGAATAAAGAAAAAAGAATAATGGCGGTATGCGCTTCGCACATGATTCAGAATGGGGGGAACTCCAAGCCCCGCAGTGCGACCTTCGTTTCAGCAGAAGCAGTGAAGATGACGGAACAACTCCTCACTCCTCACTTCTAACTTGCCATTTCTCATTTCTCATTTCTCACTTCTCGCTTTCCGTTTCCCACTTCATGCCCTTTGATGCGGTGAAGGCTCTGGTCTCCTCGAGCGGCATCGGCTTGCCGAAGTAATAGCCCTGTGCGCGCTCGCATCTGATCTCCTTGAGGAACTGATAGTGCGCCTCACTCTCGACGCCCTCGCAGAGCGGCGAGACGCCCATGGCGTTCGCGCCCTTCATGATGTACTTCATCAGTGCGGCGGTCTTGGGATTGCTGTCCCAGCTCCGCAGAAAGACCAGATCGAGCTTGAGTACGTCGAAATCGTATTCCGCGATCGTGTTGAGCGAGGAATAGCCGCTTCCGAAATCGTCGAGCCAGATGTGGAACCCGAGCCGGCGCATCCGGTCGCACTCGCTCTTGATATAGCCGACATTGTCGTTGAGCGCGCTCTCGGTGATCTCCAGATCGAGCATGTGCTTAGGCACAGAAAACTGGCGGCACATCTCCTCGACATAGCCGAAGATATCGCAGAGCTCAAAGTCGAGCCGCGAGATGTTGACCGAGACCGGAACGACCGGCTTGCCCGCGTCGGCGAGCTGCCGGTGATCGGCACAGACCTGCCGGATCACATACCGGTCGACCAGATGGATCAGGTGGAACTGCTCCAGCGTCTCGATGAAATCGCCCGGAGAGAGCATCCCCATCATCGGGTCGATCCAGCGCACCAGTGCCTCATAGCCGCAGATCTCGTCGGTCTGCACGCGGATCACCGGCTGATAGAACACGCGGATATAGCCGTATTCGATCGCCTCCTCCACATGGTCGACCACATACTGCTGCTTGCGCAGGCGTTCGCGCAGCAGCTCGTCATAGATGCAGTAGTTGACGTCGTGGCGGCGCTTGATGCTGCTGCATGCCAGACGCGCGTGGTCGCAGGCAAGCCCGACCTCGGCGCGTTTTCCGTCCTGAAAAAAGATGCCCGCCTTGATGCGCACCTTCTTGTTGATATCGTCGGCGAGCAGCATCGCCTTATAGACGCTCTCGACCTTCGCGATGATGGATTCCCGCGAGCCGGTCGCGCAGACGAAAAAGCGGTCGTCGCTGAACCGCGCGGCGGTCGCCCCCGGGAAGGTCACGCGGATGACCTTTGCCAGATTGCAGAGCAGCTCATCGCCGAGCTTGAAGCCGTGGCGCTCGTTGTAGAGCTTGAAATTCGGGATATCGAAATACACAAAGGCGATATGCAGCCGCCAAGCCTCGGGCTGCGCCAGCATCATCTGGATCCGGTAGTAGAAGAAGGACATGTTGAACAGCCCCGTGAGCGTGTCCGTCTCCTGATTGCGCGAGAGCAGCTCCGCCTCGGCGAAGGAATTGCGGTTGACATTCAGATATTCGTTCTGGTCGACATCGACGATGAACACATAGAAGACGCTCTTGCCGTTCTCCATGTGCAGCAGATGCCCGAAATCCTCGATATAGCGTATCTCGCCCTGCTTGGTGATGATGCGGTAGCGCACATAGTCGTGGCGCTTTTCGCCGAAGAGCGTCTGCGCCTGAATCTGGTTCTCGATCTTGTGCAGATCCTCCGGATGCACCATGCCCTGAAAGGACCCGCGGACATATTCCATGAATTCCTCAAATGACGTGCAGCCGAAGAGCTGGACGATATTCTGTTCAGCAAAGAGAATCTTCTCGTCGCCCTCCGCCTCGTAGACGAAGAAGCCGCCGGGCAGTCCGGTCGGGATGCTGCCGCAGCCGTTCATCGGCATCATTGCCTGCTCCATAATCACTCCTTACTCCATGCACGGACAAACAGGCGAAATCCGGATTCCGCCGTTTTTTACTGCGATCTTTGGAAAGCGCCTGCGAACAATCAAGTGAGGGGCGAGCAGTGAGGAGTGGTTCCGTCACCTTCACTTTCTGTAGTGAATCGGAGTCTGTGGCAGAGACCTGCTTTCCATCCAAGCACACCCGACCTCCTACCTGCTCCCTGCTCCCTGCTCCCTCCTACCTCCGCATTTTCCTCCTGTCTGCTGTTCCGGCAGCACGGTTTCCAAAAGCTATTGATATTATAACAGATTCAAACGGAAAATGCAATGGGTGCGGAACCGATTACGACAGCTCCGAGCCGGAATCGTCTGCGAAGAACGAAATCTGCACGCCGTCCTCCAGCGCGAACACATAGATCATCGTGCCGCTGCCGACCGGGCTGCCGCTCCACGCGGCATAGTCCGGCTGCTCGGTGTCGGGCGCTCCGTAAATCTCCGCCAGCTCCGCCGTCCAGTCGTGAAAGCGCTCCCTGTCCGCATCAAAATAGCTGACGCCGACCAGCCCGCGGCTTGTATAGCACAGCACCGCATCGCAGCGCCGCCCGAGATAGGGCACATCGCGGTATTCCATGATCAGCTCCCACGGCTCCCCGGGCTCCTCCGTGCGGTATTCGTAGAGCTGGGTGTATTCCGCCATCGCCCGGTGCCCGTCGGCGGGTTCGCCGTAAAACTGCAGACTGCCGGGCAGAAAGTCCCGCGTGTGATCCTCCGGCGGCTGCGCGCTGCCGGAATCCGCCGTGCTGAGATCGGTCTGAACGGCTTCGGCGGTCGTCTCTGTTTCGTCGGTGAATGCCGTGCCCCCGTCCGTTTCCGTTCGCTCCCCTGCCGCCGAACGCAGCGAGGTCGCGCGCCAGCCGATGCCGACGCGGGCTGCGGTCGTCACCGTTGTGGTCACGGTGCTGCTCCCGGTTTCGGGCGGCGCTGCGGTCGTCTCTCCGGGCGGCTCGTCCGTATCGCGCACCGGCACGATCGGCGTGCGGATCTCCGGTGACGGCACATGTCCGTCCTGCTCCTTCTCGTAGCTCTTGTCCGGCGAATCCGCCGTGACGTAGATCGAGACCTGCACACCCTCCTTGAGGTTAAAGAGGTAGACCGCCGTGTTTTTGCCGACCGGATTGTCGTACCACGACGCCATGCCGCTGCCCTCCTCGGTCGGCAGACCGTACTGCGCCTCAAGCGTCTGCTGCCATGCCTGATAGCTCTGATGCTGCGCCACATCGTGATAATTGAGCCCGATCAGACCGCTGTCGGTGAAGCAGAGCGTCAGATCGCAGCTGACCGAAAACAGCTCGACATTTTCGTAATCCTGCATTTTCTGTGCGACCGTGCCCGCAGATTCGCGCTCGTCCAGCAGCGTGTAATCCTGCATGCCGTCCTTGACCGCGTCGTAGGTCATATACCACTGCAGCCCGATCATCGGCACGGCTGCGCTGCCGGCACTGCCCGCGCAGGACGTCAGACAGACGGCACAGGCGGCTGCGGACAAAAGCCAAGTCGTTTTCATTGCACGCCCTCCTCTGCCCGGACCGCGCGGACCGTCACTCTGCTCTGTCCGCCGAGCGTGCAGGTGAACAGCGTGAGGTCCCAGTCGTCGGCATTCCCGAACTGCATGTCCTCGACCGCAGTGCCGGGCAGCTGCTCGATGTTGATGACGGAAAAGCTGTGCGCCTGCCCGTGCACATCGGTGAAGATGATCGGGTCGTCGGTGTGCAGCCTGCCGATCCTGCCGAAATGTGTGGTGTAATTGTGCGCACAGAGAATGAGATCGTTCTCGGAGAGATTCCCGACATAGCGGCAGGGCGACGATTTCAGGTTCTGATAGCTCCACTCCGCCTGCACCGGGAGCTCGATCCCGACCGTCGGCACGGACACATAGCCGATATACCGCCTGCCGTCCACCTCGACCGTGTCTGTCTGCGGCACGGTCTGTTCCTCATATTCGGAAAACAGATCGTATACCTCCTGCGCAGGGAGTGCCGGCTCGGCGGCGCTGTATTCCGGGATCTCGCGTTTCAGTGCGCGCAGCACGGTCTCTGCCTGCTGCCCGCCTTTTCTGTCCTCCGCCGTGTTATACAAAACAAGGAACAACGCCGCCAGCAGCAGCGCTGTCCCCAGTGCAAAACAGCAGATTCTGACTGCTTTTCTCACGGATTTCCTTCCTTCCTCAGCAGCAGCCCGACGCCCAGCAGCAGCAAGCCGCCCGCCGCGAGCACGGGCACGGGCCACCAGAGCTGCCCGGTCTGCGGAATCCCGTCGGTTGTGGACGTGACGGAGGATTCCGGCGGCGGCGGGGTGGTCGCCGAGGTGGTGCCGGTCGTATCCGCGCCGGTGTCGCCGGTCCCGCTCGCGGTCGTTTCCGTCTGATCGTCCGTCTGCGTATCGCTGAATTTGTCGTTGGTCTGCTCGGTGGTCGATGTTGCCGTCACGGTTTCGGTGGATTCGTCGGCCGAGTCGTCCTCATAGGTGTTGACGATCAGATACTGCGTGAAATTCGACCGGTAAGCGACGGTGTAATTCGCCGGAATGACCTTCTCGACCGCAAACCAGATGTGATCGTCGGTGCCGTTCCATTCAAAGGTCCAGTTGTTCTCCTCGTTCAGCGTGACCTCCTGATAGAATTCGTTGTCCATGTAGATATCCGCCGTGATGAAGACCGAGCGGTCCTGCGGCTGATTTTCGTCGTTGAGCCAGACCTTGCGCACGGAGTAATTGTACGTTCTGCCGCTCAGACGCGCAAGCACGATCTTCGGGTAGGCGTTCAGCACGGCAGCGTCTTCGCCGTTCATCTCAAAGAAGATCGCGCCGGGGAAATAGGTGACCTCGCCGAGGTCGAGCACATCGCCCCAGACCAGATACAGACCGTCCTCCAGCCCGCCGAAGGTGAGCGAGCCGGCGCTGTCGGTTTTGCCGCTGTCACGGCTCGGAATTTTGTCGGTGATCGTCCTGAGCTTCAGGGTCTCGCCGGCAGCCGCAACGGTGTCCGAATCCCATTCGAGCATCGGCTTGGTGCGGTCGCCGAGGGTCGCGCGGCAGTCCGCAAAGGCGCCCTCGAAGACATAGTCATTCGCCTCGCGGTGTCCGACGCGGTAGAGCTGCCAGTGCATCCCGACGACAATATCGTCGTCCTTCACGCACCAGAGCGTCAGGGAGCCCTCCGCCTCATCGGCAGAAGCAATGCTGAGCAGCCCTGCCATGCACCAGAGAATCGCAGCCAGCGCACAGAGCACTGTGCCGGCACGCCTGCGGATCGTCGTCATGCCTCTGCCTCCTTTCTTTCAGTTCTCCGGACCCCTCGGGAGCCCGCGGACGGTATAGCGGTCAATGCGGATGCGCCGTCTCCGCCTGCCTGTGATATTCCAGTAGATCAGCAGCAGCACAAGCAGCGGGAGAAAGACCGCCGGAATGACCTTCATCGAATCGACCTGCAGCGCATCGGCACCGACCTTGATCTTCCGGTCGTAAACCGTCTCGATGCGGTGCCCGCGGATCAGCAGGCGGTGCGTGTTGACGCCGTAGGGCGTGCAGGTCATCAGCGTGACGATATCCTCGCCGGGGAAGATCGCCAGCTTTTCGGTCTCGGTCGGGAGGATGATCAAAATCCGCTCGACCTCGTAGGTGTAGACCTCGTTGAGCACGTTGATCGTGAAAATATCGCCCTCGACAATTTTGTCAAGATCGGTGAAGAGCCGCGCAGAGGGCAGCCCGCGGTGTCCGGAGATCACGGCGTGCGTGGAGGCGCCGCCGACCGGCAGGCTCGAGCCCTGAATATGCCCGGCGGCGATCTGCAGAACGCCCTCGTCGGTGCCGTGATAGATCGGCAGCTCGACGTTGATGCTCGGGACGGACACATAGCCCATGATGCCGGTGCCGGAGATATTCAGAATGTCGTCGTAGCCTGTGAGCGTATCAAAGCTGACAAAGGGCGCCGACAGCGCGGCGAGCCGTTCGTTGTAGGCGCGGGCTTCGCGCAGGAGCTGCTCGTATTCGGTCGTTTCGATCTGGGCGACCGTTTCCTTATAGGTGGAAACGGTGTGCGATGCCATATTCTGATTCCACCAGTTGGAAAAGGTCGGGTACAGCATCACGGAGAGACCCGCAAGAAAGAGCAACCCAAAGACCGCTGTGGAGATGATATCGCGCTTCTTTTTCATGGCTCGGGCTCCTTGTGGGTTTCTCCCTGACCGCCTCCGGAGGACAGCCCCCGGAGGCGCAGGAATTCGGTTTCAGCTCAGAGGGCAGACCCTCCGGGCGTTCGGTTCAGTTGTGCTGTGTGCGGGGGAAATCACTCTTCGGTCTCGTCCTTCGCTCTCTTCTTCGAGACGAGGTAGATGCCCGCTGCCGCTGCCGTCAGGCTGCCGCAGACGATGAAGAGCTTCGTGCCCATGCCGCCGGTGCTGGGAAGGGTGGAGCCGGAGGTATCCACAACTGTGTTGGACATATTCTTGGTAGCTGCTTCCATCGTCACCTGTGCAGCAGAACCTGTTGTATCAGTTTCTGCATGAGTTGCACTGATTACGACCTCGACAGTATCAGCAACCTTATAGCCGCTCGGTGCCTCTGTTTCAACCAAGTAATATGTACCGGTATCCAGACCCTTGATATTAAATATACCGGTCGTAGCAGCGGATACCATCTCGGTCACGAAACCAGTTGTAGCTGTCTGGTTCGCCACAGTATATGTCCCGTCATTATTGTCAATCAGCTTAACCTCACCGGAATAAGTGTCAGGATCGGAGCCGGTTCCTGCCGTTTTAGTTGTAAAGAGCTTGAATTTTGCACCCGCCAGATTATCACCGGACGTGGAATCCTTCTTCTTCACGTTGTCAACGGAATAGGTGAACACCCAGACATGATCGTTCGGTGTATTACCTGTTGACGGCGTACCGGAGCCGGTATAATTCGGGTTATTAGAATACTCCAGATAAACGCCGTTCACGTTATCATAGCCGGTATTCGCCACAGCATTACCTGCGGTCAGCGCTGCATCTGCATTCAGATGTGCATTGTAGGTAATCGTAACAACCGCGCCGTCACTCAGCTTTTCAGTGCCTGTCAGTGCAGCTTTCAGGTCATCAATGGTGATCGTAAGCGTGGTGACACCCGTCGTAGCATCTGTAGAGGAAACGATCTTCTCCGCAGCAATTGTCAATGTTCTTGCATCACCAGTGCCGAACTTCACCGTTGCCGCAACACCGCCGTCATAAGTGATGCCCTTGTTCAGCGTGTCATGGAAGACCATTTTGTAAGACAAATAGTCGTCATACTTCGCATCAGCAGTCAGCGTACCAATCAGCTTGAACTGGAAAGTCTCGTTGATAGCATGGTCAGCAGTCTCGCCCCAGCCATCCGTTGACCCTTCTTCGGCATCATCAGTCTCGTCCAATACCTGCTTATCAACTGTCGGAACAGTAGACTTTGCGTTAATGTCTGCACCCTCAGAAGCATCGTACTGCGCCAGAATGTAACTGGTGATTGCAAAATCAGTCTGAGTATCTGCCGGAACATCCTCAATGATCACATAGTAGCCGTCTGTTGTCAGCGGAATTGTATTCTCGCTGCCCTCTGTCGTGCTGGACTCAACAGCAGCAGCGACCTTATCGGTATTCATAGCCACAAACTTTGCAAATGCCTTCGCTTCAGCACTGTCATTCGTGTAGGTTGCGAGCTGTGCTGCAACACCGGCAACATCGGTTACGCTGGTAAAATCCGATCCAATCGTGGTATCAGCCTTCAATGCTGTGAGAAATGCACTAAAATCACTGCCTCCAAAGGTGATGTTCTTCAGCTGACTGTCTGCAACTTCGCCTCCGAAAATCTTGTATGCCTTGTAGCTGTGTGTCTTAGCACTGGATGTGCCTTGTTCACTGGTAATCGTAACAGTGTTCTCAGTCGCCGCACTCGCCGACATCATCATGCTCGGCACTGCCAGGGTGGCTGCGAGAGCCATTGCTGCGGCCATCGCCGCGATCTTACTCGTCTTTTTCATGATAATTCTCCTTTATCAATCAATTTCGGTTGTGTCCGGGGTTTGGGTGATTCACGGCGGAAAGCCGGTGCTGTCGCCGCAGAACGCGGCTTCCGCCTCTCCCACGCCCCGGACCGGGCTTCTGATTCGTCTTCGGTTTCTGCGCTTGATCGTATCGCGTGCCGACAGGTGTCTATCCATTCGACCACCTCCGGCGCCTGACCGTGACATATCCGGCTGCGGAGAGCAGCAGCAGCATCCCGCCCACGGTGTAGTAGATGCGCGTGCCTGTGCCGCCGGATTCGGGGAGCTCGACTGCGTTGGACTGCAGCGCGGCGTTTGTCAGCGCAAGCTGTGTCAGCGCCCCGCTCAGCTCCGCACCCTGCGAGCCTGTTGAGTAGGAAACCGGAATAAATGCGCCTGTCGCGGTTTCCCTGATGAAGTAGCGGTAGGTGTGTCCGCGCCCGTCCGTCTTCGGCAGGTCGGATACCGTTGCGCTCAGCCAGCTTGCCGCTGCCGAGACCGTGATATCCTGCACCTTTTCGGCTGTTGCGGGCACATTGGCATTTGCTTCGGTGACCGTCGTCTGGACCGTGAAGGTCACACTGCCGCCGCCTTCATCCGTGATTGTGATTTCCGTGGTGCCGACCTTTTCGCCGGTGACAATGCTGTGCGTTGCCGGGTCGTAATACGCTACAGCCGCATCGGTGGTCGATTGATTCGCAGTGCCGACGATATTCAGCACCGGGTAGCTGCTTCCGACATTCAGTGTGAGGAGGTTCTCCGGCACAATGTCGCCGAGGTCGCAGCGCACCCGAATGGAATCAATATTCAGCGTGACCGTGCTGCTCTCCGTGCCGCGCGTTCCGATCAGAACCACTGTGCCTATGTGGGTCGCTGTCACTATGTTTCCGCTGATCTCCACCTCGCCGCTGCTGTTCGCGGTATCGACGCTCCATGACTCAACGCTGAGGATATTGCCGTCGGCATCTTCTGCCGACAGAGTCGCGGTCCCGCCGACATGCAGCACGTCGCGGTCAATGAGTGCCGTGAAGGCTTTGCTGGAAACTGTGAATATCACTGTATCCGCCGCACCGCCGTGCGTTGCGGTGATCGTGACAGTACCGTTTCCGGTGAATGTCACCTCGCCGTTTGCATTGACTGTTGCTACATTCGTATCACTGCTGCTCCAGTTTGCGCTTGCGTTTGCATCAAGGTCAACCGTGTCGCCCTCTGTCCGATCGGTCGTGATAGTTGCTTTGTCGGTAATGGAGAAGGGCGTTACTGTGTAAGTCACAGAATCGGAATTGGTTGTTCCTGCGTCTGTTGCACTTGCAGTAATTGTGACCTCTGAAACGGCACTGACTTGCTTGAATGTAATATTGCCATTATTGTCAACGGTTGCAACATTACTGTCGCTGCTTGCCCAGCTGATCATGTCGGCGGATGTCGTTGCAGTAAGTGTGGCTGTGTCGCCGGAAATAACGCTTGTGTTGTCCGGCTTGTTCGTGATTGAGACTGTGGGACCAACGGGGGTGTAGTAGAAGCGGATTTCTTTGATCCATATTTTAGTATTCTGTGCGTTATATGCAGTGTTTTCTGTTACCGAAACGCCCTGAATCGGGCTAGGAATGCCATCATAGTATACATTATTCGTCCAACCTTGATAGCTTGTCAAGTCATAATACAGTTCAGAAGAAGTGAGATAACCGGAATTTAAATAGAATTCTCCGAATGTCACATTTGATGCCTTGATATATGTTTTAATACCATAAAAGTGCACTGGTGCTTCCTCGAATACATACCCAATTCCAGTAATATCATAACCACTGCATAGGCTTTGAACGTTGCCTTTTTCCAAAGTTAGCAACTCAGAATTAACATCTAGCGATACATAATTCCCATGTGAATCTGTCCCGCTCCCCATCAACCGTATCTTGCCTTTGGAATTCGTCAAAGGTCTTCCCAAAGGCATCTGAACGGGTGTTTGCTCTACCACCTCCGTCTGAGCATTGGAAATATCCGTCTGCGCCTGTGCCAGAGCAGCCTGCACTCTCCGCATGGAGAACATGCCCCGCGGGAGGCTGCTGACGCTCTGCGTCTGCGCGGATTGTGTGTTTGCGTTTGCCGCGGCGCCGGTGTAGGGCTCATCGCCGTTATACGCCTGCCGCCACAGCTCGACCGTCACCTGCGTCGTGCCGCCGGTTTCATTTGCAAGCCAGCTCTTTTGGACATTCAGCGCGCCGGTGTCCAGCTCATTCGTCACCGTGTAGCTGCGGACCTCCGTTTCACCGGTCGTATCCACGGTCGCTGTCTGACCGCCGCTTGCGATCCAGCCTGCGGGCACATCCTCGATGACCTGATACTGCTTCGATGCCGGAAGACCGGTCCACACCGCCTCCCAGCCCGAGCCGCTTTCCGCGGTCACGGTCTGCGAGCTGACGGTCACATACTGATGTGTCGCCGTGTCATACTGCTGCAGCAGCAGCGTCACGGAATCCGGCGGACTGACTGTGCCGTTGCCGGGTGTGTAATCCCAGACCTTCTGTGCCCGGATCTCGACCGTCTCGCCCTCGACGAAGTTATCGACCGTCATGATCGTGTCGCTGCCGGGAATCTGTCCCTCGTTGGCATACTGCGGTGTGTAGCTTTCGACCGTATAGCCGTTGCCGTCGGTCTCGACGATGTAGTAGCAGTATCCTTCGTCCAGTCCCTTCAGCGAAACCGTCCAGCCGGTGCTCCTGCTGAGCGTGACCGTGCCGTCCGTGCCGAGCCCCGGAACATTTTCGATGCCCGTCACAAGATTGGTCGCGTCCAAGCCGTATTTTGTCATGATGTCGGTCGCTTCTGCATTGACGAGCTGCGTCTCGCTCCGCGCCTTCCGGTAGAGCTGCACCTGCACATCTGCGTAATTCACATTGGAGATCAGCGGGTTATCCTGCTGGTTCTTGTCGCGCCATTGCTTCTTGACCACCAGAACGCCCGGCTGCTTGTTGGTGACATCCAGCGTGCGGTCCGCCTTATAGGCCGTGTTGCCGTCGAGCGTGTACACCGCGATATAATCGCCGCTTGTGCTTTCGGACTGCTCCTCGAGCACGAAATACTGCAGCTTCGCGTTGTCCGTGCCGCCGCGGAACGGCAGATTCTGCCATGTGTACTGCCACGGGTCGGTCTCCGTTCCGTTGAGCGTGACCGGGTTGGTGATCCCGGTGACCTGCGAAACGCCGTTGTAGACCTTGCCCTTGCTGATAAAGCTCTCGATAAACGCCTGATCGACGGTCTGCTTGCCGGTGAACTGATACAGCGTGAATGTCACCGCATCGCCCTCGCCGTGAATCTCGTTGCCGTCCGCCCATGTCTTGGCGGCGTGCACGTCGACGCTGGTCGGGTTGGTGTTCTTGTTGATGAGGTACATCACACCGGTGTTGCCGTTGAGTGCGTACACATCACTGACGATATAGTCCTCGAGCGCTGTGACCTCCTCCACAAGGAACTTGGTGTAGTTGATCCCGTCGCCGCTGATCAGGTCCTGCGGCACCTCGATCTCCCAGTTGGGAGCGGTCAGCCGCTGTCTGTCGTCCGGCAGCGTGATCTTGACCGCGGTGCCGTCCGGCGTAATGCCGTAGAGGTTGAAGTCGACCGCACTGACCGGCGGATTCGCGATCGGGTTGCCGTTCTTGTCCTGCCACTGCTTTTTCACGAGCAGCTTTCTGGAGTTCACGATTTTGATCACGCCGCTGCTGCTGATCGCGTCATCCGTGTAGGAGGGCTTATACTCGGCACTGTTGTTCGATGCATCGTGCCAGACCGCTCCGTTGCAGTTGACGTATTTGCCGCAGGTCGCACTGTTTTCATCGGCATCGTAAACATACCATGTCGGATCGGCATTTACGGCTTCTCCGTTGGAATTGCCGATCTTGTAGGCGACCTCCCGGACGAAATAGTAGTAGGGCTTGCCGGTTGCCATGTCGCCGTTCGGGAGGTTCCGCCAGATCTCGCTCTGCCGGAAGGAATCCTCCTTGCTCAGGATATAGGCTTCAAGCGTCTCGTCGTATTTCGCCTGATCGGCTGCTGCGAGCAGGTCGCTCTGGTTTTCAACCGGCGCTGCATCATTGATATCCATTGTGTCCGAGCGCAGAAGCTGCACGGCGACCTTCACATCGTTAATCGCGGAATTGGGGTCCTGTTCCCATGTCTTTTCCGCGCCGATGTTGATCTGTCTGACATTCTGCACGATCAGGCTCGACGCCTTGCTGCTGCGCTCCTGTACACTTGCGGCGGGAACCCCCGCGCTCGCAGCCAGTGCCTCGATCTGCTCCTGCGTCATTGCCGGAGACGGATTTGTTCCGGTATTGGGCTCATTGTAGATGAAATAGGTCGTGTTGTCCGCGTTGCCCTCGACCGTGTGATCGTTGTCCGGCGCTTCGTAGGGCACCTTCGGGTAGTTGAAATCCGCGTGATTGTCCGGCGCCTTCACCTCTATGATCTTGTAGAGCACCTGATTTTCCAGCTCGATCTCAAAATTGCCCGCGAGCTCCATTTCGGCAGCGCTCTCCGGGATGATGTGATTCTCGCCCGATTCGGTTTCCGTCAGCCCCTGCGAGAAGCCTGCGGTGTGCAGGGTATCTGACAGCAAGCCGTCATTGCCGATTGGCGCGAACGAGAATGCATCTGCGTACACCCACTGTTGCAGATCGGCGTCGTATTTTGCCAGCTTGAAGCGGGCATTCAGGTCGTCGATGGAGTGATTTCCGATATCGACCTTCACGATCTCGAAGTTCTGCCCGACGCGCACCGACATGTTCGATTTCTGCACGCAGTATTCGGTCTTGCGGGATTCATCCGTCTTGTCGCCGCCGGAGGTGTGCACGCTCGCTTCGTTCTGCAGGGAGAGAATGGAGTCGTCCTGCAGAATGCTGCCGTCCGGATTCTTGATCACATAGTCGTACATGATCACATAGTGACCGCCGTCCGGAAGCGTGAATTTGGCGTTGTAGTTCGTGCAGGGGGTGGAGGTTTTCTGAATTGCGCTCTCGACAGTTACCTCCTTGTTGTCATCGGAACCAACCATCTTAAATTTTGCGCTTGTATTCGGCTCCATCGGCTGCTTAAAGACTATTTTAATTTGAAGTTTGCCCGAACTGTCGAATGAATCGCCTTCCCATGAAATATCAGCATAATTTTTTAGCGATTGATCCGCCCAACTCTCATATTGGACAGGAGCGTTTGCTGTACCATGGTAATTAATGATTAGCTCAAAGCCTTTTTTGATGCCTTCACTTCCAGATGAAATTGTCGTTCCGCTGCCATCATTCCATAAATTCAGATTGGTGAACTTGTCTGAATAGTCCTCAACTGTTACATATTTTCCGTCTTTTGATTCGGTGGAATAAGAGTACAGGCTCGGGTCAACCGGAGACCGCTTTCCGTCCGTATCATAGTAGTAGACGGAGACATTGGAAAGCGTCGGTATTACGGTGACATCTGTTCCGTCCTGCTTCTCGCCGCCTGCCGGTGTATACTCCAGAATGCGGAACGTATCGGTGACACTGAATGTATTGCCGCTCGAAAGATACTTGCTGTCCTGATTGACATCCAGCGTATAATGTGCCGTGCCGTCCCGGATGACCGCATACTGCTTCGTTTCGCCCCCCTGCGTGAGCGTCCTCGGATTACCGTATGCCGTACTGTTGATCTTGTCAATGTAGCCGACATTATCGCCGCCGGAAACATGAAAATCGACCGCTTGCGGCGCATGCTCACTTTCTTCCTGAATACGGTTTGTAAGAATAAACTCCCCGGTGGCTTCGAGTGCTTCATCCACAACCGATTTCGGTGTTGCAGTATAATAGGTTATATATGATACTCTTAAACCTTGAGGCGGAGTAATCATATCGAAAATGGCTGTGGTATTATCATTCAGATACTGCAGATTCAAATGATTTGTATCCGAATAACCATTATAGGAGTTTTCATCATAATACTCACTCCAAATATACCGCCAATATACACCGTCATTACCGCCGCCATTCGCCTCGATTCGCACGCCGTGCTTGCCGCAATCATTATAGAAGACTGAGCCGTCGGTCAATACATCAGTAAACTTATACCCGACATTGCCATTTTGCGTTTGGTTCGTGAGCATATCTATGCGCCACTTGAACAAATAGCATTCTGTGGGAACTCCATTGATATCTACAATCGCAGTATCCACCTTGCCGATATCATCGGACGAAAGTGTATTATTCTGCAGAATTCCGTCATTCGCTGTGTCCCATGACATTCCGTTCAGCGTGCGGTGAATTACATTACCGTCTTCATCCTTGTCCTCAGTCACATTAGGAATGATACTTGGCACAGGATTCGCCGCCTTTTTGGTATACGGCGCATTCTCCGTATTCGTGATCGTGATCGTGGAATTCGACGAAACCGCATCAGCGCTGTACTCCGTGGAGTACCCCGGCTTCTCCGCCTCGACGAGCTTATAGATCACATCGCGCTCAACGCCGTTGACGGTCGCCTTTGTCGGGAGATTCTCCCACGCTGCATTCAGATCATTGGCACCGTCCACGTCGATCGTCTTGACCGCAGTGATGTTGTTGTCAAGCTGATCTGCCGTGACCCATGATGCGCCGCCGTTGGTCGAAGCCATCAGCGTGACCGTAATTGTTCCGGTCGGGGTTTCCTGATTCACCACCCAATGCTTCACCATGCCGACCGTGATCCTCTTGGGCGTGTTGGTCACCACGGAATCGCCGGTCACGTTGATGCCGGACGCATCGGGTCTGGTGTAGAAATCCTCGCTCTCCGCTATGGTGATCGGCTGCGTGGCGGTGATTCTGGTCCGGCTGATCTCCTTCGCGCGGTATCTGACGGGCTGCTCCGTTCCGTCGATCCATTCCGACGTCGGCAGGCTGTCCCATGCGTTCGTGAGCTTCCAGCCGCCCGTCCCCGTGAGCTGTCTGTCCTGTTCGGCAACGGGCTCCCAATCACCTTCGCCGACCTTCTTCATCAGCTGCAGCGTGATTGCGGTATACTGCGACTTGTCTTCGCCGCTCGCCCACGTCTTTTCCACGGACAGGCTGCTCTGCTGCACGCCCTCCGCGCTCGGATAATAAATCGCGTCCGTGACGGTCTCCTGCTCCGTTGCAGTGATCTTCTCCGCACTTACCTCAACCGCGCGGTAATAGATTTTCTGCCCGTTCTCCGTCTCACGCGGGAGCTTTGTCCATGCGTCATCCAGACGCCAGTTGTTCACAGCGGTCACGGTTTTGGTTTCCGTCGCACCCGGGACACCATCCTGCCAGACGCCGTCCTCGCCGATCCTGCGCTGCAGCTTCATGGTGACGCTTGTGTAGCCCTCGGTGTTGGTGCCGTCCTCCCAGACCTTGCTGACGGAAACATTGATCTTCTTCCATGTGTTCTTCACCGTGACGGTCTGGTTCAGGTCGACCACATCTCCGAAGGTCACCTGCGTATCGAATTCATCCTGTCTGTCGACCGTGTACTGTTCCAGACCGGAATTATCCGGCGCATTCTGCGGAAGATCAGACATCCTGATTTCCCGGAGCCCGTAGTGCAGCGGATTGCCGTTTTCGGCCTTTGTCAGCATCCATGTCCAGTAGATCGTGTCCGATTCGCCGGATGCCGTGAGGAATGCGTACTTATCCGAGAATTTGTAATCGTCTTCGTGATACTTCTGCTCCTCGGTCAGCGTGCTGAACTGCTCATCCGTCCATTTGTACAGCCGGTAGCCGACCACGCCGGTGCGGTAGGCGGGCGGAACGCCCTCCCAGACCTTATCGACGCGAATGGTGATCATGTTGGACTGATTGATCAGGAGTGCGTTGCGCGCCTCAGTGCTGCCCGTGCTGGAGAGCTCGGTCGGGTCCTGATTGCCGATCCAGCCGTAATAGGTGTCGTAGCCGGTGTCGGTATTGCCGGTCTCAGCGCCGGTGTTGGTGCTGCCGCGCTTGCGCTCGAGCATTCTCACCTCGACGACCCGGTAGCGGACATTGTCGCCGGCATCCAGATTCCTCCATGTGTAGGACGCGCTCGCCGGAAGATTGTCGGGGTTCGGGTCAGGTGCGAAATTGCCGGTGCCGTCGTTGACGAGCTTCACCGTATTCGTATCCAATGCGACCCAGTCGCCGTAATTGGTGCTCTTTTCCAGCTGCAGCACGATGTTCGGGCGGAAGAATTCGTTGCCGTTGTCACCCTGCCACTGCTTCGTGACGGTGATATTGGTTTTCCGCCAAGTGTTTGTCACGTCGATCGTTCTGGAGCCGTTCGGTGCATAGACATAGTAACCGTTCCCGTAGCGCTCGTGATACACCGCCGTGAATTCCTGCGCTTCTTCGGCTGTCTGAATCTCGACCACCTTGTAATAATACGGGTGATTCTCCGAATCGTATTTCGGCAGATCATGCCATTTCAGAATACTCGCGCTGTTGGCATAGTCGCCGTTGTCCTTGTTGAGTGTGATCGTCTCCGCACCCGGGACATATTCCCACGACGAATCCAGCTCCGGGTCTCCCGTCGTTCGCATCAGCCGGAATGTGAGGGATGCGGGCTTGTCGCTGTCCGAATCGTAGCGCGCCCAGAATTTCTCTGCGGAAACGGTCATCAGGTCGTAGACATTCGTGACGGTGTTGTAGCTGCTCTGCGCTTTCTGCGTATACCCATCCGGTACCGTGGCTTCCTCCACGCGGTATTCCAGCTCCTGACCGCCTGCGTTGTACTTCGGCAGATTGTTCCACACTGCCTGCCAGTTGGTCGCAGCCGATGCCTCGACCGGATTGGCAACGCCCTCCGCGCTGACCGTCACCCATTCATCATTCGAGTTTTTGACACGCTGCTTCAGCGTCAGCTGGACAGCCGGGCGCTCGCTCTCGTGCCCCTCGTCATCCTCCCACAGCTTGATGCCGGTGAAGTTCATGCCCTGCCATGTGTTGGTAAAGCCGAAGCTCGGGTTGTCGATGCCCTTGACGCCGTTGGTCTGATCGCCGGAAACGGTCTGTTCGTAGCGGTTGACAACACCGGACGGCATCGTCATCGTTTCCTCGACCTTGTAATAGATCGGCAGTCTGTCGTTACCGTCAGTAATGTGATAGGCAGGGAGCTCTGTAAACTGCCTGCTTTCGGACTGTGTGCCGTTCAGCGTGATCGTGTCCGTATAATCGGAATAGCCGGGATATTCATGGAACGGCAGCCAGTCGCCGCTGCCCTGATATTTATAGTACAGTGTAAACGTCGCAGTTGTCTGTGCGCGGTTCATGTCGTCGTTGTTGTTCCATGTCTTGCCGACATTGACGGTCGCCTGACCTGCAAGCGAGGGGATATCGACCGTGACTTCCGTCGGCGTTTCATCTTCAATGCCGTAGCTGTTCGTCACGGTGCCGGGGGTGGTCGCATCTCTGCCCGCAACCGTACCGAGCGGAACCCGGTAGGTCACGGTGAGCTTATCCATCTCGGGAACCCCGTTCGACGCAGCCTTGATCCGCAGCGTATGGTCGCCGGCATTCTCAAACAGACCGGCGATATTATCAATCGTGACCGACTGATAGTTGTTTTCAGCCGTTGCGCTGATCCACTGGAAGCCGTCGGTACCGAACGCGCTGTCGAAGATTTTGTAGCCGTTCAGCTTTTCTGTCGCCCTCGGAACGGTATTGACCGAGATCGTCCAGTCGACATATTCCCTTGATTCGCCGTTGACCTCCTCGGCGTAATAAACGCCGGTCTTGCTCGACTCACGCTGATGTGTCTTATCGTATGTTACATCCGGCGTACTCGGCGTGCTGCCGTCGATCGTGACCGAATTGGTATATGAACCGTCGCCGGAAACCCTGGACCGGAAAACCAGCTTCACCTTGTCCTCGGTTGTTGCATTGAAGGTCCATGTCGAGGTGCTGCCGCTTTCCGAGGTCTTGGAAATCAGCGCCGAAGCATCCAGTGCCGTGTGGTCTTCATCCTCGGCGTGGATAAGCGTCAGATCGCTCAGACCGCTGCCGAGTGTTTCCGTCAGCGTGCACCCCGCAAGCGAAAGCCCGTAATTCCGCGTGACATCCACCGTCCAGTAGATGTAATCCTCGCCGACGGCTTCCCCGCTGCGGTCGCCCTGATACTGGTAATCCGGCACACCGGTTTTTGTCGCATGCGGCACGGAATCCGGCGTGATCGTCTCAGTCGCCGTATCCTGCACGACGCCGTTGATCCTGACGGAGTTGGAAACGTCAAACGGATCAGTTCTCGTCCGCAGCTCCTCCGCGGAAATCTTCGTCTGATAGGTGATCGTGAAATCCTTCACGCGGTTGATATTCTCGTTGAACATGATCTGACCGTCCTGCAGAAAGCAGACGCCGTCCGGGTTCGTCGAGAAATTATAGGCACCGGCGAGCATATCATCCGTAATGGTGTAATTGTTCGTCTCGTAGAGATCGTGCACGGTGATCGTCCATGTCAGCACCGGGCAGCCGATCTCATCCGTGCTCGGGTGAACCGATTTGCTGGCTGAGGGCTCTCTGTCGTCGAAATCCACCGTGATGCTCGCACTGCCGAGCGTGATCGTCTTGTCGCTGATCTGCGCGGCATCGCGGTTGACCAGACCGTTGAATTGCAGCGAGCCGGTCACAACGCCGCTGCTCTGCTTGATATAACTAATGTATTCCTGATTGAACTCCAGAACAATATAGCCGTAGTCGCCGTCGTCGGTGGGGTAAATTGTATATACACCCGTCGATAATGCCTCAAAAGAACCGTATTGCTCGAAGCAATAATTCTTCCAACCGATTGAATCATCTGTCGCATTACCCTTATCCGATGCACCTGCTGCAAGAAAAACGCTCAGTTCATCCTTGGAAACCGGAAGATAGATATACGGCTTACTGGTATCGATCTTATCGTGCGTTCTGTCATTGATCACGAAATCGGCAGTCAGCGTGAACGAAACGGCATCCACGCCCTGACCGCCCGTAATGGTCGTGCCGCTGGATGTGCCGCCCGACACATCATTGCCGATCTCGACACCCGTCACGTCATTCTCGATGGAGTATGCACCGGCAGGCACCACATCCGGCGTTGCAGCAGCACCCGGGCGCGCCAGACTCAGCGGAACGATGAATGCGCACAGCAGACTGAGCACAACCGTCAGCGCGGTCAGTCTGTGATACCATTTGCGCGCAAACAGCTTCTCTTCGATCAGACTGTTTCTTTTCACTGCTGTCACA